>NZ_JAPCZO010000031.1:0-86987 GCF_025941625.1 Rhizobium acaciae
CGCGCTTCGTCGGCTTGGGATTCCAGCATGGCCCGAAGCTTGTAGTGAATTGGGGCCGCGAGATATCGCGCCCGATCTGCGCCCTGAAGCCTTCGGCCGAAGGTCTCCATTAGCTCGGGCATCGTAATCTTGTCTCCCGAAAAAGACGTGTATTCCATCGGCATCCCGGGCTCGACCACGCCGCCCCGGATGACGCGGCAATAGATGCCGGGACGGGCGGCGGCGGTGTAACGCTTGACGAATTTCGGATCGGCCATCCTGGCGGCGAAAGTGGCGCAGGGCATACGGCATGCCGCGACCTCGAGGATGAGATCGCCAGCGGCGAAGCGGTCACCGACGGCAACGTCGCGATTGTCGAGATCCGATATCACCATGTTTTCGCCGAACGTGCCGGGTTCATAAGGCCGGCCGAGCTCCCTGCTCCACCAGTCGAGCGTCAGCGATCCCTCGACATAGACCGCCTGGTCGACGCCGCCATGGTGTTTGCGGTTGCAGATCGCATCGCCGACAAGACCTTCGGCGTCGATCATCACCGCGCCGGTGACGGCGTGTTTGAAGATGCCGGTCTTGTAGCTCTTGCCCGGCAGTCTTTCCGGATTGCCGGTGCACAAGGCCAGGATTTTCATGGGATGCCAGATCCTTCCGCGATTCCGTTTTCGTTCCATATCAGTTAAGAACGGCGCATGGCAAAACGAGTCACCGGCCCCGAAATCGAAAAACTCATCCAGCTTCTGGCAAAGGTGCCGGGCCTCGGGCCGCGCTCGGCGCGCCGGGCGGCACTGCATCTGATCAAGAAGAAGGACCAGCTGCTCGGCCCGCTGTCGAATGCAATGGGCGAGGCCTATGACAAGGTGAAGATCTGCTCGCGCTGCGGCAATGTCGATACGGTCGATCCCTGCATTGTCTGCACCGACACGCAACGCGATCAATCCGTCATCATCGTCGTCGAGGACGTATCGGATCTCTGGGCGCTGGAGCGGGCAGGCGCGATGAACGCCGCCTATCACGTGCTCGGCGGCACGCTGTCGCCGCTCGACGGGGTCGGTCCGGACGATCTCAATATTCGCGGGCTGATCGACAGGGTCGGCGAAGGCGGCGTCCGGGAACTGATCATCGCGGTCAATGCCACCGTCGAGGGACAGACGACGGCGCATTACATCACCGACCAGCTGCAGGGGCTCGACGTGAAGATCACGCGGCTGGCGCATGGCGTGCCCGTCGGCGGCGAGCTCGACTATCTCGACGAGGGCACGCTTGCGGCCGCACTTCGAGCGCGGACGGTGATATGAGAGGGTTGCATATGCTGAAAGATGGTCCACGGCGGCTGCGGATATTCGCACTCACTTTAGCGGCAGCTCTCCTGCCCCTCTCCTGTTACGCGGCCCCTTCGAAAGCCGATGTCGAGACGCAGTTCGAAAAATGGGTGCAGGCCGACCTCTGGCCGGAGGCGAAGGCGAACGGCATTTCGGAGAAGGTCTTTCAAGCCGCTTTCTCCGGCATCACGCTGAACTGGAACCTGCCCGATCTCGCCCCGCCCGGTTTCCCGCCGCCGAAGGAGCAGAAGCAGACGCAGGCCGAATTTTCCTCGCCCGCTCCCTATTTCAACGAGGACCAGCTGAAGAAGCTTGCCGCAACAGGACGCGGCTTTGCCGCCCAATATGGCTCGACGCTGAAGCGGATCGAAAAGACCTATGGCGTGCCGGGCTCGATCGTGCTTGCCATCTGGGGCCGGGAGACGGGCTTCGGCGCCGCGAAGATCCCGAATTCGGCGATCGAGGTGCTGGCGACCAAGGCCTTCATGTCGACGCGCAAGGAGATGTTCCGCACCGAGCTGGTGGCCGCACTCCATATTCTCGACGGCGGCGACGTCACACCTGCCAACTTCAAGGGTTCGTGGGCGGGCGCACTCGGCCAGCCGCAATTCATGCCGACCAGCTATTTGAAATATGCCGTGGATTTCGATGGCGACGGCCACCGCAATATCTGGACCTCGGTGCCCGATACGCTCGCCTCGATCGCCAATTACCTGGTCAAAAAAGGCTGGCAGCGCGGCCGCGACTGGGGCTTCGAGGCGTCGATACCGGAGACGGTCTCCTGCGCGCAGGAAGGACCCGATCTGGCAAAGCCGCTGTCGCACTGGGCCTCGCTCGGAATCGACCGCATCTCCGGCAAGGGCTTTCCCTCCGGCGAGATGAAGGCTGAGGGCATGATGCTGGTTCCGGCCGGCCGCGACGGACCGGAATTCATCGTCACGCCGAATTTCTACATCATCAAGGAATACAATAATTCCGATCTCTACGCGCTCTATATCGGCAATCTTGCCGACCGGATCGCCTATAATAGCGGCGCCTTTCAAGGCAGATGGGGCGATGTCGGCAAGATGCTGCGCTCGGATGTCGCCGCCATGCAGAAGGCGCTGGAACGGCAGGGCTATGATGTCGGCGGTTCCGACGGTCTGCCGGGCTACAAGACCCGGCGTTCGATCGGCCAGTGGCAGGCAAAGAACGGCATGAAGCCGACATGTTTTCCGGAGGCGACGATGAAGGGCAAGCTGAAGTAACCGGCTTCAGAGCATGCGTTTCAAACCTTCATGGCTGGCGACGAAACCGAGCCTCTCGTAGAAGCGGATCGCATCCCCTCGCGTCTTGTCCGATGTCAGCTGCACCAATCCGCAGCCGCGCTCGGCGCATTGGGCGATCGCCCATTCGATGAATTGCGCGCCGAGGCCAGAATAGCGAAGATCTCTTGCGACACGCACGCTTTCGATCTGGCCGCGCCACATGCCCGTCCTCGAAAGGCCGGGAACAAAACTCAGCTGCAGACAAGCAACGACCCGATCGGTCGCGTCGTTGGCGACGGCCAGAAGCTGATTGGCGTCAGCCTCGATCGCGGCGAAGGCCGAGAGATAACGCGCATCGACAGGATCGGAAACGATCTCCCTGGTGCCGCCAAGATCGTCATCGGCCAGAAGCCGGACGATGGCAGCCAGGTCGGATTGGCGGGCGAGCCTGAATCTATACATGTTCGACCTCTGCACACATTGTCTCAATGATGCAGATCGATCGGCGCCTTGTGGAAGACGTCGTCACCAGGCGGAATGGCCTGGCGTTCGATCATGCGGTGGACATGCAGCGGACCTTCGCCGCGGTGAAGCGCACGCAGCCTGTCGGTATTTTCGGCATCGGCCTGCGTGCGCCGCTGGTTGTGTCTGATGTATTCGACCCAGGTCGGCGTATGGTAGGTTTCCGTCCAAAGGCTGGGATTTTCGAGATCACGCATCAGCGCCCAGTTGCGGGCTCCGTCGCGGATGCGGATACGGCGGCGTTCGCCCATCAGCTCCATGAACTCGGCAAGGTCCTCATCGGCAATCTCGTAATCGACCTGGATGACGATCGGGCCGCTACGCGGCGTGATGTCGAGACTGAGGGCCGGTTCGGTGAAGCGGTTCAGCGGGTCGAGATTGAGCGAGGCGAAGGCCGGCATGGAAAAACGCAGGCCGATCGCGATGCCGAGCAGCATGACGACGGATGACATCAGCAGGGCATCGGCGACACCGTAGCGATCGGCGGCGACGCCCCACAGCCAACTGCCGCCGGCAATGCCGCCGAAGGTGACGGTCTGATAAAGCGACAGCGCCCGGCCGACCACCCAGCGCGGTGTCGAAAGCTGGACGATGGTGTTGAACAGCGAAAGTGCGGAGACCCAGCAGGCGCCGGAAACGAGCAGCCCGGCGGAGGTGAGGACGGCACTCGGGCTCACGGCTGCGATGACCGCACTCAGCGCGAAGCCGGCAAAGGAGAGGCGGATGATCATCTCGCTGGAAAGCACCTGGCGAAGCCTGGCATTCAGCACCGCACCGCCAATCGCGCCGATGCCGAAGGCGCCGAGCATGAAACCATAGGTCAGCGGGCCGCCGGCAACGAGATCGAGGGCGACGACCGGCAGCAGCGCCAGGATCGAGCTGGCACCGATGCCGAAGAGCAGTCCCCTGACAAGAACCTTTTCGAGATTGGGCGACATCGAGACATAACGCAGGCCGGCAAAGATGGCGCTGCCGAGCGCCTCCCGCGGCAGGGTCGAAACGGGCGCGGCTGGCCGCCAGCGCAGCAGGGCATAGATCAAGGCGAGGTAACTCAGCGTGTTCACCGCGAAGGCCGCAGCCGCGCCGGCAGCCGCGACGATGACGCCGCCGATCGCCGGGCCGACGCTGCGGGTGATGTTGAAACCCATGCTGTTCAGCGTGACCGCGGCCGGCAGATCGGCACGCGGAACCATATCGCCGACCGATGCCTGCCAGGAGGGATTGTTGAGCGCGGTGCCGCAGCCGATCAGGAAGGTGAAGAAGAGCAGCAGCCAGGGTGTGATCCAGCCGAGAAGGGCTGAGGCCGTCAGCAAGGCCGAGACCGTGAGCATCATGCACTGCGCCGTCAGCATGACCCGGCGGCGGTCATAATTGTCGGCCAGCGCACCCGATATCAGCGAAAACAGCATGATCGGCAGCGCCGTCGAGGTCTGCACCAGCGCGACCATGTCCTCCGAGGCGGTGATCGTCGTCATCATCCAGGCGGCGCCGACCGCCTGGATCAGGCCGCCGAAATTCGAAGAAAGGCTCGCGAACCAGATGGTGCGGTAGGTATCGTGCCGCAAAGGCGCCAATGTCGACGAAGTGTAGGCCACGATTTCTCCCGCTTTTGTTATTGCGCGCCAACGGCAATATATGCGCAAGACCGGCGCTGGCCATAGGCCTCATCACGCGCAGCAAGCGAATTGGCCGAATCGGTCGCGGACCTTGCAATTTCGGAAAAACCCGACTATATGCCTCTCAAATTCTTGATCGCTTGATGAAGAGTGGGCCGCAAGGACCCGCTCTTTTTTATTAGCGCGATCGCCGAAAAAGCATGAAATTGCGAGGAGCGCACCGCTTGTCGGATCTGACAAACGCAGACAATGAACGTGAGCCGCGGCTGATTACCGAAACCGGGCTCGACCAGCGTCTTGCCGATATCATCGAACCCGTTCTCGTCGACCTGGGCTTCCGCCTTATCCGCGTCCGCATGATGAACCAGAACGGTGCGACGATGCAGGTCATGGCCGAACGCAACGACGGCACGATGACGGTTCAGGATTGCGAAGAAGTCTCGATGGCGATTTCTCCCGTCCTCGATGTGGAAGATCCGGTCGATAAAGAGTATCATCTAGAAGTGTCTTCGCCCGGCATCGACCGTCCGATGGTGCGGAAATCCGATTTCGTCCGCTGGCAGGGCCACCTTGTGAAATGCGAGACGTCGATCCTGATCGACAATCGCAAGCGCTTCCGCGGCAAGATCGTCGAAGCAGGCACAGATGGTTTCACGCTCGAGCGTGACCAGATCGCCTATGGGGAAGAGCAGAAGGTCACCATTCCCTTCACGGCGCTTAGCGATGCGAAGCTCATTCTGACCGACGACCTGATCCGTGACGCGTTGCGCGCCGACAAGCTGGCGAAAGCCCAGGCCGCCAACCAGAACGAAGCGGACGACGAAGAATAACCGATCAACAGACCGCTCCAGGGACGGGACCCCTGGAGTAAAGACGGAGAAACAAGACAATGGCAGTCAGTGCGAACCGGCTCGAACTTCTGCAGATCGCAGATGCAGTGGCGCGCGAAAAAGTCATCGACCGCGAGATCGTGCTGGCCGCAATGGCCGATGCCATCCAGAAGGCGGCACGCTCCCGTTACGGCACCGAGTCCAACATCCGGGCCGACATCAATCCGAAGACCGGCGAAATCCGTCTGCAGCGCCTGCTCGAAGTCGTCGAGAAGGCCGAGGATTATTCGACGCAGATCCCGCTGGAGCTGGCCCGCGATCGCAACCCGGACGCCGCACTCGGCGATTTCATCGCCGATCCGCTGCCGCCGATGGATTTCGGCCGCATCGCCGCACAGTCGGCCAAGCAGGTGATCGTGCAGAAGGTGCGTGAAGCCGAGCGCGACCGCCAGTTCGACGAATTCAAGGATCGCGTCGGCGAAATCGTCAACGGTACCGTCAAGCGCGTCGAATACGGCAACGTCATCGTCGATCTCGGCCGTGGCGAAGGCATCATCCGCCGCGACGAAATGATCCCGCGCGAAAATGTCCGCTATGGCGATCGCGTCCGTGCCTATGTCTATGATGTCCGTCGCGAGCAGCGCGGCCCGCAGATCTTCCTGTCGCGCACGCATCCGCAATTCATGGTGAAGCTCTTCACCATGGAAGTGCCGGAGATCTATGACGGCATCATCCAGGTGAAGTCGGTCGCCCGCGATCCGGGTTCGCGCGCCAAGATCGCGGTGATCTCGAACGACAGTTCGATTGATCCGGTCGGCGCCTGCGTCGGTATGCGCGGCTCACGCGTTCAGGCCGTCGTCGGCGAGCTCCAGGGCGAAAAGATCGACATCATTCCGTGGAGCCAAGATCCGGCGACCTTCGTCGTCAACGCCCTGCAGCCGGCTGAAGTCGCCAAGGTCGTTCTCGACGAGGATGCCGAGCGTATCGAAGTCGTCGTTCCCGACGAGCAGCTGTCGCTTGCGATCGGCCGCCGCGGCCAGAACGTCCGCCTCGCCTCGCAGCTGACCGGCTGGGATATCGACATCATGACGGAGGCCGAGGAATCGGAACGCCGCCAGAAGGAATTCAACGAACGCACCAACCTGTTCATGGATTCGCTCGATGTCGACGAGATGGTCGGCCAGGTTCTGGCTTCGGAAGGCTTTGCCGCGGTCGAAGAACTGGCTTATGTCGATCTCGACGAAATCTCTTCGATCGACGGTTTCGACGAGGAGACGGCACAGGAAATCCAGCAGCGCGCCCGCGAATTCCTCGAGCGTCTCGAAGCCGAGATGGACGAGAAGCGCAAGGCGCTCGGTGTCCAGGACGAGCTGCGTGAAATCAACGGCATGACCGCCCAGATGATGGTGGCGCTCGGCGAAGACGGCATCAAGTCGATCGAGGACTTTGCCGGCTGCGCTGCCGACGATCTCGTCGGCTGGTCGGAACGCAAGAACGGCGAAACGAAGAAGTTCGAGGGCCTGTTCTCGAAGTTCGACGTCTCGCGCGTCGAAGCAGAACAGATGATCGTCCAGGCCCGCCTTTCGGCTGGCTGGATCACGCAAGAGGACCTGGATAAGGGGACCGAAGAAGAGGTCACCGAAGCCGAACAAGAAGCATGATGACCGCGCATGAACCGGACGCTCCTCTCGAGGACGACGATCTTGCAGGTTATGACGTGAACGGACGTATGTGCATCGTGACGCGTGAAAGCGGATCGCCGGAAGAGCTGATCCGCTTCGTCGCCGCTCCCGATGGAACAGTTGTCGCCGACCTGAAGCGCGAGCTTCCGGGACGCGGATGCTGGGTGAAGATCGACCGGTCGCTGGTCGACAGGGCGGTGGCGAAGAAGCTCTTCGCCCGCGCGCTGAAGACGGATGTAAAGGCGGCGGACGATCTCGGCGCGAGTGTCGATCGGCTGCTCGCGGCGCAATTGATGCAGATGATGAACATGGCGCGGAAAGCCGGCCAGTTCGTCAGCGGCTCCTCGAAAGTGGATGCCGCGGTCAGAAGTGGAGCAGCCCTTGCGGTGTTCCACGCGACTGGTGCAGCGGACGACGGCGTCCGGAAAATCGACCAGGCCCGCAAGGCCTGGCACCTCGGAATGGAGACCGAGGAGGAGATACCTTCCTTCCGTCTCTTCTCGGAGAGCGAAATGGAAGGCCTGATGGGCCAGAATGCTTTTATCCATGCCGCAGTGCTTGCAGGGCAGGCGGGTGAAGGTGTAGTGAAGCGCGCAAAGATGCTCGAACAGTACCGTATTGGCGGTCAGTCCCGGGCAGCGGGCGGCGCTGGCCGGCTAAAACAATGAGACGGTCACCGGCATCGGCCGGTCCCATCCTCATTGATCGACAGTATTGAACGACAGGGTCTGATCTAGTCATCGCTCCCTGTCCGAAGGAACGGGAACGAATGACCGATAGTAACGACGACAAGACAATCAGCGTAGCGGGCAAAAAGACACTCACCCTGAAACCATCGGGAATGAGCCAGGGCACCGTTCGCCAGGATATGGGTCGAGGTCGCACCAAGGCGGTCGTCGTCGAGACCCGTAAGCGGCGCCCGATGCGCCCGGAAGACGAAAAGCCGATCACGCCCGTCGCTCCGGCGGCCCCCGTGCGCGCAGCCGAACCGGCGCCTGCACCCGTGCAGGCGCGTCCGCAGCAGCCGGCACCGGCTCCGCGGGTTCAGCAGGGCAACAACAACCAGACGAACCAGCGTCCGCCGCAGCAGTCTCATCAGTCGCCGCGCCAGAACGATCGCCCGCGCCCGGTGGTGCTGAACCATCTGTCGCCGGAAGAGATGGACGCCCGCCGCCGCGCGCTCGCCGACTCCCAGGCGCGTGACGCCCAGGATGCGATCCGCCGCGCCGAGGAAGAAAAGCGCCGTGCCGCCGAAGAGGTGGTCCGCAAGGCCGCCGAAGCGGAAGAAGCTGCCCGCCGGGCCGCTGAAGAGGCTATCCGGCAGGCTGAGGCACCCGCTGTTGCTGAACCCGCAGTCGCAGAACCGGCTCCGGCCGAAGCACGCACCGACGCGCCACGGCCGCAGCAGCCCGCATCGTCGGCACCGGCCGCACGCCGGCCCGACGCGGCTGGAGCACCTGCTGCCCGTCCGGCAGCCGGCGCTGCCGTCCCCGGCGCCGTTCGCGGCCGCCGCGACGAAAAGGAAGAAGACGATCGTGGCGCAGCGCGCGGCGGTCCGGTCCGTGGCCGCGTCGTTCGCCCGGAACCCGCAAAGCCGGTCACGACTCGTCCGAAGACGGATGAAGAGCGCCGTCGCGGCAAGTTGACGATCACCACCGCCAACGTCGACGGCGAGGACAATGCCCGCGGTCGTTCGCTCTCGGCGATGCGTCGCCGGCAGGAGAAGTTCCGCCGCGGTCAAATGCAGGAAACCCGCGAGAAGATCTCCCGCGAGGTGGTTCTGCCCGAGACCATCACCATTCAGGAACTGTCGCAGCGCATGTCCGAACGCGCCGTCGACGTCATCAAGTACCTGATGAAGGAAGGCCAGATGATGAAGCCGGGCGACGTCATCGACGCCGACCTTGCCGAAATCATCGCCGGCGAATTCGGCCATACGGTCAGGCGCGTGTCGGAATCCGACGTCGAACTCGGCATCTTCAACGTGTCCGACGACGATGGCGAACTGGTTTCGCGCCCGCCCGTCGTTACCATTATGGGCCATGTCGACCACGGCAAGACCTCGCTGCTCGACGCCATCCGCCACGCCAACGTGGTCTCCGGCGAAGCCGGTGGCATCACCCAGCATATCGGCGCCTATCAGGTGGAGCAGAACGGTCAGAAGATCACCTTCATCGATACGCCCGGCCACGCCGCCTTCACGGCAATGCGTGCCCGCGGTGCGCAGGCGACCGACATCGCGATCCTGGTCGTCGCAGCCGACGACAGCGTGATGCCGCAGACGATCGAATCGATCAACCACGCCAAGGCAGCCGGTGTTCCGATCATCGTGGCGATCAACAAGGTCGACAAGCACGAGGCTGATCCGCAGAAGGTCCGCAACCAGCTGCTGCAGCACGAAGTCTTCGTGGAATCCATGGGCGGTGAAGTGCTTGACGTCGAGGTTTCGGCCAAGACCGGCAAGAACCTCGACAAGCTGCTCGAGGCGATCCTGCTGCAGGCGGAAATTCTCGATCTCAAGGCCAATGCGAACCGGACCGCGGAAGGCACTGTCATCGAAGCCCAGCTCGATCGTGGCCGTGGTTCGGTCGCGACCGTGCTCGTCCAGAAGGGTACGCTGCGTCCAGGCCAGATCATCGTCGCCGGCGACGTCTGGGGCCGCGTGCGTGCTCTCGTCACCGACAAGGGCGACCATGTGAAGGAAGCCGGCCCGGCAACGCCAGTCGAGGTTCTCGGTCTTTCCGGCACGCCGCAGGCCGGCGACAAGTTCGCCGTCGTCGAAAGCGAAAGCCGCGCCCGCGAAATCTCGGAATATCGTCAGCGTCTGGCCCGCGACAAGGCGGCTGCCCGCCAGTCGGGACAGCGCGGTTCGCTGGAACAGATGATGATGCAGCGCCAGAGCGTCGGCATCAAGGAGTTCCCGCTGGTCATCAAGGGCGACGTGCAGGGCTCGATCGAAGCGATTGCCGGCGCGCTGGAGAAGCTCGGCACCGACGAAGTGCGCGCCCGCATCGTCCATTCGGGAGCCGGCGGCATCACCGAGTCGGATATTTCGCTCGCCGAAGCCTCGAACGCGGCCATCATCGGCTTCAATGTTCGTGCGAATACGCAGGCACGCCAGTTCGCCGAGCGCGAAGGCATCGAAATCCGCTACTACAACATCATCTACGACCTCGTGGATGACGTGAAGGCAGCGATGTCGGGCCTCCTGTCTCCGGAACGGCGCGAAACCTTCATCGGCAATGCCGAGATCCTCGAGGTGTTCAACATCACCAAGGTCGGCAAGGTCGCAGGCTGCCGCGTCGTCGAAGGCAAGGTCGAACGTGGTGCGGGCGTCCGCCTCATCCGCAACGACGTCGTCGTTCACGAAGGCAAGCTCAAGACGCTCAAGCGCTTCAAGGACGAAGTGTCCGAAGTGCCGATGGGTCAGGAATGCGGCATGGCCTTCGAAAACTACGAGGACATGCGCGCCGGCGACGTCATCGAGTGCTTCCGCGTCGAGCACATCACGCGCACGCTCTAAACTGCTGCGCCTGAACTTTTCCGAAAGCCATCCGCCAGCCGGCGGATGGCTTTCGGGTTCCTGCCGACTTGACCTTTTCGGCCAAAAGAGTCATGGACGCTCTCCTTTGACGGGTTCGATTCCCAGCCGCATCGGCAAATAGAGATAACAATGACCAGACCAACTTCTTCCGCGCCTTCGCAGCGCATGCTGCGCATTGGCGAACAGGTTCGCGCCGCTATCACCCAAGTGCTGCAACGCGGCGAAGTGCGTGACGACGTCATCGAGGCGACCGTGATCTCGGTCTCGGAAGTGCGCATGTCGCCGGACCTCAAGATCGCCACCGCCTATGTGACGCCGCTCGGCGTTTCCGACCACAGCATCGTCATCGAGGCCCTGAACCGCCATGCGAGGTTCATCCGCGGCCGGCTTGGGCCGCAGCTTCGGCAGATGAAATACATGCCGGAGGTGCGCTTCCGCGACGATACCAGCTTCGACAACTACAAGAAGATCGACGAGCTGCTGCGTTCGCCCGAGGTGAGCCGCGACCTCGACGGCGATAATGACGAACAATAAACAGAAGAGACGCATGTCCAAACCACGCAAACCCAAGGGCCGGCCGATTTCCGGCTGGCTGATCCTCGACAAGCCGGTGGATTTCGGCTCGACGGAAGCCGTTTCCAAGATCAAGTGGCTCTACAAGGCTGAGAAGGCCGGTCATGCCGGCACGCTCGATCCGCTCGCCTCCGGCATGCTGCCGATCGCGCTCGGCGATGCGACAAAGACCGTTCCCTACGTGATGGACGGCCGCAAGATCTATGAATTCACGGTGAGCTGGGGCGAGGAGCGGGCGACCGACGATCTCGAGGGCGAGGTGACCAAGAGTTCGGACAAACGCCCGAGCGAACAGCAGATCCGCGATATCCTGCCTGGATATATCGGTACCATCAGCCAGGTGCCGCCGCAGTTTTCCGCTATCAAGATCGCGGGTGAACGCGCCTATGATCTGGCGCGTGAAGGCGAAACCGTCGAAATCCCCTCGCGCGAGGTCGATATTTTCCGGCTGACCTTGCTCGCCTGCCCGGACGCCGATAGCGCGCATTTCGAAGTGGAATGCGGCAAGGGTACTTATGTCAGGGCGCTGGCGCGCGATTTCGGCCGCGAGCTCGGCTGCTACGGCCATGTGTCCGGGCTGCGGCGCACCTTCGTCGCGCCTTTCGCGGAAGAGGCCATGGTGCCGCTCGCGGATCTCGTGGCACTGGAGGCAATCGAGGATATGGACGAGCGCCTGGCGGCCCTCGACGCGCTGCTGATCAACACCTGCGAAGCGCTATCCTCCCTGCCCCATCTCGTCATCAATGACGACCAGGCGCACCGGTTGAAGATGGGCAACCCGATCCTGGTGCGTGGCCGCGATGCGCCGGTTGCCGAAAGCGAAGCCTATGCGACGGCCCGCGGCAAGCTGATCGCGATCGGCGAGATCGGCCAGGGCGAGTTTCGCCCGAAACGGGTTTTCGCCTGAGCCTATCTGGCTTTCTGACAACGACAGCGATTGTCAGCCGGTCGCGATGCGATATCTTCCCTGTCGGACCGCCATAGCGGCCCGAGGGTCCATGGGGGCCCGACAGAGGGAAAGATCATGCGCGGCACTGCTATCGGAATTCTGACATTCTTTTCGATGTTTCTCGCCGCCGCCGGCGCTCGATCTGCCGAGCGCTGGGCCGAGCTTCCGGCCTTTCCTTCGATGCCGGCGGCAAAGACGAGCGGCATGGCCGAGGTGAACGACATCAAGATGTACTACGCCGAATACGGCGAAGGCGACCCCATCCTGTTCATCCATGGCGGTCTTGGAAATGCCGAGGTCTGGGGTCACCAGGTCGCCGATTTTGCGAGGGATCATCGGGTCATCGTCGCCGACAGCCGCGGTCATGGCCGTTCGACACGCAGCGGGCAGCCTTTCGGCTACGATCTGATGACCTCGGATTGCGTCGCCCTACTCGACTATTTGAAGATCGAAAAGGTGACGCTGGTGGGCTGGTCGGACGGTGGCATCATCGGCATCGACATGGCGATGAAACATCCGGAGAAGCTGACACGTGTCATCGCCCAGGCGGCCAACGTCACGACGGACGGCGTTAAGAACGACGTTTTGGAGAACAAGACCTTCAGCCACTACATCGAGGTAGCCGGCGACCAATATAGAAAGCTTTCGCCGACACCCACCGAATACCAAGCCTTCTCCAGGCAGATGTTCGAGATGTGGGCCACTCAGCCAGCCTGGACAGCCGCCGAGCTTGCGAAGATATCGGTTCCGGTCACGCTTGCGATCGGCGATCACGATGAAGCCGTCAAGCTCGACCATACGGAGATGATGGCGAAAGACATTCCGGGCGCCAAGCTGGTGATCCTGAAAGATGCCAGCCATTTCGCCATGCTGCAGGATCCCGCGGGTTACGATGCGATGATCCGGGACGCCATGGCGGGCCGCTGAAAACCGCTGCGGGCGCTCCCCTCTTTCCATCGCTGCTTATTTGGTTTATAGGCAGCGCCAGCGTCAGGTTTGCCTGCTCGCATTCACGGCCAAAGCTGGACGACATCCCGGCTTTTGGCGACTTTATCTCCTCCTCTTAGAAAGGATCACCCGATGTCGATCACTGCTGAGCGCAAGTCTGCGCTGATCAAGGAATATGCGACCGTTGAAGGCGATACCGGTTCTCCGGAAGTCCAGGTCGCGATCCTGACCGAACGCATCAACAACCTGACCGAACACTTCAAGGACCACAAGAAGGATAACCATTCCCGCCGTGGCCTGTTGACGATGGTTTCGAGCCGCCGCTCGCTTCTTGATTATCTCAAGAAGAAGGATGAAGGCCGCTATTCCAAGCTGATCACCAGCCTGGGTATCCGCCGCTAAGATTGTCCGGCGGGCGCTTTCCGAGCGCCCGCCGGATCTGTTTCGGGACACGTCTCCCGATGAAATGTTCCAGCCGCGCCCTATCTTTTAGCGGTGGAAAGACCGGCAGACCCGGATGGGCCGGTTCTGCCAAACCAACCGTTGACCTGTCATGGGGCAGGATTGCCGGATGCTTTCGGCCAAGGCTTGTCAATGAGCTTTGGCCCGGTTTCTCATGAACGCCTGAGGAAACCGAGGATGAAAAGCCTCCCGTTGTCTTGCCCGTGATACGTCACATTGATTGCGGTCGACTGTGCGCTGCGCCTTGATATCGGCGATAGCGCGTGCTCCCGCATTGAAGGACAAGACATGTTTGATACACACACAGTGGAAATCGAGTGGGCCGGCCGCCCGCTGAAACTCGAAACCGGCAAGATCGCCCGTCAGGCCGACGGCGCCGTTCTCGCCACCTACGGCGAAACCGTCGTTCTCGCCACCGTCGTCTCGGCCAAGGCGCCGAAGGCCGGCCAGGACTTCTTTCCGCTCACCGTCAACTACCAGGAAAAGACCTACGCAGCCGGCAAGATCCCCGGCGGCTATTTCAAGCGCGAAGGCCGTCCGAGCGAAAAGGAAACCCTGGTTTCCCGCCTGATCGACCGCCCGATCCGCCCGCTCTTCCCTGAGGGCTACAAGAACGACACGCAGGTTGTCGTTACCGTTATCCAGCATGACCTCGAAAACGATCCGGACATCTTGTCGATGGTCGCTACCTCCGCAGCGCTGACGCTCTCCGGCGTTCCCTTCATGGGCCCGGTCGGCGGTGCGCGCGTCGGCTATATCAACGGCGAATACGTTCTCAACCCACATCTCGACGAGATGGACGAATCGAGCCTCGACCTCGTCGTCGCCGGCACCTACGACGCCGTGCTGATGGTGGAATCCGAAGCCAAGGAACTTAACGAAGACGTCATGCTCGGCGCCGTCATGTTCGGCCACAGGGGCTTCCAGCCGGTTCTCGACGCGATCATCAAGCTCGCCGAAGTGGCCGCCAAGGAGCCGCGCGACTTCCAGCCGGCAGACTACTCCGCTCTCGAAACCGAAATGCTCGGCCTTGCCGAAGGTGAACTTCGCGAAGCCTACAAGATCACCCAGAAGGCCGATCGCTACGCCGCCGTCGACGCCGTCAAGGCGAAGGTGAAGGCGCACTTCCTCCCCGAGGAAGGTGAAGCCCGGTACACACCCGAAGAAGTCGGCGCGATCTTCAAGCATCTGCAGGCGAAGATCGTCCGCTGGAACATCCTCGACACCAAGAGCCGCATCGACGGCCGCAACCTCGAAACCGTTCGTCCGATCGTTTCGGAAGTCGGTCTTCTGCCGCGCACCCATGGTTCGGCGCTGTTCACCCGCGGCGAAACCCAGGCGATCGTCGTTGCCACCCTCGGCACCGGCGAAGACGAGCAGTATGTCGACAGCCTGACGGGCATGTACAAGGAGCGCTTCCTGCTCCATTACAACTTCCCTCCCTACTCGGTTGGCGAGACCGGCCGCATGGGCTCCCCGGGTCGCCGCGAAATCGGCCACGGCAAGCTCGCATGGCGCGCGATCCGTCCGATGCTGCCGACGCCTGAGCAGTTCCCCTACACGCTGCGCGTCGTCTCCGAGATCACCGAGTCGAATGGCTCGTCCTCGATGGCGACCGTCTGCGGTACCTCGCTCGCTCTGATGGACGCCGGCGTTCCGCTGGCAAAGCCGGTTGCCGGTATCGCCATGGGTCTGATCCTGGAAGGCGATCGCTTCGCTGTCCTGTCCGACATTCTCGGTGACGAAGACCACCTCGGCGATATGGACTTCAAGGTCGCCGGTACCGCCGACGGCATCACCTCGCTGCAGATGGACATCAAGATCACCGGTATCACCGAAGAGATCATGAAGGTCGCCCTTGGCCAGGCCCAGGGCGGTCGCGTCCACATCCTCGGTGAAATGTCCAAGGCCATCACCGAAAGCCGCGGCCAGCTCGGCGAATTCGCTCCGCGCATCGAAGTCATGAACATCCCGGTCGACAAGATCCGTGAAGTCATCGGCTCCGGCGGCAAGGTCATTCGCGAAATCGTCGAAAAGACCGGCGCGAAGATCAACATCGAGGATGACGGCACCGTCAAAATCGCTTCCTCCTCCGGCAAGGAGATCGAAGCGGCCCGCAAGTGGATCCACTCGATCGTTGCCGAACCTGAAATCGGCCAGGTCTACGAAGGCACGGTCGTGAAGACCGCCGACTTCGGCGCCTTCGTCAACTTCTTCGGCGCCCGTGACGGCCTCGTCCACATCTCGCAGCTCGCTTCCGAGCGTGTTGCCAAGACCCAGGACGTCGTCAAGGAAGGCGACAAGGTCTGGGTCAAGCTGCTCGGTTTCGACGAACGCGGCAAGGTTCGCCTGTCGATGAAGGTCGTCGACCAGGCCACCGGCCAGGAAATCCCGAACGAGAAGAAGAAGGAAGAAGCGGCCGAATAAGCCGCCTTCCAAATTTGCTATCGGGCGCGGGAATGCTTCCGCGCCCTTTTTTGTATGAGAAGACGAGACGAGACCATGAGCAGCGAGACGCTGAAGACCCTGTTCCATCCCTTTGCCAGCGGCACAGTCGCAGCGCCCGGCGAGGGCGAGCGCGTGCTCTTCCTCGGCGCCGAGGCAGGCTTTGCGCTGCCGGAAGGCTTTGCCGCCTCGCTCAGCGCCGTCCAGGGCTTCCGGCCGCTCTATCGGCAGCTGCTGGCGCAGCGGATCGAAGCGAAGCCGGAGATCGACGGCGAGGACTACGATGCGGCTCTGGTGCTCTGCACCAAGCATAAGGGCGAGAACGAGGCCAATCTTGCCGCTGCGATCGCCCGTACGCGGCTCGGCGGCCTGATCGTCGTTGCCGGCGCCAAGGAAGACGGTGTCCAACCGCTGCGCAAGCGGATGGAAGGTTTCAATCTCGCCGTCGACCATATGCCGAAATATCACGGCGTCGCCTTCTGGTTCGGCCGGCCGGCGGATGCAGACGAGATTATCTCCAAGCTGGCAAAGGCGCCGGTCCGCGTCGACGGCCGTTTCAATGCAACCGCCGGCATGTTCTCGCATGACCGCATCGATGCCGGATCGGAGTTGCTCGCCTCGCGCCTGCCTGAGGATTTCACCGGCGACGTTGCGGATTTCGGCGCCGGATGGGGCTATCTCTCCGTCGAGATGGCGCGGAAGTCGCGTGGACTGACGCGCCTCGACCTCTACGAGGCCGATCACGCGGCTCTGGAGGCTGCCAGGGATAATCTGGCTAAGAACTGCCCGAACGCGCCTGTGCGCTTCTTCTGGCACGATCTGGCGGGTGAGCAGGTCAAGGATAAATACGATCTCGTCATCATGAACCCGCCCTTCCATGAGGGACACGCGGCCGATCCGGCGCTCGGCCAGGCAATGATCAAGACTGCCGCATCCGCCCTTCGCGGTGGCGGCCGCCTGATGCTCGTCGCCAATCGCGGCCTGCCTTACGAGCTGGTTCTGGCGGCGAATTTCAGGGAAAGCGGCGAAACTTGCCGCAACGCCCGGTTCAAGGTTCTCTGGGCGAAGAAATAGGCTCAAGCGGCTTCGACGCTGATCCTATCATCGAACAACAAAAAGGCCGTGTGCATCATCTGCGCACGGCCTTTAAGTTTCAAATGGGGTAGCCGTTTACTCGACGTCCGCCCTGCGCAGCGTTTCCAGCGTCGGCATGGAGGTGACGTTGAAGCCGGCGTCGACGAAGTGGATTTCGCCGGTGACGCCGGAGGAAAGGTCGGAGAGCAGGTAGAGAGCCGAGCTGCCGACCTGATCGATGGTCACGGTCTTGCGCAGCGGCGCATTGCGCTGGTTCCAGGAGAGGATCGCGCGCGCATCGGAGATGCCGGCGCCGGCAAGCGTGCGGATCGGGCCGGCGGAAATGGCATTGACGCGGATGCCGCGCGGGCCGTAATCGGCGGCGAGATAGCGCACCGAAGCCTCGAGCGCTGCCTTGGCGACCCCCATGACGTTGTAGTTCGGGATGACGCGCGTCGAGCCATTATAGGTCAGCGTCAGCATCGCACCGCCATCTTCCATCAACGGAGCGCAGCGCTTGGCGATCTCGGTGAAGGAGAAACAGGAAATGACCATGGTGCGGCTGAAATTCTCACGCGTCGTATCGGCGTAGAGACCCTTCAGCTCGTTCTTGTCGGAAAAGCCGATGGCATGGACGATGAAATCGAGCTTGCCCCAGCGCTCGCTTATCGCGTTGACCACGGCATCGACAGAGGCGATGTCCTCGACGTCGCAGGGCAGCACGAAATCCGAATTGGCCTCGGCAGCAAGCGGCCTGACACGCTTGCCAAGCGCATCGCCCTGATAGGTGAAGGCGAGTTCCGCACCCTGTGCGGCGAGAGCTTTTGAAATTCCCCAGGCGATCGAGTGGTTGTTGGCGACGCCCATGACGAGCCCGCGCTTACCCTGCATGATTCCCGTCATATTATTATTATCCGTTATAGCGCTGGAAGACGAGCGTGGCGTTGGTGCCGCCGAAGCCGAAGGAATTGGAGAGGGCAATGTCGATCTTGGCGTCGTCGATACGCTTGCGCACGATCGGCACGCCTTCGAATTCGGGATCGAGCTCGGTGATATGGGCGCTTTCGCCGATGAAGCCTTGCTGCATCATCAGCAGGGAATAGATCGATTCCTGCACACCGGCAGCGCCAAGCGAATGGCCGGTCAGCGACTTGGTCGACTGGATATGGGGGATCTTCGAGCCGAATACTTCGCGGATGGCGCCGATTTCCTTGCTGTCGCCGACCGGCGTCGACGTACCGTGGGTGTTGACGTAGTCGACATCGCCTTTGACGGTGGCGAGCGCCTGGCGCATGCAGCGGATAGCGCCTTCGCCCGACGGGGCGACCATGTCGTAGCCGTCCGAGGTTGCGCCGTAGCCGACGATTTCGGCGTAGATCTTGGCACCGCGGGCCTTGGCGCGCTCCAGCTCCTCGAGCACCAGCACGCCGGCGCCGCCGGCAATGACGAAACCGTCGCGGTTGACGTCATAGGCGCGCGAGGCGCTGTCCGGCGTGTCGTTATATTTGGAGGACATGGCGCCCATGGCGTCGAAGAGGTTGGACATCGTCCAGTCGAGATCTTCGTGGCCGCCGGCGAACATCACGTCCTGCTTGCCCCACTGGATCATTTCGGTGGCATTGCCGATGCAATGCGCCGAGGTCGAGCAAGCCGACGAGATCGAATAATTGACGCCGTGGATCTTGAACCAGGTGGCGAGGGTGGCCGATGCCGTCGAGGACATCGCCTTCGGCACGGCGAACGGGCCGATGCGCTTCGGGCTGTTGTTTCTTATGGTGATCTCGGCAGCTTCGATCAGGGTGCGGGTGGACGGACCGCCGGAGCCCATGATGATGCCGGTACGCTCATTCTGAGCGTAGTCTTTCTCTTCCAGGCCGGAATCGGCAAGTGCCTGTTTCATGGCCACATGGTTCCAGGCGCCGCCCTGCGACAGGAAACGCATGGCGCGGCGGTCGACCAGTTCGGCAAGTTCCGCCGAACCGAGCTTCGGACTGCCCCAGACCTGGCATTTGAATCCATGTTCGGCGAAATCGCTCGAAAAGGAGATACCCGACTTTGCCTGCCGCAAGGATTCGGTGACTTCGGCCGCGTCGTTTCCGATCGAGGACACGACACCCAGACCTGTGACAACTACCCGTCTCATCTGATCAAACCTTTGTTGTTTTCGTCAGCCGCTCGAAATGCGGTTTCAGGCCGTCTTGTCTTTCGATAGACCGACGCGAAGGTCGGCCGCCTGATATATGGTCTCGCCGTCCGCCTTTAGCCAGCCGTCGGCGGTGCCGAGGACCAGACGGCCGCGCATGACACGCTTGAAGTCGATGCCATATTCGATCAGCTTCGTCTGTGGCCGGACCATGCCCTTGAATTTCACTTCGCCGGTCGAAAGCGCCATGCCGCGGCCTTCTTCGCCGAGCCAACCCAGAAAGAAACCGGTCAGCTGCCACATGCCGTCGAGACCGAGGCAGCCCGGCATGATCGGATTGCCTTCGAAATGGCAGGGAAAATACCAGTCGTCCGGGCGTACGTCGTATGCCGCCCTGAGGTAACCCTTATCGAAGGTGCCGCCCGTTTCGGAAATCTCCGTGATGCGGTGAACCATCAGCATGGGCGGCAGGGGCAGCTGCGCATTGCCGGGGCCGAACAGCTCGCCATGTGCGCAAGCGATGAGTTCTTCATACGAGAAGCTGGACTGTCTGGTCGTCATAAAGTTTCTTTTCCCCCCGCATCAAGCCGATGGATGTGAACGTGTAGTCCAAGTTCTTCAGAAAATGAAGCACAAGCAAGGCAGCTTCATTCATCGCCCCGGACCAGGCTTGCGCCATTATTTGGTGGTCGCATACAGGAAGGCTAGGGCTGGGACCAGACCTATTTGCGTCAAAAGCCCGTTTTTGCCGCGTTTATCAGGCTCCCGTCTCCATTGAACTATTGAAAGGCTCCGATGCAAAAGTTATACCGCTTAAAGAAACATGATTGCTTTATGCCAGAATAACCGGAGTTGGTTTTGATGACGGGTGCATTCCCGATCGCAATAGAGGTAAGGCTGCGCGGTGCAGGCCTGCGCCCCACCCGCCAGCGCGTCGCGCTCGGCGACCTCCTGTTTGCCAAGGGCGACCGGCATTTGACCGTCGAGGAACTGCATGAGGAGGCGGTTGCCGCCGGCGTGCCGGTGTCCTTGGCAACCGTCTACAACACGCTGCATCAGTTCACGGAAGCCGGTCTCATCCGCGTTCTCGCCGTCGAGAGCGCCAAGACCTATTTCGACACCAATGTTTCCGACCATCACCATTTCTTCGTCGAAGGCGAGAACGAGGTGCTCGACATTCCCGTCAGCAACCTGACGATCGCCAATCTGCCGGAACCGCCTGAAGGCATGGAGATCGCCCATGTCGACGTGGTGATCCGCCTGCGGGCGAAGCAGGGCTGACGACGCCTCTAAAGCGTTGCGCCGAATCGGCGTCATGCGACGCCCTTTAGATCTTTGTTTTTATGCATGTCGTTGTCCCAAAACCGCTGCGCACTTTTGGGCGACATGCATTAGGCTTCACATGATATCGTCGGGATGCCGGCCGGGCTTGTGCCTGTAGGTCGGGAAGGTCCAGCCGAACCACAGGGCGCCACCGCGCACCCCAAAGGCCGCCACGACGCCGCAGGCAGACGCCAGATAGAGCTGCATTCCAAGCGCATTGGCGAGCGTGAACACGCTGGCGCCGATGAGGGCCGCGGTCACGTAGATTTCCGGCCTCAACAGCACCGAAGGCTCGTTTGCCATCAGATCGCGCAATATGCCGCCGAAGGTCGCCGTCAGCGTACCGGTGACGATCGCAATTGTCGGCGAACCGGTGGCGGCGAGGCCCTTGGCGGCACCGATCACGCAATAGGCGGCAAGGCCGATCGCATCCAGCCAGATCAGCAGGCGATAGCGCGATTCCAGCAGGTGGGCGGTGAAGAAAACGATGACGCCCACGATGCAGCAAACGAGGATATAGGCGGGGTTCAGCACCCAGAAGACCGGCACGCGGCCGAGCACGATATCGCGCACGGTGCCGCCGCCGGTTCCCGTCACCATGGCGAAAAACAAAAAACCGATCAGGTCCAATTGCTTGCGCGAGGCGGCAAGTGCGCCTGTTGCGGCAAACAGCGCAATACCGGCATAATCGAGATAGACGAGCAGAGACATGCGAGCCCCGGAACCGGCGGAAGTTTTGCGGAATCAATCACGGTGGCAAGGGCGGCGCAAGGCGGCGCGGCCATAAAGCTGAAGTCTTTGATTTAATGCATGTCGTTGTCCCAAAACCGCTGCACAGTTTTGGGCGACATGCATTAGGAGCCCTTATCCAAAGAGGAAAGCCGTGAAAACGCTGGTGCTCGCCGTTCTGAATATCGTCCTGCTGCTTGCCATGCCGGCTGTCGCCCTCAGTCAGCAATCGCTGATCTCCGATCCTGAGATCTACGAGAAGAAACATTTCCAGGAGCAGTGCAAGACGGCCGAGTTTGCCGACGGTTTCATCATCCGGCAGGACATCAACAATGATGGCCTGATCGACGCGGTGGTCAACGAGGGCCAGCTGACCTGCGACGGGCAGAAGGGGCCGCAATGCAATGACGACGGCTGCACCTATAATTTCTACCTTCAGGTTGCCGAAGGCGGTTATTTCATGATCGCGACCGCACAGATCTATGGCTACGATTTCGTCCAGCGCTTCGGCAACATGGTGCTGGCGATGAAGATGCATCCGCGCTTCTGCGACCGCACCGAAGGTGATCCCTGCACCGTGACGGCACGCGTCCGCGGCACGAAATTCGTCACCATCTCGAAGAAGTAAACCTTAGCCTGGAAAGAGCTCCGACGTGCGGCCGGCGAGATAATAGCCGACCATGCCGTACCATTCGCGGATCGCCGTCGCCATGTTCTGCGCATTGAGGTTCGGCTGGGTAAAATCCAACCCCGGCCTTACCTGGCCGTCGGTGCGATAATCGGTCGGCCAGGGCACGATATCGATGCCGAGCTTGCGGAAGATGCCGACGGAGCGCGGTATATGGAAACCCGAGGTGATCAGCAGGCAATTGGAAAGCCCCTGGCTTGCCAGGAACTCCTTGGTGTTGACGGCGTTTTCGAAGGTCGTGCGCGATTGCCTCTCCTCGATCAGGCGATCCCTGCCGACGCCGAAGAGCGGGAAGAAACGCTCGGACGCCGCCGCATCACCTTCATAGACGCCCGAAATGGAGCCGTCGCCGCCCGACACCAGAATGCGCGACTGCGGAAATTTCTGCGCCAGCCGCAGGGCTTCGATGAAGCGATCGGCTCCACCATTGAATTCTATGCCGTGGCGCGCCGTGTTCACCTCATTTTCGAAGGCGCCGCCGAGCACGATCATGCATTGCAGGCTATCGGGATCGGCGGCGGGCTTTGCGAAGCGCTGCTCGAGACCCTGCATCAACAGGTTGCCGGCCGTGGTGTAGAGCGTAACGAAGAGGATGAGGGCCGAACCGGCTGCGCCGAGGATAGTTAAGATACGCCAGCGCAGAAGGCCGGCAAGCAGGGCAAGGAAGACGAGGAAGAATGCCAGCGACAGCGGCTGAGCGAAAATCCAGACAAGCTTCGAAATCAGGAACAAGACCCACTCCTTGAGGATTGGCGGCGATCCTTCCTATCCGATTCGACGGTGACAGGAATGCGACGGTTTTATTTCGCGCGCGTGATGGCCGATCCGCTCGGTGCGACCTTCTGATTGAAGCGGCGCTGAAGCGGCCGCGGGATGAGCATGGCGGCAAGTGCAAGCACCATGGCGAAGAGTGAGACCAGCCACAACGCGTGTGCGCCCGTTAGCCGTGTCAGGACGGCGCCGGCGATCGCGCCGAGCACCATGCCGCCCCAGGGCACGATCTGGATCGTCCATTCGACACGACGATCGCCGATGATCCAGCGGCCGATGCCGCGGCCGAAACGCGACAGGGCGCCGGTCACATAGGTCAGCCCGATCGGCAGGCCTTCTATATGCTCGACGGCGGCGTTCACCATGCCCATGGAAAAAACGATCATGTAGAACCGCACGAACAGCATGTTCTGCACCGTCATCATCGAGGCGAGCGCCAGAACCAGCCCGACGCAGCCAAGCACCACGAAAATGCGGCGTTGCGAGACGTGGGAGATGACGACGCCAGCCGCATTGCCGAGCACGAAAATGACGATGGCCGAGATCAGGACCGCGGCGTGATAAAGATTGCCCTCGCTCAAGGCCAGTGCGGCCCGCGTCGTGTTGCCCGTCATGAACGAGACGAAATCGCCGGTCAGCAGAAGACCGGTCGCATCGGTCATGCCGGCCAGAAACGAGATCGAGCCGACAAGGGCGAGCCCGGTCAGGGTTCGTCGGGTCCGAATGATGCGACGGCGTCTTGTTCTGGTCATTGGGTGAGGGTCCTGGAGCCGAATCGCTGAGATTGCGGCAACCAACATACATGCTCTCATTGAGGAATTGGCAAAGGCGATCCGAAGGGAGCGTTTACGGTCAATCTAACGCGCGCCCCAGTGGTCGGCGTTGCAATTGTCTGATTGGAATCTTACGGAGATCAAATGACCAAAGATAAACTCCCAAACGTCGAGATGTAAACGTGAAGCGCCGGCGGCTGTGGAAGCGTCCTACCGGAATTGAAGGGGCGACTAGAGTCTTTTCTTTGCGAAAGCTCTGCCTGAAGCCGACTTCAGATATTTCTCGAAAGCAAAGGCCTGCGCTTCGTCGGAGAAAGCGAGATAGGTCTTGAGCGACCAAGGGAGGTATTTCGAGGTATGAGAAACCTCGCCGGCGTTGTGCTTTGCCAGACGCACCTTCAGGTCACGCCAACGTAATAGCGATCCGGAAATTCGGCACTATGGAGAATGTAGACATACTTCATGGAAGGATCATAGCCCGCCTACGTTGCTCCGCAACTTCGGCGCGGCAGCCTCCGCTTCCTTCTCGCCCTCGTCACGTCAAGCCTCCCGGCTTGTCGAGCCGAAGCTCGAAGAGCGTAGGCTGGTGGAGCTAAGCGGGATCGAACCGCTGACCTCTTGCATGCCATGCAAGCGCTCTCCCAGCTGAGCTATAGCCCCATCAAGGTGGTCCGGCTCAGGGCCGGTCCTGGGATGCTCCTCAGGCGTGCGCCTTCGGAGTGGCGGCTTATTACTTCCGGATTCCGGAGATAGCAAGCCTAAAAAAATGCGGCCCGGAGAATTTTTTCCTCGCCGGGCCGAAATGCGGTCTCAAACTTCGTCGTCGTCGCCGGTCACGCCGATGATATCGCTCATGTCGTCATCATCGTCATCTTCGTCGGGTGTGAGGAAGGTATCGTCGTCGTCATCGCCTTCGATTTCGACATCGTCATCGCCGATATCGGGGATGTCGTCGCCGCCGGCGGCTTCATCGGCATCTTCCAGCGAAACCAGTTCGACTTCGGTGTTTTCAGTATCGACTTCCGCGACCTCGTCCTCCTCGGCAACCTCGGCGATCGCCGAGGTTTCTTCGAAGAAGGAGAGAGGGTAGGACTTGCCGGTATAGGGAGAGACGATCGGATCCCGGTTCAGATCATAAAACTTCTTGCCGGTTTCCGGATCGGTACGCTTGGTTCCAAGTTCCGCTTTCGCCACTATAAGCCTCGTGTGAATGACCGAATGCGAGATTCGGCAAATGCCGATCAAGCCGGCGTTCCATCGGAATTTATAAGCCGGTCCCCTTAATCGCTGTGGCTTCCCATGTCAAAGCCAAACTTTGCGATCCGGGCGCGGGGTATTTGGCAAGCCGGCGGATGACCGCCCGGCACGTTTATGTTAACGAGCCGCAACAGCTGCAGAAGCGGGCGGGAGTTGCGACCGTCCCAGCCTGTCTTGCGGCAAAAATTGACTGCGTTTGCAAAGGATTACGCATGCTGCACGGTTCTGCACCCAGGCCCGCCACCGCCCGCAAATCCGCCGGTCTTGCGGGCAGCGTCCGTATTCCGGGCGATAAGTCGATCTCGCATCGTTCCTTCATGTTCGGCGGGCTTGCTTCCGGCGAAACCGGGATCACCGGCCTGCTCGAAGGCGAGGACGTGATCAATACCGGCCGGGCGATGCAGGCGATGGGCGCCCGAATTCGCAAAGAGGGCACGCAGTGGGTGATCGAGGGCACCGGCAACGGTGCGCTGCTTGCGCCTGACGCGCCGCTCGACTTCGGCAATGCCGGCACCGGCGTACGGCTGACCATGGGCCTCGTCGGCACCTACGATTTTCGCTCCACCTTCATCGGCGACGCCTCGCTTTCGAAACGGCCGATGGGCCGTGTGCTCGCTCCGCTGCGCGAAATGGGCGTGCAGGTCAGCGCCTCCGAAGGCGACAGGCTGCCGGTGACGCTCAGAGGCCCGGGAACGCCGAGCCCGATCCGCTATCGGGTGCCGATGGCGTCCGCCCAGGTGAAATCGGCCGTGCTGCTTGCCGGCCTCAATACGCCAGGTGTCACCACGGTCATCGAGCCGGTGATGACGCGCGACCATACCGAAAAGATGCTGCAGGGTTTCGGCGCCGCCCTTTCCGTCGAGACCGACGAGGACGGCGTCCGCACGATCCGGCTCGAAGGCCGCGGCAAGCTGACGGGCCAGGTGATCGACGTCCCCGGCGATCCCTCCTCCACCGCCTTCCCGCTGGTTGCAGCGCTGCTTGTCCCCGGCTCCGACATCACCATCGTCAACGTGCTGATGAACCCGACCCGCACCGGGCTGATCCTGACGTTGCAGGAGATGGGGGCCGATATCCAGGTGGCGCATGCGCGTCTTGCCGGCGGCGAGGACGTGGCGGATCTGCGCGTGCGCCATTCCGAGCTCAAGGGCGTCACAGTTCCCGAAGATCGGGCGCCGTCGATGATCGACGAATATCCTATCCTCGCCATCGCTGCCTCTTTCGCCGAGGGCGCGACGGTCATGAAGGGTCTGGAGGAACTGCGCGTCAAGGAGTCCGACCGTCTTTCCGCCGTGGCCGATGGCCTGAAACTCAATGGCGTCGACTGCGACGAGGGCGAGGATTTTCTCGTCGTGCGCGGCCGGCCAGACGGCAAGGGCCTCGGTAACGCTGCCGACGGCAGGGTCAGCACACATCTCGACCATCGCATCGCCATGAGCTTCCTTGTCATGGGGCTTGCCTCGGAACATCCTGTCACGATCGACGACGCGGCGATGATCGCGACCAGCTTTCCGGAATTCATGCAGCTGATGACCGGCCTTGGAGCAAAGATCGAGGAGGTGCCGGAATGATCTACCAGCCGGGGCAATTCCGCGAAGACAAACTCATTCGCCGTTTCGGCGCGCCGCCGCAGGATTAATCGCATGACAAACGAGACCTTCATTATCGCCATCGATGGCCCGGCGGCGGCCGGCAAGGGCACGCTTTCACGCCGCATCGCCGACCAATACGGCTTCCATCATCTGGATACCGGCCTGACCTATCGCGCCACGGCCAAGGCGCTGCTCGATGCCGGCCTGCCGCTCGACGACGAGGCGGTGGCGGAAAAGATCGCAAGAGAGGTTGAACTCGCCGGATTGGATCGCGATATACTTTCCAAACATGAGATCGGCGAAGCCGCCTCGAAGATAGCCGTCATGCCGGCGGTGCGCCGGGCGCTGGTCGAGGCGCAACGGCGGTATTCGACGAAAGCGCCGGGAACCGTGCTCGACGGGCGCGATATCGGCACGGTCGTCTGTCCGAATGCGGCGGTGAAATTCTATGTAACGGCGTCGCCGGAAGTTCGCGCAAGACGCCGTTATGACGAGATTCTCGGCAAAGGCCTGACGGCGGATTTCGATGCGATCTTCGAGGACGTCAAGCGGCGCGACGAACGCGACATGGGACGGGCCGACAGCCCTTTGAAACCAGCTGATGATGCGCACTTGCTTGATACGTCGGAAATGAGTATAGAGGCCGCGTTTCAAGCTGCTCAATCGATCATCGATGCGGTCTTGAGCCGAAATGCCTAAATTCAAGCGATTTTGCGTGCTCTGAGCATGGATCGCTTCTAATACAGCAAGCCTGAAATTCCGTCCAAGCGCCGGATTGCCTTCGTAAGAGAGGGCGGACTGGGTTCAGGCCCGTTCAACGCAAACCAACCGGCGCATACGTGTCCGCTTCCGTTTCAGGACACGCAGGAGATTTTATGTCAGTAGCTACCCCCTCCCGCGAGGATTTCGCGGCTCTTCTCGAAGAGTCCTTTGCCAAGAACGACCTGGCCGAAGGCTATGTCACCAAGGGCATCGTCACGGGCATCGAGAAGGACGTCGCCGTTGTCGACGTCGGCCTGAAGGTTGAAGGCCGCATCGCGCTCAAGGAATTCGGCGCGCGCGCCAAGGACGGCCTGTTGAAGGTCGGCGACGAAGTCGAAGTTTATGTCGAGCGCATCGAAAACGCGCTTGGCGAAGCCGTTCTGTCGCGCGAGAAGGCTCGCCGCGAAGAAAGCTGGGTCAAGCTCGAAGCCAAGTTCGAAGCTGGCGAGCGCGTCGAAGGCGTGATCTTCAACCAGGTCAAGGGCGGCTTCACGGTCGACCTCGACGGTGCGATCGCCTTCCTGCCGCGTTCTCAGGTCGACATTCGTCCGATCCGCGACGTGACCCCGCTGATGCACAACCCGCAGCCCTTCGAAATCCTCAAGATGGACAAGCGCCGCGGCAACATCGTGGTTTCGCGCCGTACGGTTCTGGAAGAATCCCGTGCCGAGCAGCGTTCTGAAATCGTTCAGAACCTCGAAGAAGGCCAGGTTGTTGACGGCGTCGTCAAGAACATCACCGATTACGGTGCGTTCGTTGACCTCGGCGGCATCGACGGCCTGCTGCACGTCACCGACATGGCATGGCGCCGTGTGAACCATCCGTCGGAAATCCTGAACATCGGCCAGCAGGTCAAGGTTCAGATCATCCGCATCAACCAGGAAACCCACCGTATCTCGCTCGGCATGAAGCAGCTCGAGTCCGATCCGTGGGATGGCATCCAGGCCAAGTATCCGGAAGGCAAGAAGATTTCCGGTACCGTCACGAATATCACCGACTACGGTGCATTCGTCGAGCTGGAGCCGGGCATCGAAGGCCTGATCCACATCTCGGAAATGTCCTGGACCAAGAAGAACGTTCACCCCGGCAAGATCCTGTCCACGAGCCAGGAAGTCGAAGTCGTCGTTCTCGAAGTCGATCCGTCCAAGCGCCGTATCTCGCTCGGCCTCAAGCAGACGCTGGAAAACCCGTGGGCAGCATTCGCCCGCAGCCATCCGGCCGGCACTGAAGTCGAAGGCGAAGTCAAGAACAAGACCGAGTTCGGCCTGTTCATCGGTCTCGACGGCGACGTCGACGGCATGGTGCACCTCTCCGACCTCGACTGGAACCGTCCGGGCGAACAGGTCATCGAGGAGTTCAACAAGGGTGACGTCGTCAAGGCCGTCGTTCTCGACGTCGATGTCGAGAAGGAACGCATCTCGCTCGGCATCAAGCAGCTCGGCAAGGATGCAGTCGGCGACGCCGCTGCTTCTGGCGACCTGCGCAAGAATGCAGTCGTTTCCTGCGAAGTCATCGCGGTCAATGACGGCGGTGTCGAAGTGAAGCTCGTCAACCACGAGGACATCACTTCCTTCATCCGTCGCGCCGACCTCGCCCGCGACCGCGACGAACAGCGCCCCGAGCGCTTCTCGGTCGGCCAGGTGTTCGACGCCCGCGTCACCAACTTCTCCAAGAAGGACCGCAAGATCATGCTGTCCATCAAGGCTCTGGAGATTGCGGAAGAGAAGGAAGCCGTTGCCCAGTTCGGTTCGTCCGACAGCGGCGCTTCGCTCGGCGACATTCTCGGCGCAGCCCTGAAGAACCGCGGCGGCGAATAAGCCTCGCATCCGCCTTTGAATTGAAGAACCCGCCGGATCGCTCCGGCGGGTTCTTCATTTTCAGGCAATGAAAAGTGCTAGAGCGGTTCAGCTTTTAACGGAGCGCAGAGCCGCTCTATCCTCTTGGTTTTACGCAATCCCGGCAAAACCGCTTCGCGCTTTGCCTGGAATTGCTCTATTCCCAGCCGACCATGCGCTGATAGAGCGCATAGACCGGATCGGCGGCAGGGCCTGGCTGATAGGCCGAAGGTTCGGCGTCGATCATCCTTGGCGTCCGCCGCTCGGGTGTTGCGGCGGTTTCTTCAGCGTCGGGCTCGGCATCCTCGCCGCCGGACTGCGCCTGCTGCTGATCCTCGGACGCGTCGTCGCGGTGGTGCTGATGCTGGTGGTGCGTTTCGCCTGCCTTCTCGTTCGACGGTGTATCCTTGGCGAACTGGTAGGGCAGCTGGCTATAGGCAAATCCCTCCGGCATCCTTGCCGCCAACGGCACATAGGAAGCCTCGACCGTCTCGGGAACCGGCATCATCTGCGGTTGCGCGGAGATTTCTTTCGGCTGACGGGCAGCCGCGGTCTCGATATCCATCTGCGACGGACGGAGCGCTGCGGACTGGCGAGGATCGGGTGCTGTGAATTCGGTCGGCTGCCTGGTCAAGGTTTCGGTCGCATCGCTGATGACGGCGTCGTCGAGGATTGTATCGATCTCCACTGCCGCCTCGACGGGAACATCCTCAAGCACGGTTTCGATGTCCTGCTCGCGGATGATGGTGGCGATCATTTCGGAGACTTCTTCGGTCATGGAGGCGGCAATTCCTGCCCAGTTCCTGGGAATGACAGGGTCAACCTTTTCCGACATCGCACGGGGTTGAATGGCAGCCGGCTCCGGCGTTTCCGGCGTATCGTCGGCCGCTGTGGCTTCCGCCGGCAAGGGTTGCTCGGCTTCGATCTCCTGCGGCGCAGATTTTTCCGGGGCGATCTCCCTTGCCGTCGCTGGGGCGGATTGAGCCCGGTTTTCAGCCTTCGGCGTTTCCAGATCATCAGTTTCCACGGCTTCGGCGATGACCGCTTCTTCGGCGGTCGCCGGAGCTGCGGCCTCGATCAGCGAATCGGCCGGCACGGGCTTGTCCGTCGGCTGGCGCAAGGCGGCAGGCAGGCTGTCCTCATGCAGCCGGATTTCGGGCAGCTGGATTTCGGGGCGGGCTTCGGCGCGCATCGGCGAGGCGTCGTTCTGGCGATAGGAGCGCACGACGGCGCGGGCGGCGAGATCGCGATCCTTGTAGCGAACGATTTCCAGATAGGCGACGATGCGGGCGGCTTCCGGGCCTGTCGGGTTTTTCAGAGCTTCGGCAATGGTCCGCAGCGGCAGACCGTGGCCTTGCGCGGTCAGCTGGCGCTCGACCTCGTCGATCCTGGCGGTTGGCAGCCGCCGGATGGCATCGGCGAGCCGCGAGGCGAAGGCAAGATTGCTCTCGTCCTCGCCACGATCCAGCGAGATCGAGCGGCCTGCCGCATCGATGACATCGAAAAGGGCTTCGACCATGCGCTCGCGCGCCGCAAGGAGCAGAATATTGAGCTTGCCGGCAATGGCGGAATTGAGGTCTGAGGCTTCGACGGCGTTGACAGGCGCGGGGGCGATCACCGAGTGGCTGAGACCACTGGCGACGATCGCCGCTGTCTGACCCTGGGACGAAAAGCTTGCATTGGACGCTGCACGAACGGGAGTCAACATGGCATGCTCCTTTCGTAAAGTGACGATGAAAGCAGGCTCTAGAAAAGGACCGCGCTCATCCGGTCCCCTTGCATCCCAGCAGATCCTCCTATCCGCATGACGCAGTTCCGGCGTCATCGAAATGCATAAAAATTAACGGGAATGTTAATAAACAGGCGTTAATGAATCGCTAACGGCCGCAGACAAGTCTGCCGCCCGGTTACTAGCAAACGCAGAATGAAGGCAATTCGCTCAGCTGTGGGCGAAGATATCGGCCTCTTCCCAGCCGAGCAGGTCGAGCTTGGCGCGGGTCGGCAGGAATTCGAAGCAGGCCGTCGCATGATCATAGCGGCCGTCGCGGATCAGGCGTTCCGTCAGCTTATCGCGCAACGCATGCAGATAAAGCACATCGGAGGCGGCATATTCGAGCTGGGCCGGAGACAGCCTCTCGGCCGCCCAATCGGAAGATTGCTGCGCCTTGGAGACGTCGACGTCGAGCATCTCCTTGAGATTGTCCTTGAGGCCGTGGCGATCCGTATAGGTCCGGATCAGGCGCGAGGCGATCTTGGTGCAGAAAACCGGGGTCGTCGTGACGCCGAAAGTATGGAAGAGCACGGCAATATCGAAGCGGCCGTAATGAAAGATCTTCTGATGGGTGGGGTCTTCGAGCAGGGCGACGAGATTGGGCGCCTCTTTCTGACCGGCGGCGATGCGGATGATATCGGCGGTGCCGTCACCCGGCGAAAGCTGGACGACGCAGAGCCGATCGCGGCGCGGCACCAGGCCGAGCGTTTCGGTGTCGATCGCAATCGCGCCGGTGTAGCGGGCTACGTCGGCCGCGGAAATATCGCCTTCGTGATAACGTATGGTGGCCGCCATGAGACAATCTTTCGTTCGAATGCATCCCCTACAGCGCGGCGCGTCTTTTCGAGAGCCGCAAAGGACGCTGTAGCACTTTGAATGGCTGCATAATTTTATCCTCAAATCGATTCCGACTTAAGGAATTGTGCAGCAGCGCTATAGCGCAAAGGCGCAGAGTGCGAAACCGCTTTCCTGCTGCTAGAGCGCCGTGCGTCCTCTTGGACGGACATAGGACACTCTCGCTCTTTTAATCTCCGCATCAGAATGTCGGCGGCGTATTGATCCAGAGAAGTACGGTTTCGCCATCGTGTCGGTTGCGCCAGGAATGATCGCGGCGGCTTTCGAAATAAAGTGAATCACCAGGCCCGAGATCGAAGAACTGATCGCCGTCGAGCACCAGTTCGAGCCGGCCGGACAAGACATGCATGAATTCCTCGCCCTCGTGGCGATAGGCGCCCTCGCTGGCAGCCCCGGGCGCCAGCACGAAACGATGGCAGTCCATCATCCTGCGGCCTTCGGCGAGAAGCTGCACCGCGACACCCGGCGTCGTTTCCGGCCACTTGCGCCATTCGCCGGCGCGCACCAGCACCGGTACCTCCCCGCTTTCTTCACCCGAGAGGCGGGAGACGGTGGTGCCGTAATACTCTGCCAGATCGTGCAGCGTCTTGAAGCTGACGCCCTGCGAAGTGCGCTCCAGCGTCGAGAGCGTCGACGAGGTGACGCCGATGACGCCGGCCACCTGATCGAGGGTCTTGCCGCTCGCATGGCGCAGGCTGCGCAGCTTGCGGCCGAGGCCGGTATCCTGGCTTGCCTCGGCGCCATCGGCGGAAGGTTCCTCGCTCTCCAACGCCTCGCGGATTGCCGCGGGATTGAGCCCGCGCTCGACACGATACCAGGAGATGCGCTTCAGCCGCGCCACATCGTCGGCGCTGTATTGCCGATGGCCGGTTTCGGAACGACCGGGAACCACCAGACCCTGGCTTTCCCAGAGACGCAGCGTCGAGGCCGAAACGCCCGCCAGCCGCGCGGCTTCCGCCACCTTGTAGCGTACAGGCCCATTATCGTTCATCCGAAACTATCTCCGATTCCAATCGCCCCAGAACCTTCATCAAAAAGCGTGATGTTTGAAGCAAAAAAAGCCGCTTGATTTATTGCAGGAAAAATGTAGGAACTTTCTACACATCTTGCAGAACTTATGCAAGATAGTTCTAAAGCCCCTTTTCAGCGCAGGAGCGCATCGATGAACGCGATCAACCTTACGGATCGGAAGAATGCTGCTATTTCACGCGGCGTCGGCATGACGACCCAGATTTATGCGGATCGTGCAGAGAATGCCGAGATCTGGGACAAGGAGGGCCGCCGTTACATCGATTTCGCCGCCGGCATCGCCGTTCTCAATACCGGCCACCGCCACCCCCGGGTCATCGCAGCGGTCAAGGATCAGCTCGACCGCTTCACCCATACCTGCCATCAGGTGGTGCCCTATGAAAGCTACGTGCACCTTGCCGAACGGCTGAACGCGCTGCTGCCTGGTGATTTCGAGAAGAAGACGATTTTCGTTACGACGGGCGCCGAAGCGGTTGAGAACGCCGTCAAGATCGCGCGTGCCGCAACCGGCCGCTCGGCCGTCATCGCCTTTGGCGGCGGCTTCCATGGCCGCACCTTCATGGGCATGGCGCTGACCGGCAAAGTCGTGCCCTACAAGGTCGGCTTCGGCGCGATGCCGGGCGACGTGTTCCACGTTCCGTTCCCGATCGAGCTGCACGGCGTCACCGCCGATCAGTCGCTGGCGGCGCTGAAGAAGCTCTTCGCCGCCGATGTCGATCCGCAGCGCGTCGCGGCCATCATCATCGAGCCGGTACAGGGCGAAGGCGGTTTTTACTCCGCACCTGCCGCCTTCATGAAGGCGCTGCGCGAGCTCTGCGACCAGCACGGCATCCTGCTGATCGCCGACGAGGTGCAGACCGGTTTTGCCCGCACCGGCAGGATGTTCGCGATGGATCATCACGAGGTGGCGCCCGACCTGACGACGATGGCAAAGAGCCTGGCCGGCGGCTTTCCGCTCGCCGCTGTCACCGGCCGCGCCGCGATCATGGATGCGCCGGGACCGGGCGGGCTCGGCGGCACCTATGGCGGCAATCCGCTCGGGATCGCCGCCGCCCACGCCGTGCTCGACGTCATTGCCGACGAAGATCTCTGCAACCGCGCCAACCAGCTTGGCGGACGGCTGAAGCAGCGGCTGGAATCATTGCGCGAGACGGTGCCCGAGATCGTCGAAATCCGCGGACCGGGCTTTATGAACGCCGTCGAATTCAACGACCGGACGACGGGACTGCCGAGTGCGGAATTTGCCAACCGGGTGCGGCTGATCGCGCTCGACAAGGGTCTGATCCTGCTCACCTGCGGCGTCCACGGAAACGTCATCCGCTTCCTCGCGCCGATCACCATCCAGGACGAGATCTTCGGCGAAGCGCTCGATATTCTCGAGGCCTCCATGCTGCAAGCAAGCGCGGCCAAGTGATCGCACCCGAACTGGATTTCAATGGCTGCCGGCAACCGGCAGCCGCACTCCCAAGGAGGATATGACATGGCTTTCACCAGCGCACTGACCAAGCACGTTCGCTTCTCCTCGCCCTTGCTGCGCGATGCCGGCTATATTGACGGCGTCTGGACATCAGGCGATGCCACGAAGACTTTCGACGTGCTGAACCCGGCAACCGGCGAGCTGCTCGCCTCGCTGCCCGATATGGGTGCGGCGGAGACGCGGACGGCAATCGATGCGGCCCATGCCGCCCAGCCGGCCTGGGCGGCCCGTCCGGCCAAGGAGCGAAGCGCGATCCTGCGCAAATGGTTCGACCTGATGGTTGCCAATGCCGACGAACTCGCCGCGATCCTGACCGCCGAAATGGGCAAGCCGTTCCCGGAAGCGCGCGGCGAGATCCTTTATGCCGCGGCCTATATCGAATGGTACGCAGAAGAAGCCAAGCGCATCTACGGCGAGACGATCCCCGCGCCTTCCGACGACAAGCGGATGATCGTCATCCGGCAGCCGGTCGGCGTCGTCGGCACGATCACGCCGTGGAATTTCCCGGCGGCGATGATCACCCGCAAGATCGCCCCGGCGCTTGCCGTCGGCTGCACCGTGGTCTCGAAGCCCGCCGAACAGACGCCGCTGACGGCGATCGCGCTTGCCGTGCTCGCCGAGCAGGCCGGCATTCCGGCCGGCGTCTTCAACGTCATCGTCGGGGTCGACGGTCCGGCGATCGGCCGCGAGCTCTGCGGCAATGAAAAGGTGCGCAAGATCAGCTTCACCGGTTCGACGGAGGTCGGCCGTATCCTGATGCGGCAGTGCGCCGACCAGATCAAGAAGGTGAGCCTGGAGCTCGGCGGCAACGCGCCCTTCATCGTCTTCGACGATGCCGATCTGGACGCTGCCGTCGAAGGTGCCATCGCCTCCAAATACCGCAATGCCGGCCAGACCTGCGTCTGTGCCAACCGCCTCTATGTCCAGTCGAACGTCTATGACGCCTTTGCCGCCAAGCTTGCCGCCAAGGTCGCCGAGATGTGGGTCGGCGACGGCTTCAAGCCGGGTGTCGTCATCGGGCCGCTGATCGACGCGCAAGGCCTTGCCAAGGTGGAAGACCATGTCAGCGACGCGCTTGCCAAGGGCGCCAAGGTGCTGACCGGCGGCAAGCGCATCGACGGCGCCGGCACCTTCTTCACGCCGACGGTGCTGACCGGCGTTGCGCGCGGCATGAAGGTGGCGCGCGAGGAGACCTTCGGGCCGGTGGCGCCGCTCTTTCGTTTCGACACGGTCGAGGATGTCATCAACCAAGCCAACGACACGGAGTTCGGCCTCGCCGCCTATTTCTACGCCGGCGATCTGAAGAAGGTCTGGCGGGTGGCGGAAGCGCTGGAATACGGGATGATCGGCATCAATACCGGCCTGATGTCATCCGAGACGGCACCCTTCGGCGGTATCAAGCAATCCGGCCTCGGCCGCGAAGGCTCGCGGCACGGCGCCGACGACTATCTGGAAATGAAATATCTCTGCATTGGCGGCGTCTGATCCGTCATCACTCGGTACAAGAAGCACGCGGCATTCGGCCGCGTGCCATCAATAATGCGGCGGTCGGGTGATCCCGGGGGGGTCCAGCGACTGCTCCTCCAGCGACAGGAAGCGTTCAGTCAGCCGATCGAGCTTGGTGCGCATCTGCTCGACCGTCTTCCATTGCTCGGCGAGCTGATCGGAGAGCTCCTCGATCGTCTTTGCCTGGTGGGCCAGCGTTTCTTCCAGCCTGGTGATGCGGTTCGTCTCGTCGGACATCGATCCTCCTTTGCCGAAACCGGCAGAACAGATGGTTCTCCCAAAGCGGAAATAGGCCGCCGCGTCAATGCTTTCCATGCCCGGCGCGGCCACGCGCAAAACTGTACCGTTTGGTTACTAAAAGACCTTGCCGCGCCTGATGTTGTGGGGTAGGCCGTTATCCATCAGGGAGGAATACTGATGGATGCAGAAAACGGCTTTCTTCATCCGGACCGGCTTTTTCCGGCTGATCCGGCAACACGGACCATCGCGCGAGACCTCTACGAGACGGTGCGCAATCTTCCGATCGTCAGCCCGCACGGGCATACCGAACCCTCCTGGTTTGCGGACGACAAACCCTTCGAAGACGCGGCCTCGCTGCTGGTCATTCCCGATCACTATCTCTTCCGCATGCTGCACAGCGTCGGCGTCACCTTGGACGAGCTCGGCGTTCCGCGGCTCGACGGCAAACCGGTGGCAACGGGACGGGCGATCTGGCGGACCTTTGCCGCGCATTATCATCTTTTCCGCGGGACGCCTTCGAGCCTCTGGGTCGACCACGCCATGTCGGCCGTGCTCGGTTGCACCGAGCCGCTGACATCAGACAATGCCGATGCGCTCTACGACCATATCAATGCCCAGCTTGCCCTTCCCGAATTCCACCCGCGGGCGCTGCATCAGCGATTCGGCATCGAAACGATCGCGACCACGGATGGGGCGCTCGACCCGCTGGCGCATCACCAGAAGTTGGCGGCCGACGGCTGGATCGGCAAGGTGCGCACCACCTACAGGCCGGACAGTGTCACCGATCCCGATGCCGTCGGCTTCCGCGACAATCTCATCAAGTTCGGAGAGATCACCGGCACTGAGGTCACGCGCTGGGACGGCCTGATCGAGGCGCATCGGCGTCGGCGTGCCTATTTCCGCCAGTTCGGCGCCACCGCGACCGATCACGGCGTGCCCACGGCCTTCACCGCCGATCTGCCGCTTGCGGAAAAACAGGCGCTGCTCGACAAGGCGCTGAAGGGTCCGCTTTCGGCCGAGGATGCCGAGCTCTTCCGCGGCCAGATGATGACCGAGATGGCCGGACTTTCGGCCGAGGACGGCATGGTGATGCAGATCCATGCCGGCTCGAGACGCAATACCGACAGCGGACTTTTTGCGGCCCGCGGCCCCAATATGGGCGCCGATATCCCCACACCCACGGACTGGGTCGGCGGCTTGAATGCGCTGCTATCAAAATATGGTCACGCACCAGGTTTGCGTGTACTGCTCTTCACGCTCGACGAGACGACCTATGCACGCGAGCTGGCGCCGATGGTCGGCCATTGGCCCTGCCTGATGATCGGCCCGCCCTGGTGGTTCCACGACAGCCCGCTCGGCATCCGCCGTTACCTCGACCAGGTCGTCGAGACGGCGGGTTTTGCCAATATGGCGGGTTTCAACGACGATACGCGCGCGCTGCTATCGATCCCGGCCCGGCATGACGTCTGGCGCCGCGAAGTCTGCCGCTTCCTTGCCCAGCTCGTCGCCGAGCACCGGATTTCCAAGCGAGAAGCCGAGATCGTCGCAGGCGAGCTCTCCTATGGCAATGCAAAGAAGGCCTACAAGCTGTGACCGAACGACTACGGACCCTTTCCGGCCTCGCCCCGACGGCGAAGCTTCCCGCCTATGACCGCAGCCGGCTGAAAAGCGGCATCCTGCATCTGGGTCCAGGCGCCTTCTTCCGCGCGCATTTCGCGCCGTTTACGGATGCAGCACTTGCCGCAGAGGGCGGAGACTGGGGTATCGAGGTGGCGAGCCTGCGCACGGCCGATGTCGCCGATCACCTGAACGAACAGGACGGCCTCTATACGATGCTGATCCGCGATACGTCGGGCACGGTGGCGCAGGTGATTGGTCCCATTCTGCGGGCGCATGTGGCGACCCGTAATCCGTCAGGACTGCTCGATCGGCTGGAAGATCCCGCGATCCGCATCGTCAGCCTGACGGTGACGGAAAAGGCCTATGGCATGGATACCGCGACGGGAGGGCTCGACCTCAACCATGCCGATGTGGCGGCCGACCTTGCCAACCGCCATGCGCCGCGCGGCGTCATCGGCTATCTGGTCGAGGGACTTTCCCGGCGCCGGGTCAAGGGCGTTCCACCTTTCACGCCGCTCAGCTGCGACAATCTTCCGAGTAACGGCGCCGTTCTGAAACGGCTGGTTCTCGATTTTGCCGAACGCGTCGATCCTTCGCTTCGTCAGTGGATCGAGGAAAATGTGCCCTTCCCTTCGACTATGGTCGATCGCATCACGCCTGCCAGCACCGAGGCGACCTACCAGGATGCCGAACGGCTGACCGGACGGCAGGATCTGGCGGCGATCGAGACCGAACCTTTCACGCAATGGGTGATCGAGGATCATTTCGCCAACGGCCGGCCGGCCTGGGACAAGGCCGGCGCACTGATGGTCACCGATGTCTCGGCCTACGAAAAAATGAAGCTGCGGATGCTGAACGGCGCGCATTCGCTGCTCGCCTATCTCGGTTATATCGGCGGCTATGAATTCATCCGCGACGTAATGGACGATGCAGCCCTGGCGGCCCTTGCCTACCGCCACATGCATGCGGCCGCGCGTACGCTCGATCCGGTGCCGGGCATAGATCTCGATGACTATGCCAGCGAATTGATAGCGCGCTTTGCAAACAAGGCGATCGCACATCGCACCTATCAGATCGCCATGGACGGCACGCAGAAACTGCCGCAGCGGCTGCTGGAGCCGGCAAGCGAGGCGCTGGCGCATGGCGATAGGGCAGAGACCTATGCGATCGCTGTTGCCGCGTGGATGCGTTATGCGATCGGCGAGCACGGCAACGGCGAGCGCTACGAATTGCGCGACCCCCGTGCTGGCGAAGTCGCCGCTCTCATCGCCGATATCCCGCGCACCGGCCTGGCGATCTCGGCGGCTCTCTTCACCCTTCCCGGACTTTTCCCGGCGGCTTTGACAGGCCACCGAGCCTGGACGCAGGATGTGGCTGACAAGCTGGAGATCCTGATCCAGGACGACCGGCTGCCGCTCTTTTAGGAGGTGGGCAGCCGCTACGCCTTCACCCGCGCCATATCCGGATCATAGAGCGGCGACAGCGAGACCTTGCAGGGGATGCGTTCCCGCGCGACGTCAAGCTCGTAGGTGCCGGCGAGGACGAAATCCTCGGTCACGCCGTCGGGATTGCGGACGTAGCCGTAGCCGATCGGTTTGCCCAGCGTATAACCGAAGCCGCCGCTCGACAGCCAGCCGACGCGCTTGCCGTCGCGATAGATCGTTTCGCGGCCGAGCAGTACGGCATCGGCATCCTCGGGAACGAAGCAGGCGAGGCGCTTCTTGACGCCTCCCGAAAGTTGCCGCTCGATCGCCTCACGGCCGCGGAAGGCAATGCTCTTCCGCATCTTCACCGCCCAACCGAGACCGGCTTCAACAGGCGTATGGTCGGGACCGATATCCGACCCCCAGGCGCGATAACCCTTTTCCAGGCGGCAGCTCTCGATGGCGCGATAGCCGGCATTGACGAGGCCGAGCTCACCGCCAGCGGCCATCAGCACGTCATAGACCGTGGTCGCATATTCAACGGGAATATGCAGCTCGTAACCGAGTTCGCCGACATAGGTGATGCGCAGCGCCCGCACCGGGCAGCCTGCAATGCCGATGGTTCTGACCTTGCCGAAGGGGAAGGCCGCATTCGAGACGTCGCTACCCGTCACCTTTTCCAGCACGGCGCGGGAATTCGGCCCCATCAGCGACAGCACGGAATAGGCGGATGTGACGTCGACCAGCTCGGCATGCATCTCCGCCGGGATATTGCGTGCGATCCAGTCGAAGTCGTGGGTGGCGAAGCCGGTACCGGTGACGATGTAATATTCGTTCTCGGCGATGCGGGCGACCGTCACGTCGCATTCGATGCCGCCCTTGTCGTTCAGCATCTGCGTGTAGATGAGCGATCCCACCGGCCTTGCGACATCGTTGGAGGCGATCCAGGACAGCGCTGCCTCGGCATCCCTGCCCTTCAGCACGAATTTGGCAAAGGAGGTCTGGTCGAAGATGACGGCCGCCTCGCGCACCGCCTTGTGCTCGCGGCCGACGGCGTCGAACCAGTTCTGCCTGGTGTAGCTGTAGATATCCTTCGGCTCCTCGTTGGCGAAGAGATCGGCAAACCAGTTCGGCCGTTCCCAGCCGAGCTTTTCGCCGAAACAGGCGCCCTGCGCCTTCAGCCGGTCATAGAGCGGCGATTTACGGCAGGGGCGGCCGCTCGAATGTTCCTCGAACGGCCAGGCCATGGTGTAATGTTTGCCGTAGGCTTCGAGCGTGCGTGTCCGGACCCAGTCGGTATCGAAATGCGGCCGGCCGAAACGGCGGATATCGACCGGCCAGAGATCATAGGGTGGCTCGCCCTTCGTCACCCATTCGGCAAGCGCCATGCCGGCGCCACCGGCCGAGGCGATGCCGAAGGCGTTGAAACCGGCGCCGACAAAGAAATTCTTCAGCTCCGGCGCTTCGCCGAGAATGAAGTTGCCATCCGGCGTGAAGCTTTCCGGGCCGTTCAGCAGCTGCTTGACGCCGACATTCTCCAGCGCCGGAACGCGGCCGAGCGCCTGTTCCATGATCTGCTCGAAATGGTCGAAATTGCTGTCCAGAAGGCTGTAGTGGAAACCGTCGGGGATGCCGTTTTTCGCCCAGGGAATGGGATTCGGCTCGTAGCCGCCCATGACGATGCCGCCGACCTCTTCCTTGTAGTACGTCAGGCGATCGGGATCGCGCAGCGTCGGCAGGTTGGAGGGCACGCCGAAGGATTCGGTGATGATGTATTGATGCTCGACCGAGACCAGCGGCACGTTGACGCCGAAGCGGGCGGCGAAGGCGCGCGTCCATTGGCCGGCACAGACGACGACGCGCTCGCATTCGATACGCCCTTGCGCCGTAATCACGGCCCGAATTCTCCCTTTGTCGATTTCAAGGTCGAGGACTTCGGTATCCTCGAAGATCGAAACGCCTGACATGCGGGCGCCCTTTGCCAGCGCCTGGGTGATGTCGGAGGGATTGGCCTGGCCGTCGGTCGGGAGGAAGGCAGCGCCGACGAGATCGTCCACAGTCATCAGCGGCCAGAGATCGAAGGCTTCCTGCGGGGTCAGCAATTGCATTTCGAGGCCGAAGGATTGCGCGGTGGTCGCTTGGCGCCTGACCTCGGTCCAGCGTTCTTCATTGCAAGCAAGGCGCAGGCCGCCATTCATCTTCCAGCCAGTGCCGAGGCCCGTTTCCTCTTCCAGCCGCTTGTAGAGATCGACGGAATAGCCAAGAAGCTGGGTGATGTTGGCGCTGGTGCGCAGCTGGCCGACGAGGCCGGCGGCATGGAAGGTGGTGCCCGAGGTAAGCTTTTTGCGCTCCAGCAGCACGGTATCGGTCCAGCCGAGCTTGCCGAGATGATAGGCTGTCGAGCAGCCGATGATGCCGCCGCCGATGACCACGGCTTTCGCCGTCTTCGGTAATTCCTTCGTCATTTATTGGTCCTGTTCAAAGGCTTGATAGGCGCGCTCGAAGCGCGCGAGATTTTCGGCCGTATAGCCGGCGTAATCGAAATCGATGCTGGAATGAATTTCCGAAATCATGCTCCAGAGCGTCTCGCGCAGCAGCGAGGCGCATTTCATCGCGGTGTAGCGCCTGTTGAGATCATCGGTCAGCGGCCGGTCGAAATAGGTCTCCAGCATCGCGCGCTCGGCCGCTAGCGAGAGCTCGTTGTTGGAGGCCAATCCGCCAAGATCGAAAAGCGGCGTGTTGAAGCCGGCATAGTCCCAGTCGATCAGCCAGAGCCGCTTGCCGTCATCGAGAAAGTTGGCGGCCAGCAGGTCGTTGTGGCCGAAGGCGATCTCGAAAGGCCCTGCCGCTTCTTCCAGCGTCTCAGCCCGGCCGACGAGCCCCGGGAGCAGAGGAAGATAACTGCTCGCCGACGCCTTCAGATTGGCGGCGTAATCTCGGATGACGTGGAAGACCCAGAAGATCATCGCCTGGCCGCGGAAATGCAGGGCGATGTCGCGATGGCAGGCGCGCACCAGCGGCAAGACGCGGGCGAGCATTTGCGGCGTCCTGATATCCTCCGGCGAAAGCGCCCGCGCCTCGATATATTCGAGCACCAGCACGCCCGGCGAATGATGGATGACGGCAGGCGATATGCCGGCGGCATGCGCCGCGCGGCTTGCGGCAAGCTCGTTCTGCCTGTTAATGTGATGGATCGGAATATCGGTGCCGAGCCTGACCACGCAGCGCGCGACAGCATCGCTGACCAGATAGTTCCTGTTGGTGATGCCGCCTGCTATCGGCGAGATTGCGATCGGCCCCTGCCAGATGCCAAGCGCATGAATCCTATCTTCAGGCGTCATGCTCAACCCCCAGAGCATGATGCCGAAAAGTGTGAGCGGTTTTCGGACGACATCATGCTCTAACTATATAATGTAGAACAGGATTCAGATTTTGGGCCGACCCGGCCTAAAATCATCCTGTTCTAGCGGCCCCTCGTGAAATGATGGGCTAGAGGAGGATCGGCTGTCAAGCAGCCGCTACAGCGCCGCGCGTCGTTTCAGACGCGCAAAGGACGCTGTAACACTTTTGAAGTGCTGCATAATTTATCCTCAAGTCGATTCCGATTTAAGGAATTATGCAGTGGGGTCAGATCGTCTTGCCGGCCGCATCGAAGACGTGGCAGCGGGCCGGATCGAAGGAAGCCTTCACATTGGCGCCGCGCTCCACCTTCTGCTGGCCGTCGAGCGCGACGGTCAGGAGCTGGTTATCCGGCGTCGTGGTGTAGAGCATGGTGGCGCCGCCGAGATTTTCGACGAGATCGACGTTGATGGTCGAGAGCGTGATTGCGCCTTCGGCCAGCGAAAGATGCTCGGGGCGGATGCCGAAGGTGACCTCCTCTCCCGCCCCGCCTTTCAGCCGGCGCGGCAGGCGGACGGAATTGCCGCAGACATGGATGCTGGTTTCGGTCTCGCCGACCTGCTCGATGCGGGCCTTCAGGAAATTCATCTTCGGGCTGCCGATGAAACCGGCGACGAAGCGGTTGGCCGGGTTGTTGTAGAGATCGAGGGGCGCTCCGACCTGCTCGATACGGCCGGAATTCAACACCACGATCTTATCCGCCATCGTCATGGCTTCGACCTGGTCATGGGTGACATAGATCATCGTATTGCCGAGGCTGCGGTGCAGGCGGGAGATCTCGACGCGCATCTGCACGCGCAGTTCGGCATCGAGGTTCGACAACGGCTCGTCGAACAGGAAGATACGCGGCTCGCGCACGATGGCGCGGCCGATCGCGACACGCTGACGCTGGCCGCCGGAGAGCGCCTTCGGCTTGCGCTCCAAGAGCTTCTCGATCTGCAGGATCTCGGCGGCGCGTTTCACCTTCGGCTCGATCTCGGCCTTCTTGTAACCCGCCGTCTCCAGGCCGAAGGCGAGGTTCTTGTAGACCGACATATGGGGATAGAGCGCATAGGACTGGAAGACCATGGCGATACCGCGCTTGGCAGGCGCCACCTCGTTCATGCGCTCGTTGTCGAGCAGCAGCCCGCCGCCGGTGATCTCCTCGAGACCTGCGATCATGCGCAGCAGGGTGGATTTTCCGCAGCCCGAGGGCCCGACGAAAACGACGAATTCGCCGGGATCGATCGTCAGGTCGATGCCATGGATCACGTCCATCGCGCCGTAGCGCTTCTCGACCTTCTGAAGAACGACACTGGTTGCCATCTTCTCAAAACCCTCTCTTTTATTTTATCCGTTACTTCGTTCTTGCGCGCCAATCGGCGTATTTCGGACTATCGGGACCGACCGGCAGCGGCACGTCGGCGCCGCTGTCGGAAGACTGGTAGATGGCGGTGACGAGTTCCAGCGCGCGGCGGGCGTCCTTTGTCGTCACCGGCAGCGGCGCATGGCCACTCAGGAACGCATGGAACTGGCCCATCTGCGTGGTGAAACGCGGCGCGACCGGCTGCCAGTCGCCAACCACCCTGTCGATTTGCTCCCGCACGTCGTCATTCGCAGCGATGATCTTCCACGGGTCTTTGCCGGGCGTATAGGGCTCGTGGCTGCTTTCGAAAGTGACATTTTCGAAGTGCAGCCTGAGCCGGCTAATCTGTTCCTGCGAACCAAGCGTGCAGGACAGCGAGACAAAGGCGCCGCTTTCCATCAGCAGGCTGGCGGAGGCACAATCCTCGACCTCGATATCGTTGACGCGGGTGGCGACGCGGCCGAAGACCCTGGCCGCCGGGCCCATCAGATGCATCAGCATGTCGTGCAGGTGCAGTGCATGGGTGACCAGCACGCCGCCAAGTTCCGTCGCCCATTTGCCGCGCCAAGGCACGGCGTAATATTCCGGCTTGCGCAGCCAGAAGGTTTCGACCGAAGCGGTATAGGGCTTGCCGGCAATACCGGCGTCGATGATCCGCTTGGCCTTCTGAATGCCGTCGCCGTAGCGGTACTGGAAGATCGGCATCAGCACGCCTTTGGCGGTCTTTTCCGCTTCCATGATGGTATCAACGGCGGCAAGCGAGCCCGTCAGCGGCTTTTCGCAGACAACATGTTTTCCGGCGGCAAGTGCTGCGACCACCTGTTCCAGATGGATGCCGGGAGGGGTGCAGATATCGATGATGTCGATCGTCTCGTCGGCCAGCAATTCCGCAAAAGAGGTGGTGCGCCGTTCGATGCCGAACTCGTCGCCGACCGCTGCCATGCGCTGCTCGTTCAGGTCGCAGATCGCCACGACCTTGAACTTGTCGGAATGCGGCAGGTAACCTTCGACGATATGGGAGCGGCCGATACCGCAGCCAACGATCGCGACTGTCCTGATGCTCATGTCGCTCTTTCCCGTCATCGCCATCAACGCTTCATGCCCGTCGTGGCGATGCCCTCGATCAGCAGGCGCTGGAAGAACAGGAAGAAGAAGAACACCGGCACGAGCGTCAGGGTCGACATGGCGAACAAACCGCCCCAATCCGATGCGCTGGTCGAGTCGACGAAGGTGCGCAGGCCGAGCTGGATCGTATAGGTGTTCATGTCGTTCAGGTAGATCAGCGGACCGAAGAAATCGTCCCAGGTCCAGATGAAGGAGAAGATGGCGGCCGTTGCCAGCACCGGCAGCGACAGCGGCAGCATGATCTTCCAGTAGATGCGCCAAGCGCTGCAGCCGTCCATCATCGCCGCCTCGTCCAATTCGCGCGGAATGCCGCGGAAGAACTGCACCATCAGGAAGATGAAGAAGGCATCGCTTGCCAGGAACTTCGGCACGACAAGCGGCAGGATGGTGTTGACCCAGCCGAGATCGAGAAAGAGCACATATTGCGGGATCAGCGTCACGTGATAGGGGATCATCAACGTGCCGAGCATGATCGCGAACCAGAAATTCCGGCCGGCAAAACGCAGCCGCGCAAAGGCGAAAGCCGTCAGCGAACAGGCAATGACATTGCCCGTCACCACCAGCAGCGAGATGACCAGCGAATTCCAGAAGAACCGGCCAAAGCTGACATCGAGGCCGACCCAACCGCGCGCATAGGAGGAGAAATCGATCGACGACGGGATGAGCGAGGTCGACGAGAAGATCTCGGTTTCCGGCCTGACCGATGCCGAAACCATCCACAACAGCGGATAGAGCATGAGGAGCGAAGCGGCGATCAGCAGGGCGTGGATGATCAGCGACGCCGGCAGGCTACGTTTGGTGATGTCGGATGGCGGCCTGGCCGCAGTGACGGAAGCGGTCATCTCAGTCATCGTAATGCACCCAATAACGCGAGGTCAGGAAGGAGAAGGCGGTGAAGATCGCGATGATCACCACCAGGATCCAGGCGAGCGCCGAGGCATAGCCCATGCGGAAATTGCCGAAGGCTTCCTGATAGAGGTAGAGCGTGTAGAACAGCGTCGAGTTGATCGGACCGCCGGTGCCGCCTGATATGATGAAAGCCGGCGTGAAGGCCTTGAAGGCATCGATCGTCTGGACGACGGCATTGAAAAAGATCACCGGCGTCAGAAGCGGCAGCGTGATCTTGTAGAATTGCCGGAACTTGGAGGCGCCGTCGAGGCTCGCGGCCTCATACATGTCCTGTGGGATCTGACGCAGGCCAGCCAGGAAAATAATCATCGGCGAGCCGAACTGCCAGACGGACAGCGCCACCAGCGTATAGATCGAATAGTTCGGATGCGAGATCCAGCTCGGACCTACGATACCGAAATACGAAAGCGCGGCATTGACGAGGCCATCGCTGGCGAAAAGCTGGCGCCAGAGCACGGCGATCGCCACGCTGCCGCCCAGCAATGACGGCAGATAGAAGATGGCACGATAGACCGACAGCCCGCGCAGGCCGCGGTTCAGGGCCATGGCGACCAGCAAGGCGAAGGTCAGCTTGAACGGCACCGACAAGACGACATAGGTCAGGGTGACATACATGGCGGCCGAGAATTTCGGATCCGCCGTGGCGATGCGCACGTAATTCGCCATTCCCACCCACCGCGGCGACTGAAGCATGTCGAAATCGGTGAAGGAAAGGTAGAGCGAAATCAGGGCCGGCCCGAGCGTCAGCCCGAAAAAGCCGATCAGCCAAGGAAGAAGGAAGAGATAGCCGGGAGCATTGGCATTCCAGAGACGCCTGAAGCGTCCTTCGGCCACGGCCCCCTGATATCTTTCCACATTGATGGCCCCTGCGGGCGTGCGCATCGCATTGCTCATACGGGATCAGCCTCGTGCGAGAATCTGCGTGATTTCAGCGACAAGCTGTTTGCCGCCGTCGGAGGGAGACAGTTGTCCGAAGCCGACCTGTTCGGCGATGTTGCGCAAGGTCAACTCACCTTCGCCGGCGCCGGCCGGCGGTGGCGGCGGCAATTTGCCGGCGAGTTCGCCAAGGCCGCTGACATAGGCCAGCGCAACCTTGCCGTTCTCATCGAGCTTCGCAGCGACGACCTCACGCATGGCTTTCGATTCCGGAATGCCGCGCTCGACATCCAGAAGCAGCGCCGCCTCGGGGTCCTTGACGAAGAAATTGACGTAGTCCACGGCCATATCCACGGCTTTCGACTGGGCGGAGACCGAGAAGAACATCGAAGGCTTGCGGTAGTGGCCTCCCTTCGAATCCGCCTTGACGCGCATGTAGTTGGTCAGCGCCAGCTTGTCCTTGTTCATTTGCTGATAGGCGACGAACTGGTTGGAATGGGCAAAACCGGCGGCCGACTTGCCGAGCGAGACCGTGTTGGTTTCGATATCGTTCTTGTCGAGAGCCTGGATATCGGCGGGAACGCAGGCGCCGGCTGCACGGAACTTGGCCCACATGTCGTACCATTCCGAGGCATCGTCCACCTCGAAGGCGATCTTGCCGTCGGCGGTATAAAGCGCCTTGCCGCGCTGACGCAGCCAGTTTTCGAACAACGGCTCACCGCCGCTGCCGTCGGCCATGCCGAACATGCCCTTGCGTTTGCCTGCCTTGGTGATCTCCGCACCGATGCGGCCGAATTCTTCCCAGGTGGTTGCCTGGGTCGGCAGATCGACGCCCGCCTCCTTGAAGGCCGTGGTGTTCAGGACCGTGGCCGCCGAATTCGCGCCCAGGCTGACGCCATAGAGATGACCGTCGACGCTGCCGCCTTCGATCTGCGCCTTGTCGAAATCGTCGAGGTTGAGCTTGGCCGGCATATAGGATTCGAGCGGGGCGAGCGCGCCGCGCCGCGCATATTGGACGATATAGCGATAGTCCATCTGGATGACATCGGGCGCGTTGCGGCCGGCCACCTGGGTCGCGAGGCGCGGCCAGTAGTCGCCCCAGCCGAGGAATTCGCCGGTGATTGACGTGCCCGGTTTCTTCGACTGATAGAGCTGCGATACCTTGTTGGTGCGGTCGGCGCGCGGCTGCGAGCCCCACCACAGGAGACGCAGTCGCGTTTCCTGTGCCAAAGCGCTGGTTCCCAGCGCCGAGAGCGAGAGAAGCGAGGCGCCTCCCGCAACGAAATTACGTCTGCTTACACGGAATGTCATTTCTTTTCCTCCTCCAAAGGGAAGCGCCTCCACACGCTTCCGAAACCTAGTTACCCTTGCATAAATAACTAATTGGTTACAAGCTACGGGCAAAGCGGCGAGCGTGTCAAGCGGTGTCGCTCGCGGGGCTTTCAAATTCGGTTTTTACAATTTCGCACCGAAGGCTTATGAGCGCAACATGTGAGACGGAGGTGGAGAGATGAACGACAGCGGGGGGAATGGGGAAAAGAAAAGGTCTCGGCGTCCATCTACCGAACGGACGGCCCAACGCGATCCGGAGCGGACACGCGCTGCTATCCTTGACGCGGCAACCCGGGAATTTGCCGAAAACGGCATGGGCGGGGCTCGTGTCGACGCCATCGCCGAGCGCGCCGGCACCAACAAGCGCATGCTCTATCATTATTTCGGCGACAAGGAGCAGCTCTACCTCAGAGTGCTCGAAGAGGCCTATGTCGGCATCCGCACCGCCGAACGCGCGCTGCATATCGGCGACCGCAGCCCCGAGGAAGGCATCAGCGAACTGGCGCTCTTCACCTGGCGTTATTTTCTCCAGCATCCGGAATTCCTCAGCCTGCTCGGCACGGAGAATCTGCATCGGGCCCGCTGGCTGCGCCAGTCCGTCCGGCTCAAGGAACTGCATTCGCATCTGATCGGCGAGCTTTCGGACGTGCTCGAGCAGGGAAAGAAGCAGGGGGTCTTCATCGAGACCGCCGATCCCCTGCATGTCTACCTGACGATCGCCTCGCTCGGTTATTTCTATCTGTCCAACCAGTACACGCTTTCGACGATCTTCGGCCGCGACCTGATGGAGCCGACCCATCTCAATGCCTGGGAAAGGCATATCGTCCACGTCACGCTCGCCTCGATCAAGCGCTGAATTTCGAAAATCGGAATTGACTATTGACAGCCGCGTTGCTCTTCTGCCATCAAGTAACTGTTTAGTTACCGGCTCGGGAGGACCGGACGAGGATGCCCGCTCCCGCCGCAAAAATCTGCTGGGAGGAAAAAATGGCACGCTTGGGGATCATCTTGCACGGCGTCACCGGTCGCATGGGTTACAATCAGCACCTGGTGCGCTCGATTCTCGCCTTCCGCGACCAGGGCGGCATCACGCTGAAATCGGGTAAGAAACTCGAGATCGACCCGATCATCGTCGGCCGCAATGGCGCCAAGATGGAGGAACTGGCGAAAAAGCATAACATCAAGCGCTGGTCGACCGATCTCGATGCCGCGCTCGCCAATCCCGACGACACGATCTTCTTCGATGCCGGCACGACGCTGATGCGCGCCGAACTTCTGTCCAAGGCGCTCGACGCCGGCAAGCATGTCTATTGCGAAAAGCCGATCTCCGACGATCTGCAGGTGGCACTCGATCTTGCCCGCAAGGCACGCCGCTCCGGCCTCAAACATGGCGTCGTGCAGGACAAGCTCTTCCTGCCCGGCCTGCGCAAGCTGGCGCTGCTCAGGGATTCCGGCTTCTTCGGCAAGATCCTCTCGGTGCGCGGCGAATTCGGCTACTGGGTTTTCGAAGGCGATTGGGGCGTGCCGGCCCAGCGCCCCTCCTGGAACTACCGCAAGGGCGACGGCGGCGGCATCATCCTCGACATGCTCTGCCACTGGCGCTACGTGCTCGACAATCTGTTCGGCGAAGTCAAAGCCGTATCCTGCCTCGGTGCTACGCATATTCCGCGCCGCATCGACGAGCAGGGCAAGCCCTATGACTGCGACACCGACGATGCGGCCTATGCGACCTTCGAGCTCGAAGGCGGCGTGATCGCCCAGGTGAATTCCTCCTGGGCCGTCCGCGTCCGCCGCGACGACCTCGTCACCTTCCAGGTCGACGGCACGCATGGTTCGGCCGTCGCCGGTCTGACGAAATGCTGGAGCCAGCACCGCGTCAACACGCCGAAACCGGTCTGGAACCCGGACCAGCCACAGACGATCGACTTCTACAAGACCTGGGACGAGGTTCCCGATACGCAGGCCTTCGACAACGGTTTCAAGGCGCAGTGGGAAATGTTCATCCGCCATGTCGTCGAAGACGCACCCTGGCCCTATGGCCTGGAAGCCGGCGCCAAGGGTGTGCAGCTTGCCGAACTCGGCCTGAAATCCTGGGCCGAGCGTCGCTGGCTCGACGTTCCCGCACTGGAGTTCTGAGCCGTGACGACGATCAATCTCCCTCTCGACGGCAAGATCGTTCCCTACACGCTGACCGGCACACCGATCGCGCTCGTCAAGCGCGACGCCAAGGCCTTTCCACGCATCGCCTTCGCCGCCGCCCATGTCGTCGCCGACCCGCTCGCCGACAACGATCCGTGGTTGACGCCGGCGATCGATTGGGAGCGGACGCTCGCCTTCCGCCATCGGCTCTGGGATCTCGGCCTCGGCGTTGCCGAAGCGATGGATACGGCGCAGCGCGGCATGGTCCTCGGCTGGCCGGAAGCGCGCGACCTGATCCGCCGGGCGCTCAGTGAGGCGGCCGGCCGCAAGGACGCGCTGATCGCCTGCGGCGCCGGCACCGACCATCTGACGCCGGGACCCGACGTCACCGTCGACACAATCCTCAGGGCCTATGAGGAGCAGATCGAAACCGTGGAGGCGGCCGGCGGCCGCATCATCCTGATGGCGAGCCGGGCGCTTGCCGCCGCCGCCAAAGGGCCGGACGACTATATCCGCGTCTATGACCGGATCCTTCGCCAGGTCAAGGAACCCGTCATCATCCATTGGCTCGGCGAAATGTTCGATCCGGCGCTCGAAGGTTATTGGGGCAACGGTGATCATATCCAAGCCATGTCCACCTGCCTCGAGGTGATCGAGGCCCATGCCGACAAGGTCGACGGCATCAAGATCTCGCTGCTCTCCAAGGAGAAGGAAGTGGCGATGCGCCGCCGGCTGCCGAAAGGCGTGCGCATGTATACCGGCGACGATTTCAACTATGCCGAACTGATCGCCGGCGACGAAGAGGGCCATTCCGACGCACTGCTCGGCATTTTCGATGCGATCGCTCCGGCTGCCTCGGCAGCCCTCGAAGCGCTCGGCCGCAAGAGCAACCATGAATTCTTCGATCTGCTGGAGCCGACCGTGCCGCTGTCGCGCCACATCTTCAAGGCGCCGACCCGCTTCTACAAGACCGGCGTCGTCTTCCTCGCCTATCTCAACGGCCTGCAGGACCATTTCGTCATGGTCGGCGGCCAGCAGAGCACCCGCTCGCTGACGCATCTGGCCGAACTCTTCCGCCTGGCCGACAAGGCCCGGGTTCTCGCCGATCCGGAACTCGCAACGGCGCGCATGAAACAGGTGCTTGCCGTCCACGGCGTCAACTGAAACACGCGGAACGGGAGGAGAATGACATGCAGGTCGAAGGACTTTCGATCAACCTGGCGACGATCCGCGAGCAATGCGGCTTCGCCGAGGCCGTCGATATCTGCCTGAAACACGGCGTCACCGCGATCGCCCCCTGGCGCGACCAGGTCGCCAAGGTCGGTCTCGACGAGGCGGTGCGTATCGTCAAATCGAACGGCATCAAGCTGACCGGCCTTTGCCGCGGCGGCTTCTTCCCGGCGGCGAACGATGCCGACTGGCAGAAAAACCTCGACGACAACAGGCGGGCCATCGATGAGGCGGCAGCATTTTCCGCCGATTGCCTCGTGCTCGTCGTGGGCGGTCTGCCTGACAGTTCGAAGGACATCGTCGCCGCGCGCCGAATGGTGTTCGACGGCATTGCTGCCGTTTTGCCGCATGCGCAGGCTGCCGGCGTGAAGCTCGCCATCGAACCGCTGCATCCGATGTATGCCGCCGACCGTGCCTGCGTGAACACGCTCGGTCAGGCGCTCGATATGTGCGAGCAGCTCGGCGAGGAGGTCGGCGTTGCGGTCGATGTCTATCATGTCTGGTGGGACCCCGATCTTGCCAACCAGATCGCCCGCGCCGGGCGCATGAAACGCATCTTTGCCCATCACATCTGCGACTGGCTGGTGCCGACAAAGGACATGCTGCTCGACCGCGGCATGATGGGCGATGGTGTGATCGACCTCAAAGGCATAAGACGGATGGTGGAGGCCGCCGGTTTCTTCGGCGCTCAGGAGGTGGAGATCTTTTCGGCCGAAAACTGGTGGAAACGCCCGGCCGACGAAGTGATCGCCACCTGCGTCGAGCGCTTCAGGAGCTGCTGCCAGGCCTGATTTTCATTAAAAGTTTCATCACGCATGCAGGAGGATCATCCGATGGAGAAACGTCGTTTTGCCCTGATCGGCACGGGAAACCGCGGCACCACCATGTGGGGCAAGGATCTGCTTGCCGGCTGGCGCGAACATGTCGACCTGACCGCGATCGTCGAGAAGAATTCGCTGCGCGGCGAGCGCGCCCGCAACATGATCGGCAGCAATGCGCCGCTCTACGAAAACATCGATTCGATGCTTGCTGAGCAGAAGCCGGATCTCGTCATCGTCTGTACGCCAGATCATACGCATGACGATATCGTCGTGCGGGCGCTGGAGTCCGGCATCGACGTCATTACCGAAAAGCCAATGACGACCTCGGTCGAAAAGATTCGCCGGATTCTGGATGCCGAAAAGCGCACCGGTCGCCGGGTCGATGTGTCCTTCAACTATCGCTACGCGCCGACGGCTGCGAAGATCAAGGAATTGCTGAATGCCGGCGAGATCGGCCGGGTCACCTCAGTCGATTTTCATTGGTATCTGAACACCAAGCACGGCGCCGACTACTTCCGCCGCTGGCATGCCTATACGGAAAATTCCGGCAGCCTGTTCGTCCACAAGGCGACGCATCATTTCGATCTGCTGAACTGGTACCTCGACAGCGATCCCGAGGCCGTCACCTCCTTCGCCGACCTGCAGAATTACGGCCGCAAGGGCCCGTTCCGCGGCCCACGCTGCAAGCTCTGTCCGCACGCGCATGAATGCGACTACTATCTCGATCTCGAGGCCGATCCCTTCCTCGATTCGCTTTACGAGGATCCCTCGAAGCTCGACGGCTACTTCCGAGACGGCTGCGTCTTCCGCGAGGACATCGACATTCCCGATACGATGGTGGTGTCCCTCCGTTACCGCAACAATGTCCACGTCTCCTATTCGCTGAACACCTTCCAGCCGATCGAAGGCCATCACCTTGCCTTCAACGGCACCAAAGGGCGGATCGAGCTTCGCCAGTATGAAGCCCAGCCCTGGGAAGAGCCGAAGGAAGACATGATCCTCCTCATCCGCAATTTCCCTGATGGTAAGGAGGCGGTGGAGCGCATCGTCGTTCCGCATTTCACCGGCGGCCATTACGGCGGCGACGACCGGATGCGCAACATGATCTTCAAGCCCGAAATGGAAGACAAGCTTGCGCAACGCGCCGGCACGCGGGCGGGCGCCATGTCGGTGCTTTGCGGTATTGCCGCGCTGGAGAGCTCACGCACCGGCAAGGTAGTCAACATTGCCGATCTCATGCCCGAACTTGCCAATGATGGTTCGCCAAATTCGCTGAGGACGTCGCGCTGATACCCATCGCTTAGAGGCGCGTGACGCGGCTCTAAGCGATGTTTTCGAGATTTGCCTGGTGGATCTGGTAAAGCAGCGGCTTGCCGTTCACGAAGCGCTCTATCTCATCCACCGCCATCTCGCCGAGGCGCGCCCGTTCCAGCCCGATGGCGCCGGCAATATGCGGCGTCAGAAAGACGTTCGGCAGATCGTAGAAAGCAGAACCTGCCTCCGGGATTTCCGGATCGGTGACATCGAGGACCGCGTCGATGCGACCGGTCTTCAGCACCGAAAGCAGGGCGGCCTCATCGATGAGAATGCCGCGCGCCGTGTTGATGAGCGTCGCGCCGTCCTTCATCAGCGACAGCCTTTGCGCATCGATCATATGCTGTGTCGACGGCAGCGACGGCGCATGCAGGGAAACGATATCCGATTGCCGCATCAATTCGTCGAGATCGATCTTTTCTGTTCCCAGGCCGGCTGCCTCGGCGGCATCGAGCGTCGGATCGGAGAGCAGCAGTCTATAGTCAAAGGGTCTCAAGTGCTCGATCACGCGCCGGCCGATGCGCGAAGCGCCGACGATGCCAACGGTGCGACGGTAGTTTCCGATCGCTTCACGCTGCATCAAATGTGTCCGGTTGCGGTTTCGGTCGGCAACGTAGAGATCGCGGAAACGGAAGACGCGCTTGCCGGCGAAAATGATCGCCGCCAGCGTGAATTCGGCCACCGGCACGGCGTTGGCCTCGGCTGCATGGCTGACCGGGATACCGGCTTCGAAGATGGCGTCGTCGATGACGCCCTTTACCGTGCCCGCCGCATGGACGATGAACTTGAGATGCGGCGCCGCGGCGGGAATTTCAGGCCCGACATAGGGCCCGCCCCAGCCGGTGATCAGGATTTCAGCCTCGGCCAGCAGACGTTTCGCACGCTCGTCGTCGAAGCGCTGCAGCGGCTTTGAATCCAGCAGGCGACCGATGCCGCCCAGCCGGCGCAGAACCTCATCCGGCAGGACATGCTGCGTGCGCGACGGTTGCATGGCAAGGATAATGGCCGGCTGGCTCATGGCATCTGTCCGGGCGCTTCGATGGCGCTGACTGTCACGCCCCTTTCCCTCACCAGGGCCTCCAGTGCTGCAATCTCAGGCGCTTTCGGCGGTCTCGTCCAGGCAGACGAGAGGGCGGCGGGCTCGTCAAGCGCCAGCACTGCCGTCACCAGGATGGTTTCACCGGCCGGAATCTGCCCGCGCAGCTGCGGCACCAGGGTTTTCGCGACGATCACATTGGTGTTGGGCATTGCCTTCTGGACGAGGCCCGAACGTTTGACCGAAGAGCCGAGATCGAGAATGCCGGTGAAATCGGCTTCGCCGACCGCATAGGCAATCCCACCCGAAGCGGACAGCGTATCCAGCTCGAAGTCCCGGCGGCCGATGGCAAAGCCGCCTTCGGCAATCCGCAGCGGCCGGCTTGTCCTGATCCTATGGAGGCGGATATGCCAGGGTGCGGCGGGCACGAGCCAGGTTTCGACGTCGACATCGGCAAAAGGCGACCATTTCGCAAACAGCACCTCGCCTGCGATCTTGGCTTCCTCGTTCGTTTCGCGCACGCGGTAGTGCAGGCCGTCATCGCTGAAGGCAAGCGCTGAATCGAAGGCGGCAAGCGCAAAGGCACGCTCATCGGCCTCGACGCTGAAGCCGTAGCGGGCGGAATAGGCGAACTTCGCGTATTTTTCCGTGCCGCACCGCATCTGCAGGTTTTCCTGGCCGGAAGACAGCGCCACGACATCGCCGCCCGCCCGCATGATCACCATGCCGGGATGACGCTGGGAGACGATCTCAGGTGCTTGCTCCGGCACTTTTTCCTTCGCCGTCCAGAATGGGTGATCCTCAGCGATCGCCAGCGGCAGGAAGGCCTTGAAGGCCCAGTAGGGCGAGCCGGCGGAATTGTAACTCTCCGACATCAGCAGGTTCGGATAGCCGAAACCGATCGACAGCACGCCGTCGCGATCGGCAATCGGCTTATCCTTCCACCAGCGCAGATGCTGCAGGCAGAGATGCTTGACCTCGCCCCAGGGCAGAGCCTCGACATCGGCAAAGGCGAGCGCCGACCAGAAGCCGGCACAGGCAAAGCGATAGGTCAGGCTGCGGCCGAAGGGGATCGTCGCCCCGTCAGCGGCAAACCAGTGCCGGAAATCCCGGGCGAAGAGGACCGCGCGCTCGCGGTAGCGCTTTGCATAGTCGTCGTCGACGAGCTTCGAATAGATCAGGCCATAGAAATGCATGGCGAAGGGAATGTAGTGGTCGATGCGGCGGACGTTTCCGTCACGATACCAGCCGTCGCCGATATAAAAGCCTTCGAGCTCCTCAAGATATTGCCGCGTCAGGCTGCGGTCGAAATCGGCGCCGAGACGATCGAGCGCGATATCGACGAAGATCCGGAAGAATTTCCAATTGTTGTCGGCATAGTCGAACTGCCGGGCATGCTTGAGATAGGCGACGACATTGCCGCGGGCACGCGCATCGAGCGGCTCCCAGATCTTTTCGGGCACCAGCGCCAGGGCAAAACCGAGAGCGGCAAGCTCGACCATCCGCTGATCGCGGCCATTGACCGTTCCCCAATATTCCGGATGGGCGGGATCGGTGCCGTTTGCGAGGCCCTCGGCAAAACGATGCCAATGGGCGAAGCCGCCATTGCCGGCGCCAAGCGGCGCCAATCCCCAGAGCGGGCGGGCGAACCCTTCGAGATCGGCCGCTGCCCGGTCGAAATGGGCGCCGCCGCCATTGAGGGTGACGCGGGCATTGCCCTTCGAGAAACAGGCAAGCAGCGGATCGAAGAGCGCAAGCAGGGCGCGGCTCATATCGGCGCGGGTTTCCAGCGGATTGCCTGCGAGCGGGTTGGCGCTGGCGGGATCATAGGTCATCGGTATCACTCACGGGTTCGAGAGCATGATGCCGAAAAGTGTCAGCGGTTTTCGGACGACATCATGCTCTAACTTTTTAATTTAGAACAGGATTCAGATTTTAGGCCCTGGCCTAAATCATCCTGTTCTAGGCGTTCGGAACGGTCCCTCCGGGAATGGGAACGACCGCCTGGCAGATGTGGCGCGCGGATGCCGTCCTGTTGCGGAAACGCGACAGCATCAACGAAACGGCTTCGCGCCCGAGGGCGGCGCGGTCGACACGCATGGTGGACAGCGCAGGATTGGTCATCAGCGCGCAGGGCAGATCGTCGAAGCCGACAATCGCGAAATCCTCCGGCACACGCAGTCCGGCCTCGGTGACGGCCTCGAGCACGCCGACGGCAATGAAATCATTCATGCAGAAGGCGGCGGTAAAACCGGCATTCTCGGCAAGTACTTCTGTCGTACGTTCATGCGCCTCCCGGCTGGCGCTGCCTTGAAGAGCCAGGGATACGAGACGGCCCTCGGCGCCGGCGACGGCGGCGATGGCCGCCTCGAAACCGCGCACGCGCTCCCGGATCGTATGGCGGTGAGAGCCGCTCAGATGCAGGATACGACGATGGCCGGCCTTTATCAGCCGGCTGGTCGCCTCATAGGCGCCAAAGAAATTAGCCGGAGAAACGCCATCGAACTGCATCCTCGGATCGGTGCCGTTGACAAGAACGGTGGGGGTCATGCTGGCTTGCAGCCAGTCGCGCAACATCTCGTTCGGATCGATACCGACGAGAAAGAGACCTTCAGCGCCTGCGGTCTGCATATAATCGCGCACTGCATCCGGGGTGGTTCGATCCTCGCGGACCAGCCGGACTTCGAAGGGCATGCCCGCTTCGGCAGCGCCGGCGCGCAGGCCGTCGACGATCGCTTCATAAAAGACGCTGAGGGTGCCGGTGACGCCGTCGCTGGCAATCAGCGCCAGCCCGCCCGCAACGGCTTCGGAAGCAGGCTTGACGGGATAGCCGTTCTCGGCTGCCACTTTCAATATCTGGCGGCGCACGCTTTCGCTGATACCGGGTTCGTTGGCGAGCACGCGTGATACCGTGGAGACCGAGACGCCGGCCAATGTGGCTATATCGGCCTGACGCGGCCGTCTGATTTTTTGGTCGTTCATAGGGCAAGCATCATGCAAATAATGCAAATTTGCAAGAAAATGATTACTTCTTGCAAAGAATATTTTTTTGCGTAGTCTATTTGCTGAAATGCCCTGCCAACGCCATTGGAGGATGGCAGCGGGCATATGGGGACAAGGAGGATATCATGCAGGTCAATCGCCGTTCATTCCTGATGGGTTCAGCCGGTGCGGCCGCCGGCCTCGCCTTCGGTGCCGGAAGCGCCATTCCGGCCTTTGCCGAAGACGCACAGCTACGTGCCATGTGGTGGGGTTCCAACGATCGCGCCAAGCGCACACTTGACGTCGCCAAGCTCTATCAGTCCAAGACGCCCGGCGTCACGATCGTCGGTGAATCGCTTTCGGGCGACGGCTACTGGACAAAGCTCGCAACGCAGATGGCCGGCCGCTCGATCGCCGACATCTTCCAGCTCGAGCCAGGAACCATCTCGGACTATTCCAAGCGCGGCGCCTGCATGCCGCTCGATGAATTCGTCCCCTCGACGCTGCAGGTCGACAGCTTCGGCGCCGACATGCTGAAACTGACCACCATCGACGGTAAGCTCTATGGTGTTGGCCTCGGCCTCAACTCCTTCTCGATGTTCTTCGACACAGTCGAGTTCGAAAAGGCAGGCATCCCGGTGCCGACCCCCGACCTCACCTGGGATGAGTATGCCAAGCTCGCCGTAGAACTCGCCAAGTCCTCCGGCAAGAGCGGCGGCCCCTATGCGGCACGCTACGCCTATGTGTTCGATGCCTGGCTGCGCCAGCGCGGCAAGAGCCTCTTTGCGAGGGAAAGCGTTGGGCTGGGCTTCACGGCCGACGATGCCAGGGAATGGTTCGACTACTGGGAGAAGCTGCGCAAGGCGGGTGGCACTGTTGCCGCCGACGTGCAGACGCTCGATCAGAACACCATCGACACCAATGCGCTTGGTCTCGGCAAGTCGGTGATCGGCATGGCCTATTCAAACCAGATGATCGGCTATCAGCTGATCATCAAGAACAAGCTCGGCATCACCATGCTGCCGCGAGAGAAAAAGGGCGGCCCGTCGGGCCACTATTACCGTCCCGCACTGATCTGGAGTGTCGGCGCCACGACGAAGAACGGCGAAGCGGCCGCGAAATTCATCGACTTCTTCGTCAACGATATCGAAGCCGGCAAGATTCTCGGCGTCGAGCGCGGCGTGCCGATGTCGCCGACCGTGCGCGAAGCCATCCTGCCGCAGCTTAACCCGACGGAGCAGGAGACCGTCAAATACGTGAACCTGCTCAAGGATCAGGTCGGCGACTATCCGCCACCAGTGCCGATGGGCGCAACCCAGTTCGACCAGCGCGTGCTGCGCCCGATTTGCGACGAACTCGCCTTCGAACGGGTCTCGCCCGCCGATGCGGCAACACGGCTCATCGAAGAGGGTAAGGCAACGATCAAGGGATGATCGGTCGCCGGACGTGAGAGGAGAGGCCCGCAACACCCCGGCGGGCCTTTCTCTTTTCTGGCTATCAGTTGGCCAGACTTTTGACCACGCGCCAGTCCGGCCGGCCGAGATCGAAGGGCCAAGCGTGCACATCCCGATCGTTGAAATAAACGACTTCCTGCAGATTCGGAAAGGCGCTCTGCTTCAAGGTGGCCGTTTCGATCCACGACTTCATATAGGTGTCGCCGCCTTCATAGCCGAGTTCCGCCACCCAGATGGGCTTGCCGTAGCCGGCGACGAGATCATATCCCTGCTTCAGTGCTTCCGAGAAGGTCCGGTGCTCATTGTAAGCAAGCTCGTCGTAGCGCTGCAGACCGAAGACCGAGAGCCCAACGAGGTCGACATAATCGTCGCCGGGATAATAGGCCTGGAGGCCAGGCTCTCCCTTCGGCGACCACATGAGCTCGGTGCCAGGCGCCTCCTGGCGGACGATGTCCATCATCCGCTTGTAGGCCGTGATATAGTCCTGCGGGCTCCAGCCGGACCATGAAAACCGCCCCGACTTATCTTCCATCTCTTGTCCCCAGCGGACGATCACCGGGCTTTTCAGCTGGGATATCATCTGCGCGATCGAACGCATGTTGACATCATAATCACCGCGCAGAACCTTTGCGCGAAGCTCCGCGGAGGTCAGCCGCCAATCGACGTCCCAGGACCATGGCTCCACGGTGATCAGCAGGTTGCGGCCTCTGGCCTGCGCATAGGCATCGGCGACGCGCAACGTCTCGAGGTCGACGTCCTCCCAGGGCAGGAACAGGGCTTCGGTCGCGACATTCGCCTGGGCGCCGAAATCGCCGTGCGGATCGTAGGCACCGAACTTGATGCCCTCGGCATGAAGCACGGGGCGCTTGTCGATGATCGTCCGCACGGCCGCCGCCGGGTTCGGGGCAATGCCGGCATATTGCACTTCGCTTCGGCCCGGCAGATCCGCGACACACAGTAGCAGCAGCGCTATTGCGGCGGTCGAGAGGTTTTTTTCATCAGCTTCTTCATGGCTCACCCTCCTTTTCGGGTTATTTCCTGGCTCAGTAGGATCTGCTTCAGTTCGCTTGCCTTCGCGCTCACGGTATCCGTGGGAACAAGCTTCTGAAATTCATCACCCTGACGCACCGATGCGTGGCGGAAGACGTACCATTCGCCGTTCGGCTGGCGCCGCTGGTAGATCGTGTTGCCGATCTTGCGATGTCCGAAACAGGTGCTGGCGCGGGCCGCGCCCTCGGCATTCGTCCAGGTGGCGCGCATGCAGAGCTGGCCGAGATCGTCGACCACCCATCTGCCTTCGGCGAAGGACGGCTGCCCCTTGTCGTTGCTCCAGGCGACGAACCGCCGGCCGCCATCGAAGAAACGGCCGCCGCCGGTGTTCCAGGTCCAGGTCTTGTCGCCGTAGATCCGATAGAGTTCATAGGCGCTGAGAGGCGTCGGCGCCTTCGTTTTGGCAACCTCGGCGCCGTGCGTTGCCACCGGCAGGCACAGGCTGAGAGCAAGCGCTGCTCCCCATAGTCTCGATCCGATACTCATTACATCCTCCATACTCGACACTTGCCGGTTCCGTCGGCTCACGCACCCTGTTCATCTCGGCCGGTTCTGCCGAAACCATTCCATCTCAGGTGGAATTTCACGATCCTGGTCTTGCCGCCGCCGAGGCCGGCGCCGGCCACGGCAAATTGCGTTTCGGTGAAACTGACAAACGTCTGGCCGTGCGAAAGAGCTTCGAGGCCGCGCAGGCCGTGGCTCCCCGCCTGCGTGCCGCCGGCGACGAAGATCGCAAGCCCGGTGGCTGTCGCAAGCCACAGCCCGCGCGATTGCGGCAGCAGCGGCAGATCGTTTTCGACCGCATGGCGAACGACGATCAGCACCGTCAGCGACAGGTAGACCGAGAGGTTCATCATGGCGAAAACATAAAAACCCTGGGCGGCCGCGGCGTCGGTCGCAAACATCATTGCCGCGGCGGAAAGGCCGGCGAGCCCGATATAGGGCGCGATGACGCGCAGCGGCAAAGACCGCTGCTGCTGCCTTCCCTTCGGCGTGATGCGGAAATCGACGAAGGAGCCGCAGATATAGTCGCGAACAGCGGCAAGACTGCCGGCCAGCGACCACGGCCAGCGCAGAAAGATGAAGGCAAGCCCTTCCCAGCCGAGCAATTTCGCATTGTGCGGCCTGAAGGTTGCCGTTGCCCGCCAGAAGAAGGCAAACAGCGTCAGCACGATCGACATCGGCACGAAATGCAGCAGGAAATCCGGATATGTGACATTGACGAAGACACGGCCCGTCAGCAGCGCGGCAACCGGCAGCAGGAGCATCATGGCCATGAAGGCGGAAAAGAGCGGGTACCAGAGCTGCGAGAACACGAACTGGAACCTCAGCCGCCAGGGCAGGTGCATGATGTGGCGGCGGGAATGTTGCAACAGGATGGTGACCAGGCTGCGCGACCACTGGAATTCCTGGACGACGAGGTCGGTGAAATTCGCCGGTCCGTCGCCATGCGCGATCGCATCGACGGCATGCACGCCACCCCAGCCGCCGGCATTCATCATCAGCGTCGTCGAATGGTCTTCCGCAAGTTCCGGGCCGAGGCCGCCGATCTGACGAAGGGCGGCGGTGCGAACCGCATAATGGGAGCCGATGCAAAGTGGCGCCCAGCCATTATTGTAACCCGTCTGCAGCGAACCGTGCAGGCTTGCCTCCGCATAGAGCCTGCCACGCGCCGCCCAGCTTGTCCCGGCATTGGCATCGCAAATGCTCGGAGCGGAGACATAGCCGATCTCGGGATCGGCAAAGGGCCGCAGAACTTCACGCAGGTAGCTCGGAGTCGGCACATGGTCGGCATCGAACTGGGCGACGAAATCGTAGCGCGCATAGCCGAAATGGTCGTAGAAATAGGCGAGGTTGCCTTCCTTGCAACGCGTCCGGCGCGGCCAAGTGGTGCGATGATACTCCGCCACACCTTTTCGGGTGGAGATCAGCACGCCGTGCGCCGCACACCAGCGCCTGGTTTCCTCCGAAGGGTCCTCGTCGGCGAGCCAGACATCGAAATCGACGCCGATCTGGTCGAGCATCGCCTGCAGCGTGGTGCGGACGACGGCAAAGGGCTCGGACGGCACCTTGGTGACGACCATAGCCACCCGCCCTTCCGGCAGTCCTGGGCGAGGGCTGACCGTCTTCGCATCGAGGAAGATCAGAATGAAATAGGCCGGCACCAGCGTGATCCAGGCAAGCACGAGGGTGATGAGCACGAAGGCGGCCCAGGAAATGATATGGGCGGACTGGCACCACCAGATCCAGAAATAGCCGAGTGCTGCCAGCCAGCAGAGAATGCCGAAGCCATAGGCGACACGGTTCCAGCCGGTGAAAACAGGATCGAATGCATCAGCCGCGGTAGCGGCTTTCGCAATCCCGACGCCGTGGCCGATTTGCGAAGCGTCGCTCATGCCGTCATCTCCAGTCCGAAGGTGGGACCGGCGGTGCGGATGATCGTATCGATATCCGAGAAAACCGGCGCGAAGCCGAGTTCCGCTTTCGCCCTTGCGGTATTGGCAAAGAGGATCGGCGGATCGCCGGCGCGGCGGGAGCGATAACGCACAGGGACTTCGCGACCGCTGGCGCGATGGATCGCCTCGAGAATCTCGCGCACCGAGGTGCCCCGGCCGGAGCCGAGATTGACGCTGAGCGAGCCGCCGTCCGACATCAGATGATTGACGGCGGCGAGATGCGCCTGCGCGAGATCGCTGACATGAATATAATCGCGAACACAGGTTCCGTCCTCGGTCGCATAATCGGTGCCGAAAATATCGAGCCGCTCCAGCCTGCCGGCGGCGGCGAGAAGAGCGCGCGGGATGAGATGGGTCTCGGGTTGATGGCGCTCGGCGAGCTCGCCATCTGGATCGGCTCCAGCCGCATTGAAATAACGCAGTGCGGCAAAGCGGATGCCGTAGGCAGCGGCAAAATCCTCGAGCGCCATTTCGAAGATCAGCTTAGTGCGTCCATACGGATTGACCGGATGCTGCGGGCTTTCCTCCCGTATCGGCAGCGAGGCGGGGACGCCATAGGTGGCGCAACTGCTCGAAAAGACGATCCGGTCGATATCCTGGTCGAGGCAGGCCTCCAGCAGTGTCAGACTGCCGACGACGTTGTTCCGGTAATATTTTCTCGGCATCTCGACGGATTCGCCGACATAGGCATTGGCACCGCAATGGATGACGCAATCGGGCGAAAACTCCGCAAGGGTCCGGCGCAGCGCGGCTGCGTCGGCAAGTTCCGCCCGGATGAGCGGCCCCCAGCGGACGCTGTCGGCGTGTCCCGTCGAGAGATTATCGTAGGTAACCGGGATCATGCCGGCGCGCGACAGCGCTTTGCAGATATGACTGCCTATGAAACCGGCGCCGCCGGTGACGAGGATGTAGCGGGGCATCTCATGCGACCTCCGCCTTCTCTGTGCCGGCGAGCAGCCCGTCGAAATACTCGACGGTGCGAGCCAGGCCGGTTTCGAGCCCGATGCGGGGCTGCCAGTTCAGTTCGGCCATGGCCCGGGAAATATCCGGCCGCCGCTGACGGGGGTCGTCGGTGACCGCCGGCAGGTGCACGATCCGGGAACGCGAGTTCGTCAGGTCCCGGATGATTTCCGCCAGGCGTCGAACGGTCATTTCGGTTGGATTGCCGAGGTTGATCGGGCCGTTGCAGGCGCTGCCGGCGGCCGAAAAACGCAGGAAACCCTCGATGAGATCGTCGACATAGCAGAAGGAACGGGTCTGCTGGCCATCGCCATAGATCGTCAGATCCGCGTTGCGCAGGGCCTGCACGATGAAATTGGAAACCACCCGCCCGTCGTCCAGGCGCATGCGCGGTCCATAGGTGTTGAAGATGCGGCCGACCTTGATGTCGACGCCATAAGTCCTGTGATAGTCGAAAAACAGGGTTTCGGCGCTGCGCTTGCCCTCGTCGTAGCAGCCGCGCGGTCCGATCTGGTTGACATTGCCGCAATAGGATTCGTGCTGCGGGCTGTGGATCGGGTCGCCATAAACCTCAGACGTCGACGACTGGACGACGACCGCGCCGGTCTTTCGTGCGCAATCCAGGGTATTGACGGCGCCGAGCACGTTGGTGAGCAGCGTCCCCACGGGATCCCGCTGATAGTCGGGCGGGGAGGCCGGAGAGGCGAAATTGAAGATAAGCGACGCTTCGATGTCGAAGGGCTGGCGAACATCATGCTCGACGATGTGGAAGCGCGTGTTCGACGCAAGATGATCGACATTCGCACGGCGGCCGGTGGAAAAATTATCGAGGCATATGACACGGTGGCCGCGCTGCAAAAGCCTTTCGCAGAGATGTGAACCGAGGAAGCCTCCCCCGCCATTCACAAGAACGGTGCGCAACGTTTGCGCTACCGGTATGCCTGACGCTTCAGAATAGCCTTCGTTGGGAACGAAACTACGCATTACAAACTCCTTCCCATGTATTTAGTCTTTTGATTTATTTATGCACCTCAAGTCTTCCTTATCTGCTCGAATGTTCGTGAGTCTCCCTATAAAGCCGTGAATAACTTTGTAGTTATTCTTTGGATAACTGAACTACTACTCAAATGATAAGACGATTAGCGTGAAGGTCAACTTTAAAAATTCCAAGTATCCAAAATAATTACACAAGTATTCTTCAAGGTAACAAATGATTAATCACACTTAACCCTTCTCTGCCACAGTGCTTTCACCCGCCGCTCAAGCTCCACTCAATGCAGCCAATATAAAAGGGAAGGCGGGAGATTGGCCGCGCTCAACTGCACCGCCGGTCTTGCATCCGGAAGCGCCATATGCGAGGGGTTTTGGCCATGTTAGAAAAACAAGATACAACGCAGCTGAAAGGCCGCCGTTTCCGCTTGGCGATGTTCGTCTGGGGAATGGCGCTTGTTGCGATCGGACCAACGGCTTGCGCGGTCGTTGATGACGATATCGCGATCGTCGCGAAAAAGAACATCGTCGTGGTCGAGGCGCCGCGCGTTTCCCAGGCCTATGCCTATCCGGCAAATCGCGTCGGGCGCGCGGCTGCAGCAACGGTCCGCACGGTAGCCTATCACGGCTCGGCGCCTTATATCTGCTCTCCAAGCGGCTTCGGACAGAAGTCGCGCTGCTTTGCACGCCCCCCAATCTGAAGCAAAAGCGTCAGATCAATTGCGCCAGCGGCCCGACATATCGTCTTCACCGGCCGGATGCTCATTGAAGAAACGGGATGCAGCTTCCGTGCGGTTTCGGACGTTCATCTTCTTGTAGATGTTGCGGACGTGAACCTTCACGGTATTTTCGGAAAGATGCAGCTTGTCGGCGATGATCTTGTTCTGCGTGCCCTTGCATATGAGATCCAGGATCTGAACCTCACGGGTGGTCAAAGCGGAGATGCTGTCGCGTCTCAGCTTGAGCGCATTGCTTCGGGCCGCATCGACCGATTTTGTCTGATAGAGCGAAGGCTCCAGCTGGGCGTTTTTGTTGGTGAGGCGATTGAGAAGTGCTGACGGAAAATGTTCGCCGCCCTTCATCAGCAGATCCACTGCAGCCATGAAGACATCCAGCCGCAGGTTGAGTGGCAGGACGCCATCGATGATCCGCGCTTCTACCAGCCGGCTGACATAGGGCTCGAGCATGTCGATCGCTTCGACGACAAGTCCGATCGAGGTTTCAGGGTGGTTTTCGCGGGCAGCCTGCAGCGCTTCGTGAAGCTCCGGGCCGGGTATATGATAGAATAAAACGAGTTTCATATCGCTGGCATCTTTTTCCAGCATCGGCTTTGTACTCGTTATGCTTGCCACTTCACAGTTCGGAAATTTCTTTGCCAGTGCTTCTACCATGCATTCGGAAAACAGATCCGCCTTGGCCACCACTAGTATAGTATCTCCGGACGAACCCAACTTCCTCCCCTGGTCCGCATTCTCCATTCCTGAGCCTGTCATGAACATATACGCCTCCCCTAGCGTTACACTTTACTCAACTTGGCGCGATGGTGGGTATTAGATAGTAAGAAATGCCGACCCCAAATGTCATCGCTTTATTTTTTAGACATTTCTTAATTATGTTAATACGGATTGAGAAGGAAGGAAATGGCCCAAAGTGATTAGTTTTAGCGGGCGAAAAACGATACGATACAAAGCTTTGGTTGTATTTTCACCGCAATAGATACTTCAAGGATATATTTGCTCCGACTATAAATGATCAGTTGAATGTAATATTTCAGTACAAATTGTCATATTTTAGTTATGCGGTGCGGGCCGAGTATGAGACGGGAAACGTCGAAAAGTGCCCCTCAACCCCGCGGGGCGAATGCCGGGAGCTCCGGATTATCGCTGCTCGCCGGCGCCGCCGAACAGATCTTTAGTACTCCGACGACAGGTGCTGTCCGAGGGCTATTCGGGCAGGGCAGATCCGCCTTAGCCCGAATTGGTGTCTATCCGATCCGCATTTTTTCCAGCATTCTGTGATCGTCGTCCAAGTGGCGGCATGGAAAAGCCAGGTATTGTCATGCGTTTTGGATACACGGCCTCCATTTAGGGCAACTCAACGAAAAGAAAACCTGACTACTCCCTATCCTTTTCAGGATTCGGAGCCGGATATGTGCGGCCTTGTACTGAGTACGTACGTTCCCAATACCAACGGTTTGATCAACAAATCGCGAAGAAGCTGCAGATGACTGGTATCGAATACATCTGCCGATGTTAACCGCATCGGAGCGAGCGCGAGTAAAATCCCATTTGAGATGAGAGGGATTTCGAAAAGCTGCTCCGGTTTTTTTCTGGAGAGAGTGCAATGTCTGACGACATCGAAATCACAAAGGTCGGGGCGCTTGCCGACGGCTTTGCAAACAGTGCTATCAATTCCACTGAAATCGAGGACGATTCGACCGGCTATGTCGGCGGCGTCGCCAATGGCGACAATCGCGACAATACCGACAACAGCGTCGACGTGGACGTCAAGGCTGAGATCGATGTTGCCGCCAACAACGGCGACAACCGCGACAACGAATATGACTGGAGCTACAAGTCCGACGACGATACGAGCACCAAGACCACGACGATCACCGATACCGACACCAAGACCGACTACGACTGGAGCTATGACAGCAAGACGTACAGCGACAACGACACCGACACCAAGACGATCACGGACACCGATACGAAGACCGTGACCGACACCGATATCAAGACCGTTACGGAGACGGATACGGATACGAAGACGGTTACCGACAGCAACAACACCTCCGACAGCTTCAACAAGACGGACACAGACTTCGCCGTCATCGAGGACGTCAAGGACTCCAATCTCGGCGTTGCCGGACACGACCTCACCTTCAACCTCGGGGACGACTTCTCCTTCACTCTCGACGTCGACAACATCCTGAACAATTCGCTGACCGGCGCAGGCAATGACAGCGGCTTCAGCGCGGTCCAGGCGAACCATCTGGCCGACCAGGATAGCGCCTGGAACACCAAGATGGACAACGCAGGCGCTCAGAACCACCTGAATGCCAATGGCGGCACCGCCGACAGCGCAGAAGGCATGGAGATGGACGGCAAAGGCTGGGATCTCAAGGCCGGCGACGACGCCGCTGGTTCGAGCGCGGCCGATGCTTCGGCGATCCTTGCCAATTCCGGCTTCCACCTCGAGCTCGTTCAGGGTGCGAACCTGCTCAGCAATACGGTCGACTCCAGCGTCATCGGCGGCAATTCTCATGCCTCCGACGTCGGCGAGGACACCAGCACCTGACACTGACCTCCAGCGACCAAGACGAACTGCACCGGCTCAAGCCGGTGCAGTTTGACTGCTTGAAAACGATTTGACGACCACACCACGGCTCCCGGCGGGCGCCACCAAGGCCGATCGTCATCTCGAATGGGAGGGCCGAACCATGCATATCGAGAAGATTTCGGAAATCATTGCGCACTTCATCGGTCTCTTCGAGATGACGACCGACGAGATGAGGTTGCGTACCAACTATGCCGAAGGCGCAGGACCGGGCGCGGATGGACCGGCTCTGCCGGATCAGGATGCCTTTACCGCCGCCTTCTCTTCCGATCTCCAGCTCAAGGATTACGATCCGGGCATCGATTACAAAAGCGGCAGCTACGAAATCGAATTTGGCCCGGCGCGCCATTTCGGCCGCGTCTTCGAAGAGAGCCTCGAGAAGCTGGCGGCGATCGCCGGAAAGGACATCCCGTTACCGCATTTCGGCGATCCTACAGATATCGTGCTCACGGATGAGCCGGAACTGACAATCTTTGCCGGGCCTGGTTCGGCGATCAGTCATGTCCTCCAGGTCAACGCTCTCTACGACGACGACTATCTCGATATGACGGATGGCGTCCATGCGCCGCGGGACACGAGCTTCGTCATCGAGCAGCTCGCGGATTTCAGCACAAAGGCCGAGATCTTCACGCCTTTTGCAAGCCTCCACCGGACAGATACCTATGATGGCGCGCTGAAAGTCGCCGAGGATCTCGAAGTCTATATCCAAAATGCTCAAAATACCGAGGACAGCGGGACAACTTCGCTCCGCACCGACGCGACGCATGAGTTCGTCCGCCTCGATCCCGGGGTCAACGACACCGTTTACATCAATGGCAAGGCCGAGACCGATATACCGGTTCTCGACGACTTCCTGCCCGACCGCGGTCTCGCCAAGCTCCCGGAAGAGCCCGATGACAGCAATACATCCGTCGAGCAGGACGACCCGAGCGGCAACAGCCTTGAGGTGACCGCCGGTGCAAATCTCGTCGTCAACGTCGCCTCGGTGATCAATACCGGCGTCATCACCTCGGTCACGGCGGTGATGGGTAATTATCACCAGGTCGACGCGATCTCCCAGGCCTTTGTCTACAGCGACAATGACGAGATCGCTTCAACGCTGCATTCATCCGACCGATCGGGCGAGGCGGCGGAAACGATCGCCAAAAATATCGCCCTCTTCGAACACAGCACCTTCGAAGCATCGAGCCACACCGACACAGATGCAGCCGAGCCGACGTTCCCCAACAGCTGGCGCGTCAGCGTCATCGACGGCGACGTCTCCTTCGTCCAGTGGATCGAGCAGTATCACTTCGTCACCGACAACGACACGATGACGGTCACCACCTCAGGGTCCGAATCCACGGTTCTGACGGGCGGCAATACTTCGATCAATTTCTCCTCGTTTTTCCAGATGGGCCTGCAATATGATCTGGTGATCATCGGCGGCAACGTGCTCGACATCAACAGCATCACGCAGATCTCGCTGCTCTACGACAATGACTGGGTGCGGGCGGAAGACGGCGTCGATCCCGGCGCCGACATACAGACGGGCGACAACCTGATCTGGAATTTCGCCTCGATCCACAATGTCGGGACGGACAGCCCGTTCGCAGCCATGCCGGACTATATGGCCGCGACGCAGAAGGCGATCGAGGACCGCGATCCAAACATGCCGGAAGGGCTGTCCTTCGATGTGAATTTCCAGGGCTATGCCGGCCTCAACGTGCTCTATATCACCGGCAATCTCTACGACATGACGATCATAAAGCAGGTCAGCATCCTCGGCGATTCCGACGATGTGACCCTGGCGGCATCGACCATCCTTGAAAACAATCCCGACGCAACGGTTACAATCGACACGGGCAGCAATGCGGTCGTCAACATCGCCGAAATCGTCGACTACGACAGTTTCGGCCAGACGACCTATCTGGCAGGCCAGCTCTATTCAGACGCCATCCTCATTCAGGGCGGGCTGGTGGAACATGACACGACACAGCCGCAACCGGCCGACGACAGGCTCGCCAACGAAGTCATCGCCTTTCTCGACAACGACGATCCGGCGGGCGGCGATTGCGCTGACGGCGTCATCAATGCCGGGAATGATTTTTCATGGTCGTCGACGCACCCCGCCGACGTAATGCAAGCCATGGTCGCGTGACCTTGAGTATTGCGAGGGAACCACGATGAACCAGATTTCGAAACAAATCCTTGCGGCAGGCAGCGCCCTCGATCTGAGGTCGGGCACTATTCCCGCCGCTGCCCCTTCGGAAGCGACGATGACCGATGTGTGCATATCCGCGATCGACGAGGCGGTCGAGAACCTTCGCAGGCTGAGCGGTGCGGCTGCTTCTTCGCCCGATCGCCACAAGAAGACGTCCGAAGCTGCGACAAACGAGGCTGCCGATATCGGACGCGCTAGTGCAACGGAGGCGCCCCTCCCGGAAAAGATGGTGGTGCCGGAAGCTAAAGTGGAGACGGCACCTCCTGTCGCGATGGCGCAGGGCCCGGCGACAGCAAAACCGGCGGAAGCGCTGGCCCAGCCGCAGATCGAAGCACGGGTGGCCCCCGAACTGCCGAAAGAGAAGACCGAGCTTAAATCGAGCCCGACGATCCCTTTCGGCAAGACCATCGAAGGCGAAAGCGGTCCGATCAGCGAGAACGACAGGCGGCTGCGCGCTGGCGGCGGCGGAAACGGCAAGGATTCCGATCCCGGGGGCGGCGGGGGCGGGGGCGGGGGAAGCGGCGGCGGTTTTCACAAGCGCAGCGAGCCTGTGAATTTCGCCGCCAGCCTCTCGCGCGGCATGGCGGCGGTACGGCACAACATGGTGGTCGTCATGATGTTCACGATCGCCATCAACGTCCTTCTGCTGGCAATCCCGCTCTATCTATTCCAGATATCCGACCGGGTGCTGACCAGCCGCTCCGTCGACACGCTCGTCATGCTCTCGATCGCCGTGATCGGCGCCGTGCTGCTGCAGGCCTTCATGGATTCGGTGCGGCGCTTCATCCTGATGCGCACCGCGGTGGAGCTCGAAGTGCAGCTCGGCGCGCCGATCCTCAGTGCTGCAGCCAGGGCATCGCTGCATGGCAGCGGCAAGGACTACCAGACGCTGCAGGATCTGCAGCTGCTGCGCGGTTTTCTGACATCAGGCACGCTGATCGCATTTCTCGATGCGCCGCTGATGCCGTTCTTCGTGGTCGTCGTCTATTTCGTGCATCCGCATCTCGGCATCATCATCATGGTCTGCTGCGCGGTGCTTTTCGTCATCGCCTATCTGAACCAGAAATTCACCGCCCGGCAATTCGCCGAATCCAACGGCTATCTCAGCCGGGCGAATTTCCATCTCGATTCCATGTCGCGCAATTCGCAGATCATCAACGCAATGGCGATGATCCCCGAGGCCGTGAAGATGTGGGGCCGGGAAACGGCGGGTTCGCTGAAATCGCAAGTCGAGGCACAGGACCGCAACATCATCTTCTCCGGCATATCGAAGGCCTGCCGCATGATCACCCAGGTCACGCTGCTCGGCTGGGGCGCACATCTGTCGCTCTCCGGCGAGCTGACGGGCGGCATGGTGATTGCGGCCTCGATCATCTCGGGGCGCGCGCTGGCACCAATCGAAGGCGCCATCGAAGGCTGGAACCAGTTCAACCGGTCGGCAGCCGCCTATAGCCGGATCAAGGGACTACTTTTGAATTCCCCATTGAACTTCCCGCGCCTGCGTCTTCCCAATCCCGAAGGCCGGCTCGATGTCGAACGCATTCTCTTCGTGCCGCCACCGCAAAAGAAGGTCATTCTCAACGGCATCTCCTTCTCGCTCAGGAAGGGGGAATCGCTTGCGATCATCGGCAATTCCGGGTCCGGCAAGACGACGCTCGGCAAGATGCTTGTCGGCTCGATCGTCCCGACATCGGGAAATGTGCGCCTCGACCTGATGGATCTGCGCAACTGGGACCAGCGCCAGTTCGGCGAAAGCATCGGCTATCTGCCGCAGGACGTGCAGCTCTTTCCCGGCACGATCAAGGCTAATATCTGCCGCATGCGCGACGACGTCGACGATCACCAGATCTACGACGCCGCGGTGCTGGCCGATGTGCACGAACTCATCGCAGGCTTCCCGCAGGGCTACGAAACTATCGTTGCAGCCGACGGCGCTCCGCTTTCGGGCGGCCAGAAGCAGCGCATTGCGCTGGCCCGCGCCTTCTTCGGCAATCCCAAATTCGTGGTGCTCGACGAGCCGAATTCGAACCTCGATACGCAGGGCGAGGCAGCACTTGCCAAGGCCCTGATCCACGCCAAGAAACAGGGCATTACCACCGTCACCATTACCCAGCGCCCGGCTCTCCTCCAATGCGTCGACAAGATCCTTGTGCTCAAGGACGGCACTGTCGCCATGTTCGGGGAAAGGATCGAGGTGCTGCAGGCGCTTTCCAAGAACAACGGCAATAACGGTCAACAAGCACCGCGCATTGAGGGATGAACGACATGGGACGGAAAAATCGGGAGACGACCGGTCCGGTGCAGCTCGAGTGGTATAGCGATGTGCCGCGCTCGATCCGTGTGCACAGCATCGTTGGCCTGACGGTTCTCTTCACTTCGTTCGGCGGCTTCGGCTTCTGGGCGGCGACGGCGCCGCTCGCCTCCGCCGTTATCGCGCAGGGAAGTTTCGTCGCGACCGGCAACAACAAGATCATCCAGCATCTGGAAGGCGGCATAATCAAGGAGATGCGTGTCAGCGAAGGCGATACGGTCAAGGAAGGCGACATCCTGCTGACGCTCGATCCGACAGCATCCCGCTCAAACGAGCGGATGCTGCAGCTTCGTCGCCTGCGCCTTGAAGCCGTCGTCGCCAGACTCCGTGCCGAAGCGCAGGGCCTGCGCGAATTCCAGCTTCCCGACATCGTGACGAAGGAAGCCAGCGACCCTGATATCAACGCGATTATCCAGAGCCAGAACGTCGTCTTCCACAGCAAGCAGATCAAGCTCGAAGAGCAACTCAATCTGATCGGGAAGAACATCGCATCGCTCGAATTCCGGTTCGCCGGCTATAGGGGCCAGCGAGATTCCTTCGAAAGGCAGCTGTCGCTGCTGACCGAGGAACGCGACTCCAAGGCTCGGCTGGTCAAGGTCGGCTATATGCGCAAGACGGATCTGCTGGCAATCGAGCGAGCGATCGCCGATGCGATGGGCGACATTGCTCGACTGAACGGCGAGCTCAACGAGAGCGAGGCGGAGATCGCCAAATTCCGCCAGGAAGCCGTCATCGCCGTCAACTCCAACAAGCAGGCGGCACTCGATGCGCTCGAGACCGCCGAAACCGATCTGGACAGTGTGCGCCAACAGATGCGCGAGGCCGCCGGCGTGCTCGAACGCACCACCATCCGTTCGCCGGTGTCGGGCACGGTGGTGCGTTCCTATTTTCACACAGCCGGCGGTGTCATCACGACAGGAAAGGCGATCATGGAGATCCTGCCGTCGCATGTGCCGCTGATCCTGGAAGCAAAGGTGCTGCGCACTTCGATCGACCAGTTGCATGAGGGAGAAACGGCCTCGATCCGCCTCACGGCGCTCAACCGGCGCACGACCCCTGTTCTGCAGGGCAAGGTCTTCTACGTCTCAGCCGATTCGATCGAGGAAAATGCGGGTGCTTCGGTCAAGGACGTTTATATCGTCCGCGTCGGAATACCCGATTCCGAGATTGCGCGGGTGCACAATTTCCATCCCGTTCCCGGCATGCCGGCCGAAGTGCTGATTCAGACGTCGGAACGCACCTTCTTCGAATATCTGAGCAAACCGATCACCGACAGCATGTCCCGGGCTTTCAAGGAGCGCTGATCGCTCGCGATCCGGCACGGGCGGTCCGGTAGATATGACGGACTTGCCCGTTGTTCTGATGTAATATCCACATGTCATCCCTCGAGGGAGGGATCCCCTCCGGGGAGAAAGGGTCAAGCATGGCGGCGATGTCCGATGTCCTGCTGCGGGTCGGCCGCCTGAACTATGTCTGGACGAACACCGAAAGCCTGCTGATCTACATCATCGCCCATCTTCTCCGGGTCGAAAAGGATGCGGCAATCGTCGTGTTCCTGACGCTCAACACCACGCGCGCCCGGATCGATCTCATCGAACGGCTGTCCAAGCTCGCTTCGACCTCCCCTTCCGACCGCAAGGCGATCCTTTCAGCCATGGCGCGGCTGAAGAAGGAATCCAAGATCCGAAACAAGTACAATCACTGCATCTATTCCTTCGACGAAAAGGGAGAGATCTCGAGCACGCAGCTAATGCGGCTCGTCGAGGACGACAAGCAGATCCGCTACGGCAAGATCGAACAGATGGACGCGCGCGAGCTCGACCTTCTGGAAAAGTCGATCGCCGAGATCGTCGCCATCAGCCGGACGCTCTGGGCCTTCATCCATGCGAGCCCGCAGATCTCCGGCGAGCTCTGATCTAATCCTTATGCACGCATGTTCTCAAAACCGCTGCACACTTTCGGGCGAGGTCCGTTGAAGCGCAGCATGCTTCAGGACGCGTTTCGCCTATAGCTTTGAATCTGTGCATCATTTTTACCAAAACCGATTGCGATTTTGGGTTATGCGCCGGCTCAGGACTAATCCCATTTAGGCCACTTAAATCATCCGGACGGTTTATTTGAAGATCGGTGTTTCCCATTAGAATGAAACCTCCCGAGTGACGTATGGGGTATTGGGGGGCGGACATGCGCATAGATATCATCGACACCATTGCGGGGTTCGAGGCGGTACGCGAGAACTGGGATCAGGTCTTCATGGAAGATCCCGACGCGCAGCATTTCCTCTCCTGGATATGGCTGAAGAACTATCTCTCCCGCCGGCGCCGCTGGTTCATCCTCGCCCTTCGCGAACGCGATCCCGAAACACCCTATGTCGCCTTCTTTCCGCTGCGTCTCATCACGCATCTGAACGAGAAGAGCGGGCTCTTCTACGACGAGATCATCATGGCAGGGAATTTTGCGGCCGATTACACCGGCTTCATCGTCAGACCGGATTACGAGCATCACGCCATTGCCGGCTTTGCTTCGTTTCTCAAACATCAGAACTGGACTGATCTGAAACTCGAATATTTCAGCGGCCCTGCTGGCCGGCGCGAGAAGATGATCGAGGCGCTGCAGGGACCGGAGGTGATGTTTCGCGACAGCTCGCCCAAGAACAGCGAGAATATCGACAATACGATTTGCCCGATCGTCCCTCTGCCGGCAAGCTTCGACGACTATCTCGATCAGCGCATGAGCAGCCAGACGCGCCAGAAGCTCCGGCGGTTCCTACGTAAGGTCGAAGGCGACGATATTTACCGGATCACGATGGCAACCGCCGAGACCATTGTTCGGGACTTGGACATCCTCTTCAATCTCTGGCGGATCAAGTGGAGTGCCCGCAAAGGCACGGAGCGGACCGAGCGGCTGATCGTCACCACACGCGAAATGCTGATGGACAGCTTCAACTGCGGCAATCTCGAGGTGCCGGTCTTTTGGCATGGCGACCAGCCGCTCGGCGCGCTGGCGAATATCGTCGACCGGCAGAAGAAGGCGATCCTCTTTTATATCACCGGCCGCGACGAAAACTGGAAGACGCCGTCTCCCGGTCTCATCCTGCATGGTTACTGCATCCGGCGAGCGATCGAGCACGGCTTCAAGACCTATGATTTCCTGCGCGGAAACGAACCCTACAAGTACATGTTCGGGGCGGAGGAAAGGCGGATCAGTTGCACCCTGTTCCGCACCCGCAACGGCCAGAATCTGCATGGTGTGCTCAACCCGCGCAGCATTCGATTCGTCTATGAACAAGCGCTCGACATGTACCGCAGCGGAGCCCGGAGCAAGGCGGAGATCGCCTTCAACCAGGTCCTGCAATCGGCTCCAGGCCATACCGGCGCGGAATTCGGGCTCGCCAATCTTCTATTCGACCGCGGCAAGCTGACGGAGGCACTGGCTGCCTACAAGGTTCTCGTCGAGCAAGCGCCCGACCCGACACCGATCCAAATGCGGCTTGGCGACACGCAGCTTGCCCTGCATCAATATGAGCAGGCCGCTGAGACTTTCCGCCGGGTCGGCGAGATCGGGCCGCATCTTATCCAGGCGCATTACAAGCGCGGTATCGCCCTTGCAGCCAGCAAACGGCTGGCCGAGGCGGAGGTCGTCTTCGCCGCGATCCAGGACGTGCATTCGGACGATCCGACCTCGCTCGAATATTCCGCCAAGGCGGGTGTTGCCCTCGAACGCCTGCGATCGATTGGCGAGCCCGCCGGTGGCAAGACGGACGTCGTGCCGGAGACCGTTGCCCGCTGGAACCGGGGACGGCAACTCAGCGAGCGACGCCGGCCACGTCTGCATTGACATTAAACCCTATTGCCGATCCATTTCTTGATTTCGCTTCTTCCAGCACACATGGCGCAGTGGTGTTCCAGGCGCGGTTGTGCTTTAAATTTGGGCATCACCCATGGTGGAAGACCACTGTCATGGATACGCAGCAAATTCCCTTCAAGGTAACAGCCGTTCGCTTCGTGCGAGCGGTGGAGGCCTTCATGACTTCCGAGGTAGGCGGAAAAGCGGCATTGATGTTTGCCGGGCTGGTAGCACTCTTCCTCGCGCTCAGCGGTGACGAGGCCATCCGTCGCAGCATTGCGACACGCCTCAGCGAAAATGCGGATCTTCTGGGAAAAGACACGACCGTGACCGTCACCGACGGTGTGGCTCACCTGTGGGGAACCATCGACACGGAAGAGTGCAAGAAGGCGGCGCGCGTCGCTGCCGAAAGTGTCCGCGGCGTGAGGCAAGTGGTTGAACACTTCTCTGAGGATCGTCGGTAAAAGCCGGCGGGATTTCCTTCGCTATCGGCTTCTGCCTTCGGATTAAACCTCGGATGCCGTCGATTTTAACTGTGCTTCTGATGCATTTCGTGCGAGTATTAGCTCGCACGCATAGACAGCTTGGAGCGAATCCGCTTCGACGGCAGGGCGATATACAAGAAAAGTAGAGATGTAAGTGATGGCCGCAGCCGCAACGGGCGGGCCAGCGTCTCAGGCTGATTGAAACAGGCACCATATGGCATATTGGGTCGACACGACCGCGCTGCAGATTGTGCCTGCCGTCAGCATCCCTTCCGCCAAGCATCTGTCGCTCGCTTCATTCGCTCGCAGTTAGAAACTCGACAATTTCTCACCTTGGAAGATCTTACCGCAGCAATCTGGGCTCAGAGGAGGAGGCACCCATGGTTTCGCTCAAAACGGCACGAGATGCAAAGGTCACCATACACGCGAAGATGGCAACGGGCGGCCCCCTTTCGACGAAAGAATTGCAGTCCATCGACGCCTATTGGCGGGCATCGAACTATCTGTCGGTCGGACAGATTTATCTTCTCGACAATCCACTGCTGAAAGAACCATTGAGGCGCGAGCACATAAAGCCGCGACTGCTTGGCCATTGGGGCACCTCGCCGGGTTTGAACATGCTTTACGTGCATCTCAACCGCGTGATCAAACGCGATGATCTAGAGATGATCTACGTCATCGGACCAGGACATGGCGGCCCGTCGCTGGTTGCGCACGCCTATCTCGAAGGCACCTACAGCGAAGTTTATCCCAATATAAGTCAGGATGCAGAGGGCATGAAGAGGCTGTTCAAGCAGTTCAGCTTCCCCGGCGGCATCCCTAGCCACGTTGCCCCGGAAACCCCCGGCAGTATCCACGAGGGCGGTGAACTGGGTTATGCCCTCAGCCACGCCTATGGGGCGGCGTTCGACAACCCGAATCTGATTGTCGCCTGCGTCGTCGGCGACGGGGAGGCCGAAACCGGACCGCTTGCAACAGGCTGGCACGGCAACAAATTCCTCAATCCCGCTCGCGACGGCTGCGTGCTGCCAATTCTGCATCTGAACGGCTACAAGATCGCCAACCCGTGCTTCCTTGCCCGCATTCCCCGGGACGAGCTGAGGAAGTTCTTCGAAGGCATGGGCTACACGCCGTATTTCGTCGAGGGTAGTGACCCCGAAGGGGTGCACCAGCAATTGGCCGGCGTGCTCGACACAGCAGTGGCGGATATCCAGGAAATCTGGGCGGCTGCCCGCACCAAAGGCAAGATAAAACGCCCGATGTGGCCGATGATCCTTTTCCGCACGCCAAAGGGCTGGACCTGCCCCCCCGAGATCGACGGCAAGAAATGCGAGGATTACTGGCGGGCGCACCAGGTGCCGATGGGCGACATGGACAAACCGGAACACATCCGCATTCTGCAGGAATGGATGAAGAGCTACCGCCCTGAGGAATTGTTTGATGACAGCGGTCGCTTCAAGCCAGGGCTGGCGGCGCTGGCGCCTGTGGGGCAACGCCGGATGAGCGACAATCCGCATGCCAACGGCGGATTGTTATTGCGGGATCTGAAAATGCCCGATTTCCGCGACTACGCAGTCTCAGTGCCAAGCCCCGGGCAAACCCACACCGAGGCGGCGCGGGTGATGGGCAAGTTTCTCCGCGATATCATGAAGATGAATATGGAGAGCAGTAATTTCCGCCTCTTCAGCCCCGATGAGAACAACTCCAATCGCTGGCAGGACGTACTGGAGGTCACCAATCGCTGCTACATGGCGGATATCTATCCAGAAGACGATCATCTTTCGCCGGATGGCAGAGTGATGGAGGTGCTCAGCGAGCATCAATGCCAGGGCTGGCTGGAAGGTTACCTGCTGACCGGCCGGCATGGCTTCTTTTCCTGCTACGAAGCCTTCATCCACATCATCGACTCGATGTTCAACCAGCACGCCAAATGGCTGAAGGTGTGCAACGACATTCCATGGCGGCGATCGGTCGCCTCGCTTAACTACTTCCTGAGCTCCCATGTCTGGCGGCAGGACCACAATGGCTTCAGCCACCAGGACCCGGGATTCATCGATCACGTGGTCAACAAGAAGGCAGACGTTGTCCGGATCTATCTGCCGCCGGACGCCAATACATTGCTCTCGGTGACGGATCACTGCTTGCGCAGCCGCAACTACGTCAACGTCGTTGTCGCAGGCAAGCAGCCTGCTCCGCAATGGCTCACGATGGATCAGGCCATCAAGCATTGCAGCGAAGGTCTTGGTATTTGGGAATGGGCAAGCAACGACAAGGGAAGTGACCCAGACGTCGTGATGGTATGCTGTGGGGATGTTCCAACAGTCGAGACGCTGGCGGCAGTCGAGCTGATCCGGGAGCACCTGCCGGAGCTGAAAGTCCGCGTTATCAACGTCGTGAACCTGATGAAACTTCAACCCCCGTCCGAGCATCCACATGGGCTGCCGGATCGCGATTTTGATGCGCTGTTCACCAAGAACAAGCCGATCATCTTTGCCTTCCACGGCTATCCGTGGCTCATCCACCGGCTCACCTACCGCCGTACCAATCACGGCAATCTGCACGTCCGCGGCTACAAGGAAGAAGGAACGACGACGACGCCGTTCGACATGGTGGTCCTGAATGAAATGGACCGTTTCCATCTGGTCGAGGACGTCATTGACCGGCTGCCGCAGCTCGGTGCGCGCGCTGCGTATTTCAAACAGGCAATTCGCGAGAAGCTGGTCGAACATCGCCAATATATTGAGAAGCATGGCGACGACATGCCGGCAATCAGCGGCTGGAAATGGGGCTCGAAAGCTCAGCCAAAAACACGTCAAAGAACCTCCACCGAAGGGGACAATGCTTGATCAACATTGTGCAATCGAACGGAGGTTCCAGTGGCAACGAGCACGGCCGGCGCGCCACGCCATGATAGTATCGCGGAGCTCAATCCGAGTTCCGCGGTCGCATTGCTTTCCAACGACCGATACAGTGTCCTGGTCACCGCTGCCGGCGCTGGTTACGGAATGTGGCAAGGCCTCGACATTACCCGGTGGCGCGAGGACAGCACCCGCGATTGTTGGGGCCAATTTTGTTACGTCCGAGATCTGGCTGACAACGATCTCTGGTCCATCGGGCGGCAGCCATTATTTCGCCCTTCAAATATCTGCGAGCACGCCTTTCACGGAGACCGGATCGAACTCAGCTGTCATGCCGGCGACATTGAAATCGTCTCGAAAATCTGTGTCGCACCCGATGTGGACGTGGAAGTGCGCATGCTCACAGTCACGAACCATGGCACACGGGAAAGAACCCTCGAACTGACAAGCTATGCCGAAGTCTGCCTGTACAATCGCAGCGCGGATATGGCGCATCCGGGTTTCGCCAAGCTTTTCGTGGAGACACGGTTTGATAAGGCAACGGGTACCCTGTTTGCCCGTCGCAGGCCACGTGCCGCCGGAGAGACGATATCTATGGCGCGCCCCCGCACACGGGGCGCGGCGGATGGACCTGGTACACGGGATCGACCAGTTGGCTTTATCGTGTGGCGCTCGAGGCGATCCTTGGCTTTCGCCAGGAGGGGCGGTTCCTGCGGTTCGAACCCTGCGTTCCGGCAGGCTGGCCGGCCTACGAGATCGCATACCGATATGGATCTGCGACCTACCGCATCCATTTCGACAACTCGAAGGGCATCGGCCGGGGTGGGCAATCCGTCACGCTGGATGGCGAACTTGTTGCGAACGAGAGCGTCCCGCTTGCGCAAGACGCGCGCACGCACGACGTCCACGTTATCATTGGATAGCGACCATGCCCGAAACGCTCTCGACCGACGCCGATCTCGACCGCTTGCCAACGGACCACGATCTCAGTCGGCTGCAGTTCACCACTGTCTTATACTATCTCCACTGCACGAATCCGGACAACGGTCTCGTCCGCGACAAGACGGAACCCAACGCACCGGCCAGCATCGCGGCGATCGGCATGGCACTGGCGACGATCCCCGTGGTCGTGGAACGCGGCGTCCTCATTCGCGAATTTGCGGCAAAGATCACCCGCAGCCGCCTGAGATACCTGATGGCATGCCCGCAGGGGCCTGAGCCGGATTCATCAGGTTACAAGGGCTTCTTCTATCATTTTCTGGATATCGAAACGGGCCGCCGAGTTTGGCAATGCGAGCTGTCGACAATCGACTCCGCTTTCCTGTTTGCGGGTGCCTTGACCGTCGCCACTTATTTTGATCGGGATACGGCCGATGAGGCGGAAATCCGCGGGCTCGCAACGGCGCTTTACGAGCGGGCCGATTGGAATTGGGCCCGCGACGGCGGCGCAACTCTGACGCATGGCTGGCGTCCGGAGAGCGGCTTCATCCCCTATCGTTGGCGCGGCTATGATGAAGGCCTGCTTCTCTACATCATTGGTCTCGGATCCCCAACTCACCCGCTGCCGCCCGAATCTTATGCCGCCTACACCGAGAGCTACGAATGGAGGAATATCTACGGCCGCGAACTGCTATATTCGGGACCGCTCTTCACCCACCAGCTGTCGCATATGTGGATAGATTTTCGAGGCATACGCGATGCGTTCATGCGCGAGCATGACACCGATTATTTCGAAAACACCCGGCATGCGACATATGTCCAGCAGGAGTATGCAATCCGCAACCCGATGAACTTTGCAGGGTATGGCGAGCATTGTTGGGGGTTTACAGCGTGCGACGGGCCTGGCTGGGGCAATCGGACGACAGAAGGGGTCGATCGGGAGTACTTCGACTATATTGCCCGCGGGGCTCCCTTCGGGCCTGACGACGGCACGATCGCACCATGGGTCGCCGTCGCCTCACTGCCGTTCGCGCCGGAAATCGTTGTGCCGACTGTTCGCAACTTTGCGCGAATGAACCTCGGCATGACGCGGCTTTACGGTTTCAAACCGTCGTTCAATCAAACATATGCCGTGGAAAATAGCCCGACCGGCTGGTGGGTAAGCCCGCATCACTTCGGCATTGATCAAGGACCCGTCGTCCTGATGATCGAAAATTATCGGACCGGGTTGCTCTGGAGCATCATGCGCCGTTGCAGGCCGATTGTCACCGGATTACGACGCGCAGGATTCTCTGCAGGCTGGCTTTAAGTGACCACTCGTCATCCCCATCACCGTTGCCTCGCTGCAGGGAGGCTGCAACTCCGATGCATCATTCTGCCTCAGAACGCAACCGCCGACAAAATGATTGCCGCTGGCCACCGCTGGGAGCCACCGCGGCATGCGGGAACCTGCAGCTGGCGGCCTCGATCTCCGTGCCCCGAACGCACCTGGCCGACCCTGGCTCTGCCGTCTCGGTCCCAATGTAAGTTTGCATTTAACCGAATACTAATGTATTCTCTGGTTGCTGCATTAGGGTTATGGATCGGGACGGTGCGGAAGGTGGGTGTCCCGGCCGAGCGGATTATGCATGGGCGCAGAATGCTACCTGATTCAATCCCAAAACCGTCGAATCTCCCGTTTTTCTGAACGCATGCATTCAATTCACCGCGACCGGCTTTGGTCGTCTTTGTCTCATTAAAACTTAGTCTACGCGCGGGAACGGCGATATGACGGGAGACCGCCCAGACCGTGCGCGGCTCATCCCATGCGGGCACCGGCTTGAAATTCTGATCCATAAATTCGGCCGCACGCCAGCGGCAACTTTACTTTGCTTGTTCAGCATGTGTGGATTTGAGGCACGCAGTGTTCGGCAATGCCCGCTTCGTTTCTGATGCCGTCGCCGTAGTCGGTCGACCGCCGACGCCGGTCAGCGTGGCGGGCGTCGTCGACTCGGCGCTGTGCCACTGATGCCTATGATTGCTAGCCAGGGCCCATGAATTGGCCCGCCCTGCAGAATGCCGCGTTCGCTGCGGGACCTTCTCATCTAGGAGCGGCGACGCGACCCGTTGGTGCGCGTCATAAAGACGGAGGTGTCAGTTGGATAAGAAGCTAGCATCTGCTCGAACCGGCGCCGAAGCGAAGCGCCTAACTGAGGCGCGGGATCGCGGCATAAACTGGAAGAAATGGGGTCCCTATCTCAGCGAGCGACAATGGGGCACCGTCCGCGAGGATTATAGCGAGACAGGGGATGCCTGGAATTTCTTCACTCACGATCACGCCCGCTCGCGTGCGTACCGTTGGGGGGAGGATGGCATCGCCGGCATATCGAACGACAAACAGAACCTGTGCCTTGCACTGGCTCTCTGGAACGGGAAAGACCCAATCCTCAAGGAGCGGCTCTTTGGGTTGACCAATAACGAGGGCAACCACGGCGAAGATGTGAAAGAGTATTACTTCTATATAGACAGCACACCGACGCATTCGTACATGAAGTACCTGTACAAATACCCGCAGGCGGTTTTTCCGTATGCAGATCTCGTGGAGACAAATGGACGGCGCTCTCGGAACGAATTCGAGTACGAACTGCTTGATACCGGTGTCTTTGATGATGATCGTTACTTCGACGTCTTCGTGGAATATGCCAAAGCTGCTCCGGAAGACATTCTTGTAAAGATTACTGCTTTCAATCGTGGACCGGACGCGGCCGAACTACATCTCTTGCCAACGCTATGGTTCCGGAACGATTGGGCGAGCTGGATTGCCGAAACGAGCAGAGCCGCCCGGAAACCAAACTTGCGGCAGATTGAGGAGGCGGCGGGTCAGAGCACGGTAGCCGCAACCGATTCGGTGGGAGGTGCGTTCCTTCTATCTTGCGAAGGCGACGTGCCGCTGCTCTTCACTGAAAATGAGACAAACGCCGAGAGGCTTTTCCCTGGTCAAAGGAACGAGAGCCCTTATGTGAAGGACGGCATCAACAATTTCGTGGTCCAGGGCGATCAGAACGCAGTAAACCCTGAAAAACAGGGTACCAAGGTCGCGGCGCACTATCGCATGACGATAGCTCCCGGCCAGTCGGCGACCGTGCGGCTGCGTCTGAGCTCTGCAAAGACTGCGCAAGCCAGGACTGCCCAAAATGGCTTTGGCAAGGAGTTTGACCAGACTCTGGCCGAGCGGCTGCAGGAGGCGGACGAATTCTATAGCTCGCTGACCCCGTCATCCGTCTCTCCGGACGCGGCTAACGTGATGCGTCAGGCCATCGCCGGCATGCTGTGGAGCAAGCAGTTCTATTTTTTCGACGGTGACAACTGGCTGGACGAGCACCATTCCAATCCGCTGCATGCCGGATATCGCCACACTCGGAACTCCGATTGGTTCCACATGCTCAATGAAGACGTCATCTCGATGCCCGACAAGTGGGAGTATCCTTGGTATGCGGCTTGGGATTTGGCCTTCCACACGCTCCCGATCGCAATCGTCGATCCCGATTTCGCCAAGGACCAGTTGAAACTGATGCTACGCGGCGTTTACTTGCACCCGAACGGCCAGATGCCCGCGTATGAATGGAACTTCGGCGACGTGAACCCCCCGGTCCACGCTTTTGCGACATTGTTCCTGCACCGCACCGAGCAAGCTCTGCGCGGTGAGACGGACGTCCAGTTCCTCAGAGAGGCGTTCAGCAAGCTCGTGCTGAACTTCACCTGGTGGGTCAACCGCAAGGATCGGTTTGGAAAGAATGTCTTCGAGGGCGGCTTCCTCGGTCTGGACAACATCGGCATCTTCGACCGCAGCGCTCCGTTGCCTACTGGCGGCCATCTCGAGCAGGCCGACGGCACGGCCTGGATGGCTCTTTTCAGTCAGAACATGATGGAGCTGGCGGTAGAGCTCGCGGTCCACGACCCCACCTATGAGGATATGGTCGTGAAGTTTGCGGAACACTTCTACTATATCGCAGGGGCGATGAACCAGCCGGATAAGGGCGGCATGTGGGACGAAGAGGACGGCTTCTACTACGACCTTTTGCGGCTCCCTGATGGCAGCGGCACGCGGCTCAAAGTGCGCTCGATGGTAGGGCTATTGCCGCTGTGTGCGGCGACGGTCATGGAGCCGTGGCAGCGCGAGCGCATTCCGCGGGCGATGGAACAGTTGGCTCAACGCATACGCCGCATGCCCGAGTTGCAGCAAAACATTCATGTGACAGGACCTGGTCATTATGGCGTGTCTGACCGAGGGATGTTTTCACTGGTCAACTCGGAGCGGCTTCGCCGAATTCTCTCGAGGATGCTTGACGAAAACGAGTTCCTGAGCAGCTACGGCATCCGCTCGCTCTCCAAGGTCCATGAGCGGGATCCGTATGTCTTCCAAGTGCAAGGTCAGGAATATCGAGTGGACTATCTGCCAAGTGAATCGAACACCGGGATGTTCGGCGGCAATTCGAACTGGCGCGGGCCGGTGTGGATGCCGGTGAATGTGCTCATCATTCGGGCATTGCAGAATTTCTACCTATACTATGGCGATAACTTCAAGATCGAATGTCCCACGGGATCAGGAAAGTTGATGAACCTCTTCGAGGTCTCCAAGGAAATTGCCGACCGGCTCGGCCGCATCTTTTTGCGCGACGAGCATGGCAGGCGCGCTGTTTATGGAGGCACCGAGAAGTTCCAGACCGACCCACACTGGCGCGATCTCGTTTTGTTCTACGAGTACTTCCACGGAGACAACGGTGCAGGGCTTGGCGCAAGCCACCAGACCGGTTGGACCGGACTCATCGCAAAGACCATTCAGCTCTACGGTCTTCTGGATCCGCAAAAGGCGTTGGAAGTTGGCAAGCAGGCAGCGTTCACTCAAAATTCGAAATGAAGCAACCGATGAGCACATGGCCCAAACACCCTGTCATTTACGAGATAAATACATGGGTCTGGCTTGGCGAAGTGAGCCGGAAATACCAGAGGCTCGTGAACCTTTCCTCGGTGCCGGCCGATGAGTGGGATCGGATCGCATCCTTTGGCCTTGACGCCGTTTGGCTGATGGGCGTCTGGGAGCGTAGTCCCGCTGGAATCGAAGTCTCCATGCAAAACGAGAGTCTTCTTGAAGACTTCAGGAAAGTCCTGCCTGACTTTACGCCGGAGGATAACGTCGGCTCCCCGTACTGCGTGCGCCGCTATGTCGTTGATGACCACCTGGGTGGGCCGCAGGGACTCGCCGTCGCCCGATCCATGCTTCATGAGCGCGGGCTGCGCCTGATCCTCGATTTCGTACCAAACCACGTGGCGCCGGACCATCCATGGGTCCGCGATCAGCCTGGATATTTCGTACAGGGAAGCGATGACGACGCGAGAAACGATCCGGCATCCTTTGTCACGGAGGGAAGCAAGGTGTTCGCCCGCGGCCGGGATCCGTTTTTTCCGGCTTGGCCCGATGTTCTTCAGCTCAACACCTTTTCACCAGCGTTGCGGGAGACCGTAGTTGAAACAATTGCGGAGATTGCAGGGCAGTGCGAGGGTGTCCGCTGCGACATGGCGATGCTAGTGTTAAACACCATCTTCGAACGCACGTGGGGTGACCGCGCCGGAGCAAAGCCGGACGACGATTACTGGTCGACGATTATGCCAACGATCAAATCAAGGTACCCTGAGTTCAAGTTCATCGCCGAGGCCTACTGGGACCTGGAGTGGGAACTGCAGCAACAGGGCTTTGACTATTGCTACGACAAGAAACTCTACGACCGCATGGAACATGGAGATGCCGAGAGCGTGCGCCAGCACCTTTTGGCGGATTCCACCTACCAGGAAAAGATGGTCAGGTTCATAGAGAACCACGATGAACCCAGAGCCGCCGCCGCTTTTCCTCTTGAAAAGGCGCGCGCTGCGGCGGTCGCAATGCTCACGCTCACTGGGGCGAAACTGCTGCACGAGGGACAGTTCGAGGGGGCAACGACGAGACTGCCGATCTTCCTTGGCCGCCGCCCAGTGGCGTCGGTCGATTGCGATCTCTCGGCCTTCTATGCGCGCCTCTTGAAGGCGATCCATGGCGATGTCTTCAAGAATGGGGAATGGCGCCTGTGCGAGCGGAGCGGCTGGTCGGACAATCAGAGCTGCAGGAACATTCTCTCCTGGTGCTGGGCCAAAGGCGAGGCACGCTGCCTGATCGTCATCAACTTCAGTGAAACGGCCTCCCAGGCGCTTATCCATGTGCCGTGGGACGAACTCCGAGGAAAAGAGTGGCGCCTCGACGACCTACTATCGGAAGACTGCTACGACCGAAACGGGAGCGAGATCAGGGACGTTGGATTGCATGTTGATCTGCGGCCGTGGAAATCCAGTCTATTCGAGCTACGTGCACGATAACCCAACCCCACTCGAGCCTCGCTGAGTTAAGCTAATCCTACCCTGTTTTCAAAGTCGTTCGCGCTGAGATAGGCCAGATTACTCAAAAAGAGCAGGTGAGATATGCGGGCTAAATTTGCTGTAGGAATTCCCAACGTCAAATCTTGCGTCGGCCTGCGATCTGGCAAATACAACAAAGCCCCGGCCGTTTTTGCGGTCCGGGGC
>NZ_JAPCZO010000032.1:0-77108 GCF_025941625.1 Rhizobium acaciae
ACCGAAACAGTCAACACACCCAACCAAAGTTTTTTGACATTTTTGTAACAGGTTGAAAATGAAGGGCTTTTATCGGCTGCCTCCAAAAACGAACAAATCCGCCGCCCGCTCGGACGGTTTTTGAGATTCGTTTTTGCCGAATCCTGAAGGATAGGCTTCGGCGAGGGAGATGAGGCTTATATATGGGGCGTCTGACGCGGAATTCCAGGGTGCTTGCCTATGCCACGCCTCACTCGCTAGTTTGGCGAGGAAGAAAGATCCGGCGGAGTGAAGAATGCTTGTCCTCGATGAAGAACAGACGCGCGCGGCCTTGCCCTGGCCGGAACTGATCGAGGCGATCGCCCGCATGTTCCAGAGCGAATGCGTGATGCCGGTGCGTCATCATCATGAGATGGAGGTGCCGGATGAGGAGAGCGCCACATTGCTCCTGATGCCGGCCTGGGTTCCCGGACGCTATGCCGGGGTAAAGACGGTCTCGGTCTTTCCAGGCAATGTGCGGCGGGGCCTGCCGGCGATCTTCGGAACCTATCTTCTGTCCTCCGGCGCTACCGGGGAAATGCTTGCCGCGATCGATGGCGGCGAGTTGACGGCGCGGCGGACGGCGGCGGCATCGGCGCTGGCGGCCCGTTATCTCGCCCGCCCCGACGCGGAAGAGCTGCTCGTCTGCGGAACCGGGCGGCTGTCGCTCAACCTGATGTTTGCCCACGGCACGACCCGGCCGATCAAGAGGTACCGGGTCTGGGGCCGCAATGGGCAAGCGGCGGAAAAGATCGCAGCCGAAGCCCGGGCGCTCGGCCTGAATGCCGAGGCGGTCGCGGATGCTGAAGCCGCAGCGCGGACAGCCGATATCATTTCCTGCGCCACGCTTTCCAGCGCGCCGCTGATATCAGGCGAATGGCTGAAGCCCGGCGCCCATCTCGATCTCGTCGGCGCCTTCAAGCCGAGCATGCGCGAAAGCGACGACGAAGCCATCCGCCGTGCCTCCATTTATGTCGACACCCGCGCCGGCGCCATCGCCGAGGCAGGCGACATCGTCCAGCCGCTGAAAAGCGGCGTGCTGAAGGAAGGCGACATCAGGGCTGAGCTTGCGGAACTCGTCAGCGGCGCCCATGGCGGACGAAGCCATGACGCAGAAATCACGCTGTTCAAGTCGGTGGGTGCGGCGTTGGAGGATCTCGCCGGCGCCATCCTTGCCTATGAGACAGTGACGGGCCAAAAGTGACAATCAGTGCATCCTTGCCGGAGCTTCCGGTTTCACATGTCCTGCCGGCCGTCGCTGCTGCGCTGGAAAAGCAAAAACGCGCCGTTCTTTCCGCCCCGCCCGGCGCCGGCAAGACGACGCTGGTGCCACTTTACCTGCTTGGCAAGGCCTGGCGCGGCGACGGCAAAATCATCCTGCTGGAGCCACGGCGGCTGGCGGCGCGAGCAGCAGCAAGCCGGATGGCATCGCTCATCGGCGAACAGGTCGGCGGGACGGTCGGTTACCGCATGCGCCTCGACAACAGGATATCGGCAGCGACACGGATCGAGGTGGTGACCGAAGGGGTTTTCGCCCGGATGATCCTCGACGATCCGGAACTGAACGGCGCCTCGGTGGTGATCTTCGACGAGTTCCACGAGCGTTCGCTGGACGCAGACTTCGGACTCGCTCTGGCGCTCGACGTCCAGTCGGCGCTGCGCGACGATCTGCGCATCCTGGTCATGTCGGCCACCCTCGACGTCGAACGCGTGGCCGCGCTGCTCGACCATCCACCTGTTATCGAAAGCCTGGGGCGCAGCTTTCCGATCGATATCCGTTACCAGGATCGGCCGGGCGGCGAGCGTATCGAGGATGTGGTCACGCGGGCGATACTCGATGCCCATGCCAATGAGACCGGCTCGATCCTCGCCTTCCTGCCCGGCCAGGCGGAAATCACCCGGACCGTCGAACGCCTGCAGGGACGATTCGGAGCCGAAACGCTGATTGCGCCGCTTTACGGCAATCTCAGCCAGAAGGAACAGGATGCGGCGATCCGACCGGCATCCCAGGGGACGCGCAAGATCGTGCTTGCGACATCGATCGCCGAAACATCGATCACCATCGACGGTGTCAGGATCGTGATCGACAGCGGGCTGCAGCGCCTGCCGGTGTTCGAGGCGTCGACCGGGATCACGCGGCTGGAGACGGTGCGCGTGTCGCGGGCTTCCGCCGATCAGCGGGCCGGCCGTGCCGGACGAACGGAGCCGGGCATCGCCGTCAGGCTGTGGCACCAGGGACAGACGGCGGCACTGCCGGCCTTCACGCCGCCGCAGATCCTTTCCAGCGATCTCTCGGGGCTGGTGCTCGACCTCGCACATTGGGGCGTTCAAGATCCGGCATCCCTTGCTTTCGTCGATCAGCCGCCGGAAACGACGCTGAGGGAAGCGCGGGTCCTGCTTGGCCAGCTTGGTGCGCTCGACAAGGACGGAGCGCTGACAGCGCGCGGCAAGGTGATGCGCGACCTCGCTTTGCCGCCGCGGCTCGCCGCCATGGTCGTCTCGGCGGGAGAAACGGGACACGCCCGGGATGCGGCTATGATCGCCGTGCTCCTCACCGAACAGGGGCTTGGCGGAACGAGTGTCGATATCGAGGAGCGGCTGCGACGCTTCAAGGCCGAGCGGGGCGAGAGAGCAGAGGCCTCGCGACGGCTGGCGGGACGGCTGGCGAGCGGCCTCGACAGGGTTGCCTCAGCGGCGCCGGCGCTTGCCGGCCAGCTGCTGCTGCATGCGTTCCCGGATCGAATCGCGCTTCAGCGCGGCGGGCGCGGCCGATTCGTGATGGCGAACGGGCGCGGAGCGGAACTGCCGGAAACCGAGAGGCTGGCCGGCAGCCAGATGCTGGTGATTGCCGACCTGACCGGGCGGGCGGCGCAGGCGCGGGTTCTGGCGGCAGCCGAGGTGGCACGCGGCGACATCGAAGCCGAGTTGCCCGGCGAGATCAAAACCGGCGACCAGATATTCTTCGACCGGCAAAGCCGGCAAATCCGGGCGCGGCGGGCAACCCGGCTCGGCGCGATCGTCTTCGAAGAGACGCCCTTGCCGCGCCCTTCCGGGGCAGCAGTCACCCAGGCGCTGGTGGAGGGAGTACGCGAGCTGGGGCTCGATCAGCTTTCCTTCTCGAAGGAGGCCGTGCAACTGCGCGAGCGGATCGGATTCCTTCACCGGACGATCGGCGAACCCTGGCCCGATGTCAGCGATGATGCCCTGCTTTCCCGGCTCGACGACTGGTTCGCACCCTTCCAGACGGAAGCCCGCGGCCTTTCGGAGATTTCCGCAGCCGGGCTTTCGAACGGACTGATGTCGCTGGTACCGCACGACTTGCAGCGCGACCTTAGCCGGCTTGCGCCGACCCATTTCGAAGCGCCGACCGGCCAAAGGCATCCGATCCAATATGAGGGCGAGGAACCGGTTCTGACGATCCGCGTGCAGGAGCTGTTTGGACTGAAGCAGCATCCGGCCATTGCCGGTGGCCGCCTGCCGCTGCTGCTCGAGCTCACCTCGCCGGCGCATCGGCCGATCCAGACGACACGCGACCTGCCGGGCTTCTGGGCCGGCTCTTGGAAGGATGTGCGTGCTGATATGCGCGGGCGTTATCCCCGGCATCCCTGGCCGGAGCGGCCGGAGGATGCGTTGCCGACGACACGGGCAAAACCGCGTGGTACATGAGGGCCATTCAAGGAGCCCTCGGCATGATCGACAAGCCTGGCATGATCGACAAGACGGAAGGCTATACGCTGGAGGACCGGCACAACAGCCGCAGGCTGCGGCTGCAGACACTGGTGCGGCTTCGCTGGCTGGCCGTCGGCGGACAGGCGCTGACGGTCTTCATCGTTGCCTTCTGGCTGAAATTTCCCTTACCGCTGGTTGCCAGTTCTTCGCTGATCGCCGCCCTTGCCTGGGTGAATTTTTACCTGACGATCCGTTATCCACCGACGCATCGGCTGGAACCGCCAGCCGCCTTTGCGCTGCTCGGCTTCGACCTTTTGCAGCTTTGCGCGCTGCTCTTCATCACCGGCGGCCTTGCCAATCCCTTCGCAGCGCTCGTCTGCGTGCCTGTTATCATCTCCTTTGCCTCGCAGCCGATTCGCTACAGCACCGCGCTGATCGGCGTTGCGATGGTCTGCATCACGGTGCTTGCCTTTTCGCCCTTTCCACTGCCCTGGTTCGACGGGGCCGAGATCAACGTACACAATGTCATGCAGTTCGGTGTCTGGTGCTCGATCGCCTCGACCATGGCATTTGCCGCTTTCTATGCCTATCGAGTCTCGATGGAAGCGAGCCAGCTTGCCGATGCGCTGGCTGCGACCGAACTGGTGCTGCAGCGGGAAAAGCACCTGTCACAGCTCGACGGGCTGGCGGCGGCGGCCGCCCATGAACTCGGCACGCCGCTTGCGACGATCAGCGTCGTCGCCAAGGAAATGGAGCGAGAACTCAAGGATGACGATCGTTTCCGCGAGGACGTGATGCTGCTGCGCAGCCAGAGCGAACGCTGCCGCGACATCCTGCGGCGGCTGACGACGCTTTCCTCCGAAGGCGAGGCGCACATGCGCCGGCTGCCGCTTTCCTCGATGATCGAGGAGATCGTCGCCCCGCACCGGGAATTCGGCATCAGATTGGAGCTCATCGAAAAGAGCCCGCGCAAGAGCGAGCCGGTCACCGACCGCAATGCCGGCATCATGTACGGGCTCGGCAATCTGATCGAAAATGCCGTCGATTATGCGCGGGAGAAAGTGACCGTCACCGTCGAGCACGATCACGACAAAGTGCTAATCGTTATCGAGGACGATGGGAACGGTTATGCGCCCGATATTCTGACGCGGATCGGCGAGCCCTATGTGACGAAGCGGCAGAAGGAGGATACGGCGGGTGGCCTCGGGCTCGGGCTTTTCATCGCCAAGACGCTGCTGGAGCGCTCCGGCGCATCGTTGATTTTCGAGAACCGCGATCCGGAAAGTGCGGGCGCGCGTATCCGAATCGAATGGCCGCGCATGCTGATCGACGCAAATTCGACAAAATGACTTTGTCGGCATAAACAGGATATAAGCGGTTGACGCAGATCGGACGTTCAACCGTCGGGACCGAGACGATGACAGAACAGAATCATGACAATTTCGCCGCGTCGGATGAGGACCATATCGGTCCCGACGCCAGCCTGCTGATCGTCGACGATGACGGGCCGTTCCTGCGCCGCCTGGCGCGGGCGATGGAGACGCGCGGCTTCCAGGTGGAGACGGCCGAATCAGTGGCGGAGGGCGTTGCGAAATCGAGAGGCAGGCCGCCGAAATATGCGGTGGTCGACCTTCGGCTCGGCGACGGCAATGGGCTCGACGTCATCGAGGCGATCCGCCAGCGGCGCGACGACACCAGGATCATCGTGCTGACCGGCTACGGCAATATCGCAACGGCGGTCACGGCCGTGAAGCTCGGCGCCGTCGACTACCTCGCAAAGCCTGCGGATGCCGATGACGTGTTTTCGGCTCTAACGCAGCGGCCGGGCGAAAAAGCCGAGCTTCCCGAAAATCCAATGTCGGCCGACCGGGTGCGCTGGGAGCACATCCAGCGGGTCTATGAAATGTGCGAGCGCAATGTTTCCGAAACGGCGCGCCGGCTCAACATGCACCGGCGGACGCTGCAGCGTATCCTTGCCAAACGCGCGCCGAAATAGACGGGCACCTCGCGCGTCTATAATTAAACATCATCCACGGTGAACGGTTTTCCGTTCGCCCATTCGGCCATCATCAGCCTTTGCGCGGCGGCACGCGAGAAGTTGAGCGTGACGGATTTGCGCGTGGCCGGCGCCATGCGGTGTTCCGGCGCCTCGCGAATCATATGGGCGCCATAACCATCCGACAGGAACAGTCCGCATTCCTCGGGAAAGATCTCCAACGGCACATCCTGGTGAGTCGCGAAGAACAGGCGGTCGCAATGCAGCCTGTATTCCGGCCATTTGCGATCCACCCTGAAATCTTCGATCGAGGTCTTGATTTCGATGATCCAGACCTCGCCCTTTTCAGAAAGAGTGATCAGATCGGCGCGGCGACCGCTGGCCAGCGGCAGTTCAGGCAGCACGGCGTGGCGCATTTCATGCAGCAAAATCTGCGTTCCGCGCCGCACCATCATGGCCCTGTCCGATTGCCGGCCATCGATTAACGGATTGTTATTGTAAACGCTCAAAATCGTCATGGATAACCATCGCGGGGGCTGGCGTGTTGTTGCAAAAAAACCATGCGCTTCTAATTTGCGCGGCAGACGAATTTGTCGCGCTGCAGTAGCCTTGCAAAGCGCAAGTTAATCGAAAATAAACCATAATCAACGATGGTCGAAAGACCGTTCTCCTTGCCCCAAAACTTCAAGAGTCATCCATGCGCATCCGCAATGCATTCCCTGTATTTGGCCTGCTGGCGACACTCGCTCTGGCCGGTTGCTCGACGACCTCAGACAGCGCATCCGTCGACAACAAGGGCGCAGGCCCGATGGTTCAGACGGCACAAATCTTCAACGACGCCTACGGCCTGACCAAGGATGCCGGATACTCCCTGCCGGCGATCCCGATCGACAGGGTCAAGCCGCAGTTCCGCCGCCAGGTCGTCAGTTACCAGACCACCGAGCGTCCCGGTACGATCATCGTCAATACGCGCGAGCGCTTCCTCTATTACATCCTGGCCAACGGCAAGGCGATGCGCTACGGCATCGGCGTCGGCAAGCAGGGCTTCGCATGGGCCGGCACCGCCTACGTCGCCTGGAAGCAGGAATGGCCGAACTGGCACCCGCCGAAGGAAATGGCCGTCCGCCGGCCTGATCTCGCCAAATACGTCGAGGACGGCATGGGTCCGGGTCTCAGCAATCCGCTCGGCGCGCGCGCCATGTATCTCTTCAACGAGGACGGCAAGGACACGCTCTTCCGCCTGCACGGCACGCCGGAATGGGCTTCGATCGGCACCGCCGCTTCCTCGGGCTGCATTCGCCTGATGAACCAGGATGTCATCGATCTCTACAGCCGCGTCCGTCCGGGCAAGGGCACGTCCAAGGTCGTCGTCATTCAGTAAGCTAATTATCGAATTCGGTATAAAAAAGGCCGCCGGAACTGACGTTCCGGCGGCCTTTTCATATTCTCCGTCACGCGGCCTGCTTCGCCTTGAGTTCGCGACGGCGGCGGTGAAGCACCGGCTCGGTATAACCGTTCGGCTGTTCCCTACCCTTCAGGACGAGGTCGAGGGCGGCCTGGAAGGCGATCGAATCGTCGAAATTGCCGGCCATCGGCTGGTAGGCGGGGTCCGACGCATTCTGCCGGTCGACGACGCCGGCCATGCGCTTCATCGTCTCGACGATCTCAGCATCGGTGACGACCTTGTGATGCAGCCAGTTCGCCATGTGCTGGGCCGAAATGCGCAGCGTCGCGCGATCTTCCATCAGCCCGACATTGTTGATGTCGGGCACCTTCGAGCAACCGACGCCCTGATCGACCCAGCGCACGACATAGCCGAGGATGCCTTGGGCATTGTTGTCGAGTTCGCGCTGAATTTCCTCCGGCGTCCAGTTCGGCCGTACCGCGACCGGCACGGAGAGAATGTCGGAGAGCTTGGCGCGGGCGCGATCCTTCAACCCCTGCTGAACACGGGCGACGTTGACCCGGTGATAATGGGTGGCATGCAGGGTTGCGGCCGTCGGCGACGGTACCCAGGCGGTGTTGGCGCCGGCCTTCGGGTGGGCGATCTTCTGTTCCAGCATCGCCGCCATCAGATCCGGCATCGCCCACATGCCCTTGCCGATCTGGGCGTGGCCGGCAAGACCGCATTCGAGGCCGATGTCGACGTTCCAGTTCTCATAGGCGGAAATCCACGCCGCCTGGCGCATGTCGCCCTTGCGAATCATCGGGCCGGCTTCCATCGAGGTGTGGATCTCGTCGCCGGTGCGATCGAGGAAGCCGGTATTGATGAAGACAACGCGCTCGCGGGCGGCACGGATGCATTCCTTGAGGTTGACGGTCGTGCGGCGCTCCTCATCCATGATGCCCATCTTGACGGTGTTGCGCGGTAGGCCAAGCGCATCTTCGACCCGCGAGAAGATTTCGACGGCGAAGGCTACCTCTTCGGGCCCATGCATCTTCGGCTTGACCACATACATGGAGCCGGTGCGGGAATTCTTCCGCCGGCCGGAGGGGCCGATATCGTAAAGCGCGATCAGGCCGGTGATCGCAGCATCCATGATGCCTTCAGGCACCTCGTTGCCGTCGCGGTCGAGGATCGCCGGGTTGGTCATGAGGTGGCCGACATTGCGCACCAGCATCAGCGAGCGGCGATGCACCTCGAAGGCGGCACCATCCGGGCCAGCATATTGCAGATCCGGGTTGAGCGTGCGGATGAAGCTCGTTCCGCCCTTTGCCACCTCTTCCTGCAGATCGCCCTTCATCAGGCCGAGCCAATTGCGATAGACGACGACCTTGTCCTCGGCATCGACGGCGGCAATCGAATCCTCGCAGTCCATGATCGTCGTGATTGCCGATTCCAGCCAGACATCGGAAATATGAGCCGGATCGGCTTTCCCGATTGTCGTCGCCGCATCGATGACGATTTCGATGTGAATGCCGTTGTTCTTCAGGAGAATATGCGTTGGAGCGGCGGGATCGCCGCGATAGCCGGCAAAATGCTTGCCGTCCGTCAGCATGGCCTGCTCGCCATCGATCGATCTGACGACCAGCGCTCCATCCTTGACGGCGAAGCTTCCGACGTCCTTCCAGCGGCAGTCCTGCAGCGGCGCTGATGTATCGAGGAAATCGCGCACCCAGGCGATGACCTTCTCGCCCCGCTTCGGATTGTAGCCCTTACCCTTCTCGGCGCCATCGCTCTCGGGAATGGCGTCCGTACCGTAGAGCGCATCATAGAGCGAGCCCCAGCGGGCATTGGCGGCGTTCAAGGCGTAACGGGCGTTCATGACGGGAACGACGAGTTGCGGACCGGCGATCGAGGCGATTTCCGGATCGACATTGTCGGTCGAAACCTGGAAGTCCGATCCCTCAGGCAGCAGATAGCCGATCTCACGGAGGAAGGACTGGTATTCGTCCATATCCGCCGGCGCGCCGTGCCGGCGGTACCAGTCGTCGATCTTTACCTGCAGTTCGTCGCGTTTTGCCAGCAGCGCACGATTTTTCGGGGCGAGATCGTGGACGATCGCCGAAAAATCGGCAAAGAACTTGTCCGCATCGACCGCCAGACCCGGGAGCACCTCCTCGACGAGGAAATCATGAAGGACGGTTTCGATGGCAAGACCGTTCTTATCAACGCGGCTCATGCGACATTCTCCCTGGCAACGATTTTTGAATGCTGCCACTTTGCCCGGCTTTCATTCACAGTCAATTCTGCAATAATTCGAAAGATTTATGCCTTCGTGGAAATTATGCGCGGCGTCACACGCATCGGCAGTCCGTTCTGCGGCTGCGTCGTCAGCTTCTGCACCGGCCAGGGGTTGGTCTGATCGGTGGAATCGAAGCGATAACGATGCATCAGGACAGCAAGGGCGATCACCGCCTCCTGAAGCGCAAAGGTTGCGCCGATGCAGACACGCGGGCCGGCGCCGAAAGGCAGGAACTGAAAGCGGCCGATAGAGCCGCGATTTTCCGGCAGGAAGCGTTCGGGCATATAGGCGCGCGGCCTGTCCCAGTGAAGTTCGTGGCGATGCAACGTCCAGGGCATGACGAGTACCGTGACACCGGCCTCAAGCTCGACCCGCTCGCCCTTGGTGCTGGTCCAGGAATCATCTGATATGGCGGCGCGATTGATGGATGGCGCTGGCGGATAAAGGCGCAAAGCCTCCTCGAAGGCGGCGCGCGTCTGCGGCATCATATCCAGCCATTCCACAGGTTCGGCCCCGGTGGCGAGCACTGCGTCGATTTCTTCTTCCATCGCCTCGCGGATATGCGGGCTGTTTGATACGCAATACAGCGTCCAGGCCAATGCCCGGGCTGTGGTTTCATGCCCCGCGCCGATGAAGGTCAGAATATTGTCTTCGATCTCTTCTTTGGTCAGCCCCTCGGGACCGGCCTGCTCCAGGAGCAGGGTCAGGAAATCTTCAGGCGCGCTGCTGCGGCCTGCCTTCATCTTTGCGAGCCGCATATCCATCGTGTTGCGCACGATGGCACGGAATTTCTCCAGCACCTTCTGGCCGCCGATGCGTGTCACACGTGGAACCCAGGACGGAGCGCGCATCAGATCCATCGGATCGACCCGGCCCATGCGATGCAGGAGTTCATTGACGTCGTCGGCGAAATGGCCGCTCGATGTGACGATTTCGCCGGAGAACAATGTGTCAGCCAGAATTGCGAAGGTCAGCTCGGTCATATCGGTGCTGATATCGAAAATTGCGCCTGCCTCGCCTGCGCCCTCATATTTGCGGGCATAATCTTCGGACTGGCGCAGCATCTGCCCGGCAAAGCCTTGGGCATGGCGGGGCGTGAAAATAGGCGCCACCGCCTTGCGCGATCTTTTCCAGACAGGACCTTCGGCGGTCAGAAGGCCGTCGCGGAGGATCGGACGCAGGACGAGCTGGCGCACATCCGACATGCGGTAATTATTGGCATTGTCGACCAGCACGTGCTTGATCAGGCCGGGATCATTGACGATCAGCGTCCTCTGGCCGAAGAAATTGGTGCGGATCCAGGGCAGCGTGTAGGATGGCTCGCCCCAGAGTTCGAGCGGATTGCGCAGGATGATGCGAATGATTTCCAGCCGGCTCGGCGGCACGGTACGCGGCAGCGGTGCTGGCGGGACGAAGGGGTCCGGACGCATGTCCATCGTAAAAGCCTTTCGGGGAAGATCGAGGCCTTCCCGGCAAGCTTGAAGCTAGAGCAGGCCCTTGAGTTCGTCCAGCTTGTCGTTGATCAGCCAGCCGTAATAATTCTCTTCCGGCCAGACGGTCGCACCGGCGCCGCGGTTCTTCGCAGCAAGTGCTGCGGCGCGCTGGCGCGAATTGCCGACATTATAAAGCGTCGCCGTCAGGCCGGGATTGCCCGAGATATCCATGCCGGCGATCTCCTTGTAATCGTCGATCGACCTGCGGATCGAGGCCGCGACGAAGGCGAGCGAGATATCGGGATCCATGATGGCCCTGTAGACGGCGCCGGCATTCTTCTCGTTCAGCTTCGGATAGCCGGACACGCGAGTCACGAGATCGGAGAGCATCAGCGCCGTCAGCGGATTGACCTGGCCGAGGCCGAAGGTCTGGCCGGCATAGAAGGGCTGGAAGAAGACCGCGCTGAAACGGTTGTTGGGAAAGCTCGTGCCACCCACCGTCTTGCCGCGGAAATCGGTTTCCCAGACATCTTCGCGGCAGGACCAGAGCGTGTAGGAATCGCTCTTGCCCTTGCATTCGGAAAATTGCGGCCGCGCCACGAATTCGTCGACGCTTTCGCCATCATAAGCGAAGCGGAAGCTTTCTCCGGCGTAGGAGGCAGCCTTGACATAATAGGCCTGCAGCCGGTCGTAGGCATCGACATTATAGGTGTGTTCGCCGACGATCGCGCCGACGACATGGATGGGATTGATGCCGTAAGCGCTGGAAATCTTGCGGATCTTGCTCATCAGCTCGCGATCGGTCGCCAGAAGCTCATGAACCTTTTCGTATTTCAGATCGAAGCTGCTCTTGGTGCCCTTGGTGCGCCGGATGGAAGCGCCCGGAATATCGGGCTGCTCGGCGTGGCGATTGCCGGCCGGCACCGTCTGCATTGCGAAGGCAGGCGCCGAATTCACCAGGGCAACGGCAATCATAAGGCTTGTCAAAAGGCGTCGCACGATCCGTTATCCCGTCCGTTCCATCGTCCTGTTTGTGATGCGGCTGCCTGGACCAGAATCTTGGCCGAATAAAGCCGAGGGGAAACAAAACGGGCCTTCACTACAGCGCCGCGCGTCTTTGTCAGACGCGCAAAGGACGCTGTAGGACTTTGAATTGCTGCATAATTTTATCCCTAAATCGATTCCGATTTAGGGAATTATGCAGTAGAAAGTAAAAGGCCCGTTGTCGAGAGTCGCGTTCGTCACAATCCGTCATTCATGCCGGGAAAGGCATGAAGCGGTGCGCCGATATCACAGAATGAAGCGCGAGAGATCGGTATTCTGTGCGAGATCGCCGACATGTTCGCGCACATAGGCGGCATCGATCGTCACGGCCGTCCCGCCCCGATCCGGCGCGTTGTAGGAAATATCGTCCAGCACCCGCTCCATCACCGTCTGCAGACGGCGTGCGCCGATATTCTCGACGGAGGAGTTCAGATGCACGGCGACATCGGCAAGTGCGTCGATCGCGTCGTCGGTGAATTCGAGGCTCAGGCTTTCCGTCTCCATCAGCGCGCGGTACTGGCGGATGAGGCTTGCTTCCGTCTCTGTCAGGATCCGGCGGAAATCATCCTTGTTCAGCGGACGCAATTCGACACGGATCGGCAGGCGGCCCTGAAGTTCCGGCAGAAGATCCGAAGGCTTGGAGACATGGAAGGCGCCGGAGGCGATGAACAGGATATGGTCGGTCTTGACCGGCCCGTATTTGGTCGAAACCGTCGTGCCTTCGACGAGCGGCAAGAGGTCGCGCTGCACGCCTTCGCGCGAAACGCCGGCGCCCATGCCGCCGTCGCGGGCTGCAATCTTGTCGATTTCGTCAAGAAAGACGATACCGTCATTCTCGGTGGAGCGAACGGCTTCACGCTGGATCACTTCGTTGTCGATCAGCTTGTCGGATTCGTCGCGGATCAGGTCACTATACGAGGCCTTGACTGTGGTGCGGACCTTCTTGGTGCGGCCGCCCATCGCCTTACCGAACATTTCCGACAGGTTCAGCACGCCGATATTGGCACCCGGCATGCCGGGAATTTCGAAGCCACCCATGCCAGAACCGGCATCGGCCACCTCGATATCGATTTCCTTGTCGTCAAGTTCGCCGTCCCGGAGCTTCTTGCGGAAGTTTTCGCGCGTGGCAGGCGATGCTGTCGTGCCGACCAGCGCATCGAGAACGCGCTCCTCGGCGCTCACATGCGCCTTGGCCTGCACTTCGGCCCGCTTCTTCTCGCGCACCAGGCCGATGCCGACCTCGACGAGGTCGCGGATGATCTGCTCGACATCGCGGCCGACATAGCCGACTTCGGTGAATTTGGTGGCTTCCACCTTGATGAAGGGCGCACCGGCGAGTTTTGCCAAGCGGCGGGAGATTTCCGTCTTGCCGACGCCGGTCGGGCCGATCATCAGGATGTTCTTCGGCATGACTTCGTCTCGCAGGCTCGGATCGAGCTGCTGGCGGCGCCAGCGGTTGCGCAGCGCAATCGCAACGGCGCGCTTGGCGTCATGCTGGCCGATGATATAGCGATCGAGCTCGGAAACGATCTCGCGGGGGGAAAAAGTGGTCATTGCGTATCATTCTCCTGGCGGTCCAGGGCCATCAACAGCGCCCGGCCGTAATTCGTCGTTGTTTCGCCAAGTCCTTGAAAGCCCGCCTTGGTATAGGCTCTGATTGCGAATGCATTGTCAGGATGCGGATCGACGAGGATCCGCTGCGCGCCCTTTGCAAAGAGCATATTGCAGAACCCTATCATAAAGGCCGGTCCGTGACCCTTGCCTGCCAGTTCCTCGATGCCGATGAACTGGTCGATGCCGTAGGTGCCCTTCGGCTGACCGGCGAGCGCTTCATCGTCCACGTCGTCGAGATCGGCCGCCTGGATAAAGGCGAAGTCCTTTCCACTCAGCGTGACCATGAAGCACGAGACGGCGGCCGCATCGATATGCTTTTCCATCGAAGCCAGCGCCTTGGCCGGATCGCTCCACCAGCGCCTGACATGCCGGCTTTCCAGCCATTCGGCGAGGAGCGGCAGGTCAACCGCGGCAAGCGGCCGGAAGGCATAGGGTTCAGCCTTCAGCATCCAGCAATTCCACCACGACGTTATGGTTCGTGTAGACGCAGATGTCGGCGGCGATATCGAGGGCGCGGCGGGCAATCTCCTCGGCCGATTTGTCGGTATCCATGAGCGCGAGGGCGGCCGCCAAGGCAAAATTGCCGCCGGAACCGATCGCCGTCGTGCCATGCTCCGGTTCCAGAACGTCGCCATTGCCGGTGATCGCCAGCGTGATCGACTTGTCGGCGACGAGCATCATGGCTTCGAGATTGCGCAGGTACTTGTCGGTGCGCCAGTCCTTGGCGAGTTCGACGGCGGCACGCATCAATTGACCGGGATATTGCTCCAGCTTCTTTTCAAGCCTTTCGAGCAGGGTGAAGGCATCGGCGGTGGCGCCGGCAAAACCGGCGATGACTTCGCCCTTGCCGATGCGGCGCACCTTGCGGGCATTGCCCTTCATGACGGTCTGGCCGAGGCTCACCTGGCCATCGCCCGCCATCACCACCTTACCGCCTTTTCGAACTGTAATGATTGTTGTCATAAAACACCTGTCTGCCGGGCCGCATGCCGGCCCCGTTGAGCCCTATGTAAGTGGACTGGCGCCGATTGCAAATGGGCCGGCTTTTCTCTTGCCCGGCTTCTGGATATTTCCCGATGCGCCTGATAAGGAACGGCCTTATTCCCGATGGAGGGCCATATGGCCGAGACCGCAGCAAGCCGCACCGGCAGCGTTTCCCGCAAGACCAACGAAACCTCGATTTCCGTTTCCGTCAATCTCGACGGCACCGGCAAATCGACGATCTCGACGGGCGTCGGCTTCTTCGACCATATGCTCGACCAGCTTTCGCGACATTCCCTCATCGACATGGAGATCGATGCCAAGGGCGACCTGCATATCGACGACCATCATACGGTCGAAGATACCGGCATCGCCATCGGCCAGGCGATCTCCAAGGCACTCGGCGACCGGCGCGGCATCACCCGCTACGCTTCGATCGATCTCGCCATGGACGAGACGATGACCAAGGCTGCGGTCGATCTTTCCGGCCGGCCGTTCCTCGTCTGGAATGTCGCCTTCAGCGCGCCGAAGATCGGCACTTTCGACACTGAGCTCGTTCGCGAATTCTTCCATGCGCTCGCTCAGAATGCCGGCATCACCTTGCATATTCTCAACCATTATGGCGCCAACAATCACCATATTGCCGAGACATGCTTCAAGGCCGTTGCCCGCGCGTTGCGCACGGCGACAGAGATCGATCCGAGACAGGCGGGCCGTGTTCCCTCGACCAAGGGCACGCTCGTCTGAGCCCTTCAAGGGAGCGGCGGCAATGACATCCAGCTATATCTTCCTGACACCGCCCGGCGGCACGAGCGCCACGGCCGATGAGACGCGAACTATCCGTGACGGCTTCACGCTGCTCGGCTTCCTGTTTCCATGGATTTGGCTGCTGGCGCATCGGCTTTGGCTGCATGCGGCCGCGGCCTTTCTGCTGCAGGGGATTGGTGGTGCGCTGATGGACGAACCAGGCCTGGGGCCGGCAGGAGCGGCAATCCTGCTGGGCGTGAATATGCTGGTCGGTCTCGAGGGCCAGAATTTCCGTGTCCGCAACCTTGCTGCCAAAGGCTGGAACGAAGACGCACTCATTGCAGCCGATACGATCGGCACTGCCGAGCAGGTCTATTTTTCGGACAGGGCGGCTATCGCAGTTGGTGACGACGCCACGGCACCGGACTGGCAGAACAAGGCCCTTCCGAACGGCCCGCACGGCGATGCAACATCGCTTGGTCTCTTTGGTTTTGGTGGAGGACGCTGACGATGCGCGTCGCGATTATCGACTATGGCTCCGGTAACCTGCGCTCGGCGACCAAGGCTTTCGAGCGTGCCGCCCACGAAGCTGGCATCGATGCCCATATCGATCTCACCGACAGGGCGGAGGATGTTGCCGCAGCCGATCGTATCGTGCTTCCCGGTGTCGGCGCCTATGCCGATTGCCGGCGCGGCCTCGATGCCGTGCCTGATATGGCCGAGGTGCTGATCGAGGCTGTCGAGAAGAAGGCGCGGCCGTTCCTCGGCATTTGCGTCGGCATGCAGCTCATGTCCTCGCGCGGCCTCGAGAAGACCGTGACGCAGGGTTTCGGCTGGATTCCCGGTAACGTCGTCGAGATGACGCCGGATGATCCGGCACTCAAGATCCCGCAGATCGGCTGGAACACACTCGACCTGAAGCGCGAACATCCGCTCTTCGAAGGAATTCCGACGGGGTCGCAGGGACTGCATGCCTATTTCGTGCATTCCTACCATCTTGCCGCCGAAAACGCCGAGGATGTTATTGCGACGGCCGATTATGGCGGTCCGATGACCGCTTTCGTCGGGCGCGACAACATGGTCGGAGCGCAGTTTCACCCGGAAAAGAGTCAGAAGCTCGGCCTGGCCCTGATCGCCAATTTTCTGCGCTGGAACCCGTAGAGCTTGTTCAAGCAATTCCCGATGCAAACCCGCTGCGCAGTTTTGCTGGAATTGCTCCAAGGGCTGGCTTTTAATACAGCCGCCTTATTTCCTCTGTAAGGAAATGGCGGAACAGGAGTGCGCTCGATGCCGGCGTCGCGGAAATCAGGCAAGGTGCTCTACACATTGCGGCCCTCCAGGGAAGGCTTGCCGCCCTTTTCTGATATCAAGCTTCCCGGCGGCACGGTCATCCGCCGTGTCGACGAAGCCATCCACAGGAAGGCGCTTTCCAACGCGGCCAAGGCGCTGAACGAAAGGCTGGACCGATGATCCATGACTCTTTCCCCGCAAACGACGGTTCGAGCCGGCGGCAAAACGGGGTCAGCGCCGGCGATATCGCCGAGGCCGTGCTGGAATTCTATATCGAAGGTGAGGACGATCTGATCGGCCTGCTCGCCTACGCACTCTACGAGCGGCAAAAGCGCGATTTCGTTCTCAGCCATCGCAAGCGAAATGCCGGCCGTTCGCCCGATGAGGCCGAGCTTGCCGCCGTCAACAGCAATTATCTCTCGACCGACCTGCGCAACACGCTGCGCGACCGCGCCTCGCAAATCCTTTCGAGTTATGCCGAAACCTATGTCGAGGCGATGGAGCCGCAGATCCGGCTGACCGCCGTCAACAGCGATGCATTGCGCCAGGTACGAAACATCGAGAAATCGATCAAGAGGCGCCTGGGCTTCTGGCGTCAGGTCCGGGCCGGCTTTGCCGTCACCCTGCTCCTCCTTCTGCTTTTCGGCGCGGCGGCCATTGCCGCTGTCTTTTTCCAATCGGATATCGTAGATGCGTGGAAAGCGCTGATGGTACCGACCAGTTTACGGACGTAAGACGACATGATCCTTTTTCCCGCGATCGACCTGAAAGGCGGCCAATGCGTCCGCTTGAAGCTCGGCGACATGCAGCAGGCGACAGTCTACAACACCAATCCGGCCGCCCAAGCGAGATCCTTCGAAGATCAGGGTTTCGAATGGCTGCATGTGGTCGATCTCGACGGCGCCTTCGCGGGACATTCGGCCAATGGCGATGCCGTCGAAGCGATCTTGAAGGCAACGGACAATCCCGTGCAGCTCGGCGGCGGCATTCGCACCCTCGATCATATCGAGGCCTGGCTGTCGCGAGGGCTGCGGCGCGTCATTCTCGGCACCGTCGCGGTTAGAAATCCGGCGCTGGTGATCGAGGCCTGCCGGAAATTTCCTGGTCATGTCGCCGTCGGCATCGATGCCAAGGGCGGCAAGGTGGCCGTCGAGGGCTGGGCGGAGGCCTCCGAACTCGGTATCATCGAGCTCGCCAGGAAATTCGAGGGCGCCGGCGTCGCCGCGATCATCTACACCGATATCGACCGTGACGGCATTCTGGCCGGCATCAACTGGAGTTCGACGCTGGAACTTGCCGACGCCGTTTCCATTCCCGTCATCGCCTCGGGCGGCCTTGCCTCTCTCGACGATATCCGCCGCATGCTGGAGCCCGATGCGCGGAAGCTGGAAGGGGCGATTTCAGGCCGTGCCCTTTATGACGGCCGTATCGATCCCAAGGAAGCGCTGGCGCTGATCAAGGCGGCCCGGGCCAAGGAGACCGCATAAATGACCCTCAAGGCCCGTGTCATTCCCTGCCTCGACGTCAAGGACGGCCGTGTCGTCAAGGGCGTCAACTTCCTCAATCTCGTCGATGCCGGCGATCCCGTCGAAGCCGCGAAGGCTTATGATGCGGCCGGCGCCGACGAACTCTGCTTCCTCGACATCACCGCTTCTTCGGACAATCGCGAGACGATCTTCGATGTCGTGTCGCGCACGGCCGACCAATGCTTCATGCCGCTGACGGTCGGCGGCGGGGTGCGTACCATCGCCGATATCCGTAAGCTGTTGCTGTGCGGTGCCGACAAGGTCTCGATCAATTCGGCAGCCGTCAGCAATCCCGACTTCGTCACCGAGGCAGCCGACAAGTTCGGCGACCAGTGCATCGTCGTCTCGATCGACGCCAAGCGCCGGCGCACGCAGGCGGTCGGCGGCGACAATCTCAGCGCCTGGGAAATCTATACCCATGGCGGCCGCAACGCGACCGGCATCGATGCCGTCGAATTCGCCCAGAAAATGGTGGCGCGCGGCGCCGGCGAGCTGCTGGTCACCTCGATGGACCGCGACGGCACAAAGGTCGGCTACGATCTGGAGCTGACGCGGGCGATCGCCGATGCGGTGCGTGTGCCCGTCATCGCGTCCGGCGGCGTCGGCGATCTCGACGATCTCGTCGCCGGGGTGAAGGATGGCCATGCCAATGCGGTGCTTGCCGCGTCGATCTTCCACTTCGGCACCTATTCCGTCAGCGAGGCGAAGCACTATATGTCGAAGTGCGGCATCGACATGCGTCTCGACTGAACTTTGAAAGCGGACCTATGAGCGGATTTTCCCTTTCCGATCTCGAAAGCATCGTCGCAGAACGATCGAATGCCTCGCCGGAGCAATCCTGGACAGCCAAGCTCGTGGCCGCCGGCCAGCCGAAAGCGGCAAAGAAGCTCGGTGAAGAGGCGATCGAAGCCGTGATGGCGGCGGTGACCGGCGACCGCGACAATCTGACCTATGAGGCCGCCGATGTGCTCTATCACCTATTGGTCGTATTGAAGATTGCTGAAATACCGTTAGAGAATGTCATGGCCGAGCTCGAGCGCAGAACCGCGCAGTCCGGCCTCAAGGAAAAGGCCAGCCGGCAGAGTTCATGAGTATCGCGACTGAGATTATCGGGGTGCCGGAAACGTTGGATCACTTCCAGTCGGAATCCTATTCGCCCTACCACTTCTTCTCTTCCGAACAATGGGCGAAATTCCGCGCCGACACGCCGTTGACGCTGACGAGCGACGAGGTCAAACGGCTGCGTTCGATGGGCGATCCGATCGATCTCGACGAGGTCCGGCGCATCTATCTGTCGCTGTCGCGGCTGCTCTCGGCACATGTCGAATCCTCGCAGATGCTGTTTGAACAGCGCAACCGCTTCCTCAGCCTGTCCGATGTGACGAAGACGCCCTTCGTCATCGGCATCGCCGGCTCGGTCGCGGTGGGAAAATCGACCACCGCCCGTATCCTCAAGGAGCTCCTGGGGCGCTGGCCTTCCAGCCCGAAGGTCGATCTCGTCACCACCGACGGCTTCCTGCATCCGAACGCCGTGCTGCAGCGGGAAAAGCTGATGCAGCGCAAGGGCTTTCCGGAAAGCTACGACACGGGTGCGATCCTGCGCTTCCTCTCGGCGATCAAGGCCGGGCGGCCGGATGTGAAGGCGCCCAGCTATTCGCACCTCGTCTACGACGTGCTGCCGGACGAATACAAGATCGTCGACCGGCCCGACATCCTGATCTTCGAGGGCATCAACGTGCTGCAATCGCGCGACCTGCCTGCCGGCGGCAAGATCGTGCCGATGGTCTCCGACTTCTTCGACTTCTCGATCTATATCGATGCCGCCGAAGACGAGATCCACAACTGGTATGTCACGCGCTTCATGCGGCTGCGCGAGACCGCCTTCCGCGATCCGAATTCCTATTTCCATCGCTATGCCTCGATCAGCGACGCGGAAGCGCTCGAAATCGCCGAAGATCTTTGGGCAAACATCAACCTGAAGAACCTGCGACAGAACATTCTACCGACGCGCCCACGCGCCGATCTCATCCTGAAAAAGGGCAAGGATCACCTGATCGAGCAGGTCGCGCTGCGAAAACTATAGCGGCGGTCGATAGAGCCTTTCCGTTTTTCTTCGAATCACGGAAACGCTCTATCGCTTTGTTTTTACGCAATTCCGGACGCAAAACCGCTGCGCACTTTTGCTGGAATTGCTCTAGTCAGGGATTGACGCGGCGGAGGGTCAGATTGATGCGGCCGCCATTCTTCAGCAGCGTCGACGTCGCCGGATGGATCCGGTCGACGCCATGGAAACACAGCCTCCCCTCGCCGCCCAGCACGACCAGATCACCGCTCGAAAGCTTGAAAGATAGCGTGCGATCATTGCGGCTGAGGCCGCCGACGCGAAAGAGGCAGCTGTTGCCGAGCGAGATCGAGACGACCGGGGCTTTGAGATCCTGTTCGTCCTTGTCCTGATGCAAGCCCATGCGCGCTTCGTCGGAGTAGAAATTGACGAGGCAGGCTTCCGGCGGCTTGTCATAACCCGAAACGTCATTCCAGATATCGAGCAATTGCTGCGGCATATCAGGCCAGGGTCTGCCGGTTGCCGGGTGTGTTGGCTGGTAGCGATAGCCGCGCTCTTTGTCCGTCACCCAGCCGAGCGGCCCGCAATTGGTCATGCGCACGGACATCGGCTTGCCGGTACCGGGCATGGCGGGCACATAAAGCGGCGCTTCGGCGACGACGGTACGGATCACCTCGACCAATGCTTCCTGACACGCTCGGTCGAGGTAACCGGGGAGATGGCGGATGCCGCTCAAGAACTCCGGCATGTCACTCACCGCTGCCGCCGCCGGGGCGGCTGCGCATTTTCTTGACTTCCGAGCGACCGGATTTTTCCTTCAGGCGGCGTTCGACCGAACCCTTGGTCGGCCTGGTCTTCTTGCGCGGCGGCGGCGGCGGCTTGGCGGCCTCGAGGATCAGTTCCTTCAGCCGGTCTCGCGCATCCTCGCGGTTGCGGTCTTGGCTGCGAAACCGGCTCGCCTCGATCATCAGCACGCCGTCCTTCGACAAACGCCGGCCGGCGAGCTTGATCGCATTGGTTTTGACACGATCATTGAGGGACGGCGAATTCGCGATGTTGAAGAACAGCTGGACAGCGGTCGAGACCTTGTTGACATTCTGCCCGCCGGGACCGCCCGCCAGAACGAACTGTTCCGTCAGCTCCCATCCCGCGATGGTGATCCTGTCATCGATATAGAGCGCGTCGCTGGCCATGCGGCGTTCTATCTCACATCGGCGACGAATTGAAAATATCGGCTGTGACATGGGAAACCCGGCGATCTTGCGATGCCGGGTTTCACGTGAGTCAGCGGCTCGAACATTCCGTTTTTCTTCGAACCACGAAATGCTCTAGTTCTTTGTTTAACGCAATTCCGGACGCAAAACCGCTGCGCACTTTTGCTGGAATTGCTCTGGGCCTTATTCGGCAGCGACCTTCACGCCGGGGGCGGCATCGCGGACGCCGCCGTCGACATGATTTTCGAACTTGGCGAAGTTCGCGATGAACATCGAGACCAGCTTTTCGGCCTGCGCGTCATAGGCTGCCTTGTCGGCCCAGGTCGAGCGTGGATCGAGAATGCTGCCGTCGACGCCGTCGACGGAGACCGGCACTGCGAAGCCGAAGTTCACATCAGCGCGGAATTCGGCCTGTCCGAGTTCGCCGGTCAGGGCGGCAGCGAGAAGCGCACGCGTCGCCTTGATCGGCATGCGCTTGCCGGTGCCATAGGCGCCGCCGGTCCAGCCGGTATTGACAAGCCAGCATTGGACGCCATGACGACCGATCAGCTCCTTGAGCAGATTGCCATATTCGGCCGGATGCCGCGGCATGAATGGAGCGCCGAAGCAGGTGGAGAAGGTCGCTTCCGGCTCGACGACACCCTTTTCGGTGCCGGCCACCTTGGCGGTGTAGCCGGAGAGGAAGTGATACATCGCCTGATCAGGCGTCAATCGCGCGATCGGCGGCATGACGCCAAAGGCATCGGCGGTCAGCATGATGATCGTCTTCGGATGCCCGGCGCGGCCCGTCTTCGAAGCGTTCGGGATGAAGTCCATCGGATAGGCGCAACGGGTGTTCTCGGTCAGCGACCCGTCGTCGAAATCCGGCTCGCGGCTTTCGTTCAGGACGACGTTTTCCAGCACGGTGCCGAAACGCTGCGTCGTCGCGTAGATTTCCGGCTCGGCTTCGGCCGAGAGGCGGATGGTCTTGGCATAGCAGCCGCCTTCGAAGTTGAAGATGCCGTTTTCGCTCCAGCCGTGTTCGTCATCGCCGATCAGCGTCCGGGCCGGATCGGCCGAAAGCGTCGTCTTGCCCGTGCCGGAAAGGCCAAAGAAGACCGCCGCGTCCCCGTCCGGGCCGACATTGGCCGAGCAGTGCATCGGCATCACGCCCTTGGCCGGCAGCAGGTAGTTGAGCACGGTGAAGACCGATTTCTTCATTTCGCCGGCATAGGAGGTGCCGCCGATGAGGACGAGACCGTTGGTGAGATCGCAGGCGATCACCGTTTCCGAACGGCAGCCGTGGCGGGCCGGATCGGCCTTGAAGCTCGGCAGATCGATGATCGTCAGCTTCGGCACGAAGCTGGACAGCGCTGCAGTGTCGGGGCGGATCAGCAGATTGCGGATGAACAGCGAATGCCAGGCGAATTCGGTCACGACGCGGGTCGGCAGGGCATGGCCTTCCTCGGCGCCGCCGACGAGATCCTGGACGAAAAGCTCCTTGCCCGCGGCATGCGCCAGCATATCGTCGCGCAGCACGGCGAAATGCTCGGGCGAGATCGGCTTGTTGTTGTCCCACCAGATTTCGCCATTGGTATTGATATCGCGAACGACGAACTTGTCGCGCGGCGAACGGCCCGTGTGCTGGCCGGTGAGAGCCCGCAATGCGCCTTGAGCGGTCAGTTCGGCTTCGCCCCGGCGGATCGCTTCTTCATAGAGCGCAGCGGCGGAAAAGTTGTAGCGAACGCAGGCTGCGCCGCCCAATCCAACCGTTGCCAGCTCTATTGCCGGGTTATGAACTCCGAACATTTCCATGGCTAGTTCCCTTCGCTCAGGCTCGTTGCCGTTATAACTAATCGCGAAAATACGGGCATAAATTTTAAAACACAAGATGGAAAATTGGAGAAAATGCAGTGATATCAAACAATTAATCGATTTAAATTTATCGCCTCAATTTTAAATCGTTTGAATAGGCCGCGTTTAAACATTCGGGCGCACCACCTAAGATTGCCGGCGAATTTTACGACAATCCTCCCCTTTATCTTTGCCACAATTTGTTCCACCTTTATCCTCCATAAGCGCATCCGGTCACTGAGACCGCCTGGGGAGAGCAAATCCGGGAGATTGCGCACTGATGACGGAGACCAACACCATGCCGACAATCGCGCTCGTTGATGACGACCGCAACATCCTCACCTCGGTGTCGATCGCACTGGAGGCCGAAGGATATAAGGTCGAGACGTATACGGACGGTGCTTCGGCGCTCGACGGCCTGCTGGCCCGACCGCCACAGCTGGCGATCTTCGACATCAAGATGCCGCGCATGGACGGCATGGAACTGCTGCGCCGCCTGCGGCAGAAGTCGGATATTCCGGTCATCTTCCTAACCTCCAAGGATGAGGAGATCGATGAACTCTTCGGCCTGAAGATGGGCGCCGACGATTTTATCACCAAACCGTTTTCTCAGCGTCTGCTGGTAGAGCGTGTGCGCGCCGTCCTGCGCCGCGCGTCAAGCCGCGAAGCCGCCGCCGCCGGCACCAGCCCCACCGGCGCGCCGAAGACCGGCGCGGTGCAGCAGGCCCGCTCGCTGGAGCGCGGGCAGCTGGTCATGGACCAGGAACGCCATACCTGCACCTGGAAGGGCGAGGCCGTGACGCTGACGGTGACCGAATTCCTGATCCTGCATTCACTGGCGCAGCGCCCCGGCGTCGTCAAAAGCCGCGACGCGCTGATGGACGCAGCCTATGACGAACAGGTCTATGTCGACGACCGGACCATCGACAGCCACATCAAGCGGCTGCGCAAGAAATTCAAGATGGTCGACACCGACTTTGATATGATTGAAACACTCTACGGAGTGGGATACCGCTTCCGCGAAGCAGCCTGAGCCCCGAGCGGCGCAGCGCGCTCCTGCATAATTTCCTAAATCGACATCGATTTAAGGATTAAATTATGCAGCAGTTCAAAATGTCGCAGCGTCCTTTGCGCGTCTGAAAAGACGCGCGGCGCTGTCGGAAATATTGAGGGCTGCGGGCCGGTCCATCCGGCCCCGCCCTTCGAAAGGGCCTGTCATTGGCACAGTTGGTGCAGGAAAGGGATCTGGACGATGCGGAGGGCGTGAGCACCCGTCGCGTCCGAGGTCGCCGTTGGTCGCATCCCTTCACGCTGATCCGCCGCATCTTCGGCAATGCCGTCTTTTCGAGCCTGACGCGGCGCATCCTGTTCTTCAATCTCGTCGCGCTGGTGGTGCTCGTCGGCGGCATCCTCTACCTTAACCAGTTCCGCGAGGGATTGATCGACGCTCGCGCCGAAAGCCTGTTGACGCAGGGCGAAATCATCGCCGGCGCCGTTTCGGCCTCAGCGTCCGTCGATACGAACTCGATTACCATCGATCCGCAAAAGCTGCTCGAGCTGCAAGCCGGCCAGAGCATCACCCCGGTGCCGAACGACGAGGACCTTGAATTCCCGATCGATCCCGAAAAGGTCGCGCCGGTCCTGCGCCGGCTGATCTCTCCGACGCGCACGCGCGCCCGCATCTTCGACGCCGATGCCAACCTGCTGCTCGATTCGCGCCATCTCTATTCGCGCGGCCAGGTGCTGCGCTTCGACCTGCCGCCGGTGGAGGAAGAGAAACAGACCTGGAGCGAGTGGTTCGCCACCCTGTTCAACAAGGCGTTGCAACCCGGCAATCTGCCGCTCTATAAGGAAGCGCCGGGCGGCGACGGCTCGATCTATCCCGAAGTGATGAACGCGCTCACCGGCGTGCGCGGCGCAGTCGTGCGCACCACCGAAAAAGGTGAACTCATCGTTTCCGTCGCCGTGCCGATCCAGCGCTTCCGCGCCGTGCTCGGCGTGCTGTTGTTGTCGACGCAGGCGGGCGACATCGACAATATCGTCCATGCCGAGCGGCTTGCCATCATGCGCGTCTTCGGCGTGGCGACACTCGTCAACGTGCTGCTTTCGCTGGTGCTGTCGTCGACCATCGCCAATCCGCTGCGCCGTCTTTCGGCAGCGGCCATCCGTGTGCGCCGCGGCGCCAAGACGCGTGAGGAAATTCCCGACTTCTCTGCCCGCCAGGATGAAATCGGCAACCTTTCGATCGCATTGCGCGAGATGACGACGGCGCTCTACGACCGCATCGATTCGATCGAGAGTTTCGCTGCCGATGTCAGCCACGAGCTCAAGAACCCGCTGACCTCGCTGCGCAGCGCCGTCGAAACGCTGCCGCTTGCCCGATCCGACGATTCCAAGAAGCGGCTGATGGACGTCATCCAGCACGATGTCCGCCGCCTCGACCGGCTGATCAGCGATATCTCCGACGCCTCCCGTCTCGACGCCGAACTCGCACGCGTCGATGCCGGCTCCGTCGATATGGAGGTGCTGCTACGCGACCTCATCGAGGTTTCGCGCCAGGTCAGGAGCACCAAGAAGCAGGTGGAAATCGAATATGCGATCGAACGCAAGCCGAACGTCAAGACGCGCTTCGTCGTCAACGGCCACGATCTACGCATCGGCCAGATCATCGCCAATCTGATCGAGAATGCCCGCTCTTTCGTGCCGGAAAAGGGCGGCAAGATTACCGTGCGGCTGGTGCGGACACGCTCGCGCTGCGTCACCACGATCGAAGACAACGGCCCCGGCATCCAGGCGGAAAATATCGACCGTATCTTCGAGCGCTTCTATACGGACCGGCCGGAGGCGGAAGGCTTCGGCCAGAATTCGGGGCTCGGCCTGTCGATCAGCCGGCAGATCGCCGAAGCGCATGGCGGTTCGCTGAGAGCCGAAAACATCACCGATGCCGAGAGCGGGCATATACTCGGCGCGCGCTTCATCCTCTCTTTGCCGATCGGCGCCGCAGCATGACCGAGGCAGGTTTCAACGTGCATGCGACGGCGATCGTCGTCGGCAAGACGGGGCTGCTGTTCAGCGGCCCCTCCGGCTGGGGAAAGTCGATGCTGGCCTTCACCTGCATGACCGAGGCGCGCCGCCTCGGGCTTTTCACGGCGCTGGTCGCCGACGACCAGGTTCTTCTCTCAAGTGAGGCCGGCGCGGTGATCGCCACGTGCCCGCCGTCGATCACCGGGCTGATCGAACTTCGCGGCACCGGCATCGTTCGTCAGGACCATATTCCAAGGGCGGCCATGCATTATGCCGTGCTTCCGGGCAGCGCTACCGGTGAAGACCGGGTGCCTCCCGAGGGCGAAATGGTGGGCCTTGCCGCCGGTTTTTCACTTCCCGCATTGCGGTTGCTCACAGGCGTTTGCTCACCCCTTGCGATCCTGATGGCAAAAGTGCCGGATATCGGGCGCTGAGGCCTTCCGGATTGGTCAATCTGCCTTATATATTCGCATTTTTATCTTGCACTTCGGCTTTTCATAGCCAAGATGTGCCCCCACCGGTGGACGTAATTGCTGCATTGCGATATTGGGGCCACCGTTTGTATATGGGAGCAGTAATATCATGATCGGACTTGTGCTTGTCACTCATGGCAAGCTGGCTGAAGAGTTTCGTCATGCTGTCGAGCACGTCGTCGGTCCTCAGAAATTCATCGAGACGGTCTGTATTGGCCCCGAAGACGACATGGACCAGAGACGGCAGGACATTCTGGAAGCCGTTTCCGGTGCCGATGATGGCCATGGCGTCGTCATCCTGACCGACATGTTCGGCGGCACGCCGTCCAATCTCGCCATATCAGTCATGAGCAGCGGCCATACCGAAGTCATTGCCGGCGTCAACCTGCCGATGTTGATCAAACTTGCCGGGGTGCGCGGCGAGAACAACATGGAGAAGGCGCTGGTGGAGGCCTCCGAAGCCGGGCGGAAATATATCAATGTCGCGAGCCGTGTGCTCAGCGGAAAATAACGGGCATTCATGACATCGCTCTCCCGGGAACTCCTCATCATCAACAAGCGCGGTCTTCATGCGCGCGCTTCCGCCAAATTCGTGCAGATGGTCGAGACCTTCGATGCCGCCATCACCGTTTCCAAGGATGGAATGACGGTCGGTGGAACCTCCATCATGGGCCTGATGATGCTTGCGGCAAGCCCCGGCTCAAGCGTCGTCGTTTCGGCGAGCGGCAGCCAGGCCAAGGAAGCGCTGGAGGCCCTGGACCTGCTGATCCAGAACAGGTTCGGCGAGGAGATGTGAGCTCCGGCGAGCTCATATAAACATATAAAGACTTCTTTATATCCTTATTGCCATCACCGGCGAAGCCTGCTAAACGGCGGACATGCCGTGCGCTTGCACGTGGGTCATCTTCGCGCCTGCGCCAATTTTGAGACGTTTTTCAGCCTGGAGGCCTCTATGAGCACTGAAAAAGATTATGTCGTCGCCGATATCGGGCTTGCGGATTTCGGCCGCAAGGAAATTACGATCGCCGAAACCGAAATGCCGGGGCTGATGTCCTGCCGCACCGAATTCGGCCAGACAAAGCCGCTGAAGGGCGCGCGCATCACCGGCTCGCTGCACATGACTATCCAGACTGCCGTGCTCATCGAGACGCTGGTCGCGCTCGGCGCCGAAGTCCGCTGGGCCTCGTGCAACATCTTCTCGACGCAGGATCATGCCGCTGCCGCGATCGCCGCTTCCGGCGTGCCTGTCTTCGCCATCAAGGGCGAATCGCTCGAAGATTACTGGGTCTACACCGACAAGATCTTCCAGTGGGCCGATGGCGGCCTTTCCAACATGATCCTCGATGACGGCGGCGACGCCACCATGTACATCCTGCTTGGCGCCCGCGCCGAAGCCGGCGAGGACGTGCTGTCTCACCCGCATTCCGAAGAAGAGGAAATCCTCTTCGCACAGATCAAGAAGCGTCTTGCCGCTTCGCCGGGCTGGTTCACCAAGCAGCGCGACGCGATCAAGGGCGTCACCGAGGAAACGACGACCGGCGTCAACCGCCTTTACCAGCTCAGCCAGAAGGGCCTGCTGCCCTTCCCGGCGATCAACGTCAACGACTCGGTCACCAAGTCGAAGTTCGACAACAAGTATGGCTGCAAGGAATCGCTGGTCGACGGCATCCGCCGCGGCACCGACGTCATGATGGCCGGCAAGGTTGCCGTCGTCTGCGGCTACGGCGACGTCGGCAAGGGTTCTGCCGCTTCGCTCTCCGGTGCCGGCGCCCGCGTCAAGGTGACCGAAGCCGATCCGATCTGCGCATTGCAGGCTGCGATGGACGGTTATGAAGTCGTTCTGCTCGAGGACGTCGTTTCCTCGGCCGATATCTTCATCACCACCACCGGCAACAAGGACGTCATCCGCATCGACCATATGCGAGCGATGAAGGATATGGCGATCGTCGGCAATATCGGTCACTTCGACAACGAAATCGAAGTCGCTGCATTGCGCAATCTCAAGTGGACCAACGTCAAGCCGCAGGTTGACCTGATCGAATTCCCCAAGGGCAACCGCATCATCCTTCTTTCCGAAGGTCGTCTGCTCAACCTCGGCAACGCTACAGGCCATCCGTCCTTCGTGATGTCGGCTTCGTTCACCAACCAGACGCTGGCGCAGATCGAGCTCTTCACCAAGCCCGACCAGTATTCCAACCAGGTCTATATCCTGCCGAAGCATCTCGATGAAAAGGTCGCACGCCTGCATCTCGACAAGCTCGGCGTGAAGCTGACTGAGCTTTCTGCGGAACAGGCTGCCTATATCGGCGTCTCGCCGAAGGGACCGTTCAAGTCCGACCACTACAGATATTGATCTGATCGTTAATATCCACAAGATGTAGAAGCCGCGGCATTGACAAATGCCGCGGCTTATTTTTTGGACGCTCCCTTCCCGCCGATTCCCTTCCGAAGTATTGTTTTAAGACTTGATTCGTGGCGCCGGACCCTGTCCGACCGCTGCGAAAATGGGATGTCTTGTCGTAATGCGGCACATTGAAGGACGGAGACATACCGCGGATGTCGGAAATGAAAAGCAGCCTGCCCAGTCAGGCGGATGATGGCGTTCGCGCCGATCGCCGCCCGCTCATGGCAGGCCAAGGATATCAATCTGCAACGGCACACGAGGCCGTAAAGCAAGAGCACGGACCATTGGCGCGCTTCCTGAAAAGCTGCGCGGCCGGCACGGCGCTTGCCGCTCTCGCGCGCCCGGCTCTGGCACAGGCCGAGCAGCAGGCGGCGGCCACGGCCCACCTCTTCACATCCTCGCAGGTCGTCGGTGTTTCCGTCGTCATCGGCGTCATATCGGCAGCCCTGCTGTCGACGCTGTGGCTCGTGCGCCAGCGCGGCAACCTGGAAAACGAGAGCCGGGAAATCCGCTCGGCGCTCTCCGATGCCCAGCAGCGCATTTCGCAATACCAAGCTCTGATCGCCGACAAGAACCGGCGGATCGTCATCTGGGACGGCAATGCACGCCCCGAACTGCTCGGCCAGCTTCCGCCCGAGACCGGCGCGCCGCAGGACGGCGAATTCCTGGCCTTCGGCCTGTGGCTGAAGTCACGTTCGGCTTCCGAGCTGGAAAAGGCGATCGACCGGCTGCGCGACGAGGCGCAGAGCTTCGACATGGTGGTCGAAACCATCCGCGACGAAATCCTCGAGGCGCAGGGCCGGGTTTCCGGCGGGCGCGCCTTCGTCCGTTTCGTGGCGCTCAACAATCTGCGCGCCGAACTCGCAGAGCTCAGGATCGAACGCGACCGGCTGATGACCTCGATCTCCGCCTTCCAGACCATGCTCGACGCGATCGACATGCCGGCCTGGCAGCGCGATCCGGTGGGCCGCCTCACCTGGGTCAACCAGGCTTATGGCGAGGCGGTCGAGGCGCGATCGCCGCAGCAGGCGATCAATGAAGGCCGCGAGATGTTGACGACCGTCGCGCGCGAACGCATTCGCGCCACGACGACGCCGGAATCGCCCTTCCACGACAAGATCTCGACGGTCGTGCACGGCAACCGCACATTCTTCGACGTCGTCGACGTCAGGGTTCCCGGCGGCTCGGCCGGCATCGCCATCGATGTGTCCGACATAGAGGCAGTGCGCGCCGAGCTGGAACGGACGCTGAAGAGCCATGCCGAAACGCTCGACCATCTCGCCACGCCGGTTGCCATCTTCGACGGCGACCGCCGGCTGCAATTCTACAACCAGGCCTTCGTTGCGCTCTGGGAACTGGATATCGCCTTCCTCGAAGGCCGGCCTGATAATAGCGAGCTGCTCGAGCGGCTGCGGGCGGCCAAGAAGCTGCCGGACCAGCTCAACTGGAAAAGCTGGAAGGAAGCCGCGCTTTCCGTCTATCGCGCGCTCGACACGCAATCCGATCTCTGGCACCTGCCGAACGGGCAGACGCTGCGGGTCTTTGCAACCGCCCATCCGCAGGGCGGCGCCACCTGGGTATTCGAAAACCTGACTGAGCAGGTCGATCTCGAAACGCGCTACAACACGCTGGTCAAGGTGCAGGGCGAAACGATCGACCATCTTTCGGAGGGTGTGGCGGTGTTCGGTCCTGATGGACGCATCCGCCTTTCCAACCCCGCCTTCCGCGCGCTCTGGGGGATCACCGAAACCGAAGCCAAGCCCGGCACCCATATCCGTGCGCTGGGCGAGGCCTGCGCCCCGTCTTATGATCGGCCGGACGGCTGGAAGACATTCGCGGAACTGATCACCAGCTTCGACGACGAACGCCGCTCGGGCCAGGGAACGCTGGAACTCTTCTCCGGCCTGGTGCTCGACTATGCCGTCATCCCGCTGCCGAACGCGCAGACCATGCTGACCTTCGTCAACATGACGGACAGCGTGCGTGCCGAGCGCGCGCTGACCGAGAAGAACGAAGCGTTGCGCAAGGCCGACGAGCTGAAAAACGACTTTGTCCAGCACGTTTCCTATGAACTGCGTTCGCCACTGACCAACATCATCGGCTTCACCGATCTCCTGCGCACGCCGGGCGTCGGGCCGCTTACCGAACGGCAGGCCGAATATATCGACCACATTTCGACCTCGTCCTCGGTTCTGTTGACGCTCGTCAACGATATTCTCGATCTTGCGACCGTCGATGCCGGCATCATGCGTCTCAATTATGCGGATATCGATCTCAACGATCTGCTCGACGACGTCTCGATGCAGATCGCCGACCGCCTCCACGAAAGCGGTGTCGCGCTTGAAATCACCGCACCCGCCTATCTCGGCTCGATCGTTGCAGATCCGCAGCGGCTGAAGCAGATCCTTCTGAAGCTTCTGTCCAATGCGGCGAATTTCTCGCCCGAAGGCACCTCGATCTCGCTGGAATGCCATCGCGAAGGCACGGATTTCGTCTTCGCCGTCAGCGATCGCGGCCCCGGCATCTCGCCTGACATGATCGCGACCGTCTTCGACCGTTTTGCCACGGGAGCGAAAAGCGGCAAACGCGGCGGCGCCGGCCTCGGCCTCTCGATCGTCGACAGTTTCGTCAGTCTGCATCATGGCGATGTGACGATCGACAGCGAGCCCGGCAAGGGCACGACCGTCGTCTGCCGCATCCCCTCGGTCGATGTCCCGCATTCCGCCGCCGCCGAATGACGACCAATGATGCGATCTCGCTTTTCCTGAAAGACGAGGCGGCCACCATCCGCCTCGGTGAAGACCTGGCGCTGGCGCTGAAAGCCGGCGATTGCCTTGCCCTTTCCGGCGATCTCGGCGCGGGGAAATCCTCGCTCGCCCGGGCGATCCTGCGCGCCATCGCCGATGACGAGGGGCTCGAGGTCCCGAGCCCGACCTTCACGTTGGTGCAATCCTACGATCTGCGCATCGCCGTTTCGCATTTCGATCTCTACCGGCTCGGCGATCCGGCCGAACTGACGGAGCTTGGCTTCGACGAGGCCCTGCAGAACGGCATCTGTCTCGTCGAATGGCCGGAGATGGCGGGGAGCGAATTGCCCGCGGAGCGCATCGCGCTGACACTTGAACATGAGGTCAATGGCCGTCGGGCAACGATCGAAGCCGCTGGCGCGCAGAATACACGCATCCGCCGCGTGCTGGCGATCCGCGATTTCCTTGATGCCGCCGGATACCCCGCAGCGAAACGCCGATTCCTGACCGGTGATGCCTCGCTGCGCGCCTATGAGGCGATCTATCCGCAAGCCGGGAACCAACGCATCATCCTGATGGACTGGCCGCCGCTTGCTGAAGGTCCGCCGGTTCTCGACGGCAAACCCTATCCCAAAGTCGCGCATCTTGCCGAAAACGCTTATCCCTTCGTGGCGATCGCCGATACGCTGCGCAAGGACGGTTTTGCGGCGCCCGAAGTCTACAAGGTGGATTATAACAAGGGTATCCTGCTGATCGAAGATCTCGGCAACGAAGGCGTGCTGGATGCCCACGGGCAGCCGGTTATAGAACGCTATCGCGAAAGCGTTGCCTGCCTGGCCAGGCTGCACGCCCTGAAATTTCCGCAGGACATCCCCGTTGGAAAGGGCCATATCCACCATATTCCTGATTTCGACCGCACGGCGATGAAGATGGAGGTGCGGCTGGTGCTCGACTGGCACCTACCCTGGAAGCGTCAGGGCGCAGCCGCAACGGAAGCCGAACGGGCGGAATATCTGGCGATCTGGGACGCGCTCATCGATGAGCTCGCAACGGCCGAGAAGAACCTGCTGCTGCGCGACTTCCATTCGCCGAACATCATCTGGCGCGAACATGAAAGCGGTATTCGCAAGATCGGCCTCATCGATTTCCAGGACGCCATGATCGGCCCCACGGCTTATGACCTTGCCTCGATCGTCCAGGATGCGCGCGTGACGATCGAGCCGGACCTCTTCCGGCAGCTGATGGATGATTATCTGACGCTTCGTCGCGCGGAGCGCGGTTTCGACGAAGCCGGATTTATGAAGACCTGGGCGATCATGTCTGCCCAGCGCAATTGCAAGCTTGCCGGCCTCTGGGTGCGCCTGTTGCAGCGCGACGGCAAGCCGGGCTATCTGAAACATATGCCGCGCACGCTCACCTATCTGAACGTTGCGCTTGAGCATGAAACGCTTGCCCCCTTGCGCGATTGGTGCGCAAGGGCTGGAATAGGCCAGAGCGAATCATAAGTTCCGGATCAAAATGACCATCAGACAAGCCATGGTACTGGCCGCGGGTCTCGGAACCCGCATGCGCCCGATCACCGATAAGATCCCGAAGCCGCTGGTGAAGATCGACGGCAAGCCGATGATCGACTACGCGCTGGATTCGCTGGCGGCGGCCGGCATCGAACGCGCCGTCGTCAACGTTCACCACCACGCCGACCAGATGCTCGACCATCTCGGCAATTATCACGGCCTCGACATCGTCATATCCGACGAGCGGGACGCACTGATGAATTCCGGCGGCGGCTTGGCGAAGGGACTGAGGCTGCTTACCCGCGACAATATCTTCGTCATGAATGCCGATCTCTTCTGGATCGGCGAACAGCCGGGGCGGCCGACGAATCTACAACGCTTAGCCGGATTCTTCGATGCCGAACGCATGGATATGGCGCTGCTTTGTGTTGCGATCGAGGATACGACGGGTCACAACGGCAAGAACGACTTCAGCCTCGCAACCGATGGCCGGCTGACGCGTTATCGTGACGATCCGTCCAATCCCGTCGTCTATGCCGGAGCGATCGTCATGAACCCGTCGTTGCTCGACGATGCACCGAAGGATGCTTTCAACCTCAATATCTATTTCGACAAGGCGATCGCGCGCGGACGGCTTTTCGGCATCGTGCTCGAAGGCCACTGGCTAACGGTCGGAACGCCTGAGGCGATCGGCGAGGCGGAGGAAACGATCCGGCGATTACGGACGTTTGCGTAAGCCATGGCGGAGCGGCACCAGCCACGCATCCTGACGATCCCGGCAGGCCTCTCCTTCCTGAAAACGCTGGCGACGACACTTTGCGACGGCCGATTGACGCCGATTTTCCGGCACGACACCGATGATCCGCTATCGCTTGCCAAAGTAACGATCTACCTGCCGACCCGGCGCGCCGTGCGTGTGCTACGGTCCGAATTCGTCGACCTGCTCGGCGGCCACTCGGCGATTCTCCCCGTCATCCGTCCGCTCGGCGAAACCGATGACGATAGCGGCTATTTCGACGAGGCGCTGCCGGCAACGATCGATCTCGCCCAGCCGCTGTCGAATACCGCCCGTCTGCTGGAGCTTGCGCGTCTGATCCTCGCCTGGCGAAACAAGCTGCCGGAGATCGTCCGCCACATTCACTCGGACTCGCCGCTGGTTGCGCCCGCAAGTCCGGCGGATGCGATCTGGCTCGCCCGCAATCTTGCCGAGCTGATCGATTCCATCGAGACCGAGGATCTCGATTGGTCGGAGCTGTCGAAACTCGATACCGGCGATTATGCCGCCTGGTGGCAGTTGACGGCGGAATTCCTGCAGATCGCCAGCGCCTTCTGGCCGGAGCGGCTGTCCGAACTCGGCAAATCCTCGCTGGCGCGGCACAGAAACGCCATTCTCCGAGCCGAAGCAAGCCGGCTTTCGGCAACGAAACCCGCCGGGCCGATCATCATCGCCGGTTCGACGGGTTCCGTTCCCGCCACCGCCGATCTCATTGCCGCCGTCGCCCATCTGCCGGAAGGCGTGATCGTGCTTCCGGGCCTCGATCTCTCCATGCCCGAGAAGCACTGGCAGATGGTCGCGCCAGAACCGGCGCCAGGCCAACATGCCAATCCGGCAAGCCGGAGCCATCCGCAATATGGTCTGTCGTCTCTGCTCAAGCGGCTGAAGCTGACGCGGGCCGACGTCACGCTCCTCGACAGACCGGAGGCCGATCTTGAGCGGCGTGCCGAAATCCTGTCGCGGGCACTTGCCCCGGCGGAGGCGACCAGCGACTGGGGAGCTTGGAAAAACGACCTGCCGGCAGGCGCGCTGTCTTCGGCCTTCTCTGATGTCTCGCTGATTGAAGCCGCCAATGAGCGCGAGGAAGCAACCGCGATTGCCATCGCGCTCCGGCTGGCGCTGGAAAGACCGGGACAGGACAGCGAGAGCCGGGCAGCACTCATCACTCCGGACCGCAATCTCGCGCGGCGGGTGATGGCCGAGCTTTCCCGCTTCGGCATTCTCGCCGACGATTCGGCGGGCACACCGCTTTCGGCCATGCCGCAGGGCACCTTGCTGCAATTGCTGCTGGAAGCAGCGCTGCGGCCGGGCGATCCGGTGGGGATCGTCTCGCTGCTCAAACATCCGCTTGCCCGCTTCGGCCTGGAGCGCGGTGCATTGATTTCCGCTACCGAGGCGCTCGAGCTGCTGGCACTGCGCGGCGGCGTGGCAGAGGTGGATATCAGCACGCTGGAACCGCTGCTCACGCACCAACTTGCCGAACAGGCCCTGGACAGGCACGCACCGCAATGGCGAAAAGCGCTTTCGCCTGAGGCCGCCGACGCCGCATACGACCTTGCCCGCCGGGTCGCACAAGCGACCGAGCCGCTGGCTTCGGCGCTGATGCGGCATCGGCCGGAAGATCGTGGAAGAACCGCGCGCTTCACATTGTCCGAATGGGCGGAGCGCACCGGCCGTTCGCTTGAAGCGGTCGCAGTCGATCCGCAAGGCAATCTCGCTGATCTCTGGTCGAACGAAGCGGGAGATGCCCTCGCCGCCCTGCTCGGTGAAGTGATCGACACGGACGGCCAGATGGAGGCCGACGGACCGCAATGGATCGACATCATGGCAGCCCTTGCCGCCGGTCATGCGGTGAAGCCACGGGCGCTCAGCCATCCCCGCCTCTTCATCTTCGGCACGTTGGAAGCCCGCCTGCAGAGCGTCGATACGTTGATCCTCGGCGGCCTGAACGAAGGCACTTGGCCGGGACAGACCGCCAACAATCCCTTCATTCCGCGAATGATGAAGACGGAAATCGGCCTCGAGCCGCCGGAGCGGCGCATCGGCCAGCTGGCACATGATTTCGAGATGGCAAACGGCACACGCCATCTGATCTATTCGCGCGCGCTGCGCCAGGGCTCGACGCCAACCGTTGCCTCGCGTTGGCTGCAGCGACTGCTGGCGCTCGGCGGAGAGGCGTTCGAAGCGGAATTGAGGGCTCGCGGTGATCGGTTTCTCCAATGGGCCGCTCTCATCGATCGAGGCGAGGCCCAAGCGCCGGCGCAGCGACCCTCGCCTAAACCGCCGCTGGCGCTGCAGCCGAAATCCTATTCCTTCAGCGAAGTCGGCCGGCTGCGCCGAGATCCCTATGCCATCTATGCCCGTCGCATCCTGCGGCTCGACCCCGTCGACCCGTTCAATCGCGATCCGGGTGCGGCCGAACGCGGAACGCTCTACCACAAGATCATCGACCGGTTCATCCGCGAAGCCCATATCGCCGGCACGCCGGATGCGGCAGCGGCGATGGAACACGTCCTTTCCGAGCTTTTCGACATGGAAAAACTGCCACCGCATATCGATGCCGTGTGGCGGCCGCGTTTTCGCGCGGTGGCCCGCGCCTTCCTCGAATGGGAGGCCGGACGGCGGCATGGCATCCTGAAAACGCTGACGGAGGTTCGGGGCGGCATGGAGCTGGAGCCGATCAATATCCGGCTCACCGGCGTCGCAGACCGGATCGACATAACAGGACCACACTCGGCCGACATCATCGACTACAAGACTGGCTACAATCCCTCGCCGGCGCAGGCACGCGTGCTTCTCGATCCGCAGCTGGCACTCGAAGCGGCGGCGTTGAGCGCCGGCGCTTTTCGCGATGCCGGCAGCCTCGTGCCGCAGGACCTTCTCTATGTGCGTCTGCGTCCGGGAAGCCGCTTTCAAGTCGATACCGTCAACAACGAGAGCTCGGCCCGCAGCGACAAGGCGAAATCGGCGATGGATCTGGCCGCCGAATCGATCGACCAGCTGGTCAAATTCGTGGGGTTGCTGCAATCCAGCGAAAGAGGCTTTACCTCGCGGCTGATCCCGGCCCAGCAATTCGATTTCGGCGGCGACTATGATCATCTCGCCCGCGTCTCCGAATGGTCGACGGCCGAAACCGAAGAGGGCGGCGATGAGTGATGTGACCGCCCTTCCCAACGATGACGATCCGGGCGCCTGGATCGGGTGGACGACGATCCAGCAGGCGATTGCCTCCGATCCGCTGCGTTCAGCATGGGTCTCGGCCAATGCCGGTTCCGGCAAGACGCATGTGCTGACACAGCGCGTCATCCGGCTGCTGCTATCAGGCGCGCGGCCTTCCGCCATTTTATGCCTCACCTATACCAAGGCTGCGGCGTCGGAAATGTCGAACCGCGTCTTCGAACGGCTGGCGGAATGGGTGGTGCTTGACGATGAGGACCTCGGCCGGCGCATCACACAGATCGAAGGCACGGCTCCCGACGGACTGAAGCTTGCCGAGGCACGCCGGCTGTTTGCCAAGGCGCTGGAGACACCCGGCGGACTGAAGATCCAGACGATCCATGCCTTTTGCGAGGCACTGCTGCATCAGTTCCCGCTGGAAGCCAACGTTGCCGGGCATTTCTCGGTTCTCGACGATCGCGCGGCGGTGGCGCTGCTTTCCGATGCGCGCCGGGCGCTGCTGACGGCAACGGCGCCTGACGAAGACAGCGCCCTTGCCGAGGCATTCGCCTACGTGCTCAATCTCGGCGACGAATCCGGGCTGGAGAACCTGCTCGGCGACATCGTCGCCAACCGCAACGCCATTCGTCGTTTTACGGCGACGGCCGAACAGCAGGGCGGTGTGGAGAAGGTCCTGCGCAAAAGGCTCGGCCTTGCCATCGGCGACACGGAAGACAGGATCGCAGCGCAATATTGGCCTTTGCCGGAGCTTTCAGGCAGCGCGCTGGAGCTTTATCTCTCGCTTGCCGACCAGAAGGGCGGTGCGAAGGCGCAGGAGGTTGCCTATGGCCTCAGGCTTGCCGGGCGGGAGCGCGATGACGCAAGGCGCGCTGAGATCCTCGAAAAAATCTTTCTGACCGTGAAGGGCGAGCCCAAGGCGGACTCGCAATTCTTCGTCAAGGCCATGCTTGCCGAGGCACCGCAGCTGGCGGAGGCCATCGCCATTGCCCGCGCGCATGTCGCAGCAAGCCGCGACCGACTGAAACTGATGCGGATGTACGGCGCCACGCATGCAGCGCTCGTGCTCGCCGATCGGCTGAATCACGACTATGAGGAGTTGAAGAAGCAGCGCAGCCAGCTCGACTTCGAGGATCTGATCACCCGCACCGCCGACCTGCTGACAAAAAGTGGCGTCGGCCCCTGGATCCACTACAAGCTCGATCGCGGCATCGATCATATCCTCGTCGACGAGGCGCAGGATACCAGCCCGATCCAGTGGAGCGTCATCCAGTCGCTCGCCGAAGATTTCTTCTCCGGCGAAAGCGCCCGGCCGATGGTGCGCACGCTGTTTGCCGTCGGCGATGAAAAGCAGTCGATCTATTCCTTCCAGGGGGCGCGGCCCGAGCGTTTTTCCGAGGAGAGCGACCGGACGCGGCGGCGCGTTTCCGATAGCGGGCAGAGTTTTTCCTCCGTGCGGCTGCCGCTGTCGTTCCGCTCGACTGCCGACGTGCTCGAGGCGGTCGACCACATTTTCAAGGCGCCCGAAAACGCGCGCGGCCTCAGCGCGCTCGGCGAACCGGTCGTGCATCGTTCCAGCCGCATCGGACATCCCGGCGCCGTCGATCTCTGGGAGATGATTGCGCCGGAAGCGGTGGTGAAGGAGGAGGACTGGACGGCGCCCTTCGACGCGACGCCGGAAAGCGCGCCGGCCGCAATCCTCGCGCGGCGGATCGCCCATTCGATCGGCACGCTTGTCGGCCGCGAAACGATCGTCGACAAAGGCAAGGAGCGCCTGATCGAGGCCGGCGACATTCTGGTGCTGGTGCGCAAGCGCGACGCCTTCGTCAATGCGTTGACGCGGGCGTTGAAGCGCCGCGGCGATGTTCCCGTCGCCGGCGCGGACAGGCTGGTGCTGACCAGCCATATCGCCGTGCAGGATCTGCTGGCGCTCGGCCGTTTCCTGCTTCTGCCGGAAGACGATCTTTCGCTCGCCGCCGTGCTCAAGAGCCCGCTTTTCGATCTCTCCGAGGACGACATCTTTGCGATCGCCGCGTTGCGCGGCGACAATGAAAGCTTCTGGAGCCATCTCCGAAGCTTCGCCGCCGACGGCACCGAACGTTTCCGCGCTGCCGTCGAGAGGCTGGAGCTATTTCTCCGGCAGTCCAGGAGCCTGTCGGTTCACGATTTCTATGCACGCGTGCTGGGTAGCTATGGCGGGCGGCGGCAATTCCTTGCCCGTCTCGGCACCGAGGTCAGCGATATCCTCGACGAATTCCTGACCTTCACGCTCGACCATGAGAGCTCCGGCCTTCCCGGGCTGCAATCCTTCATCTCGACGCTGGAGCTCGAAGCCCCCGTGATGAAGCGCGAGCAGGACAAGGGGCGCAACGAGGTGCGGATCATGACGGTGCATGCCTCCAAGGGCCTTGAGGCACCGATCGTTTTTCTCGTCGACGGCGGTTCGAAGGCCTTCACCCATACCCATCTGCCAAAGCTTCGCCTGATCGAGACCGGCCCCGACGAGCCGCCGATGCCCGTCTGGGTTCCTGTCTCCGATCTCGCCAATTCGATGACCCAGGATGATGCCGCGCGTATCCAGATGCTGGCGGAGGAAGAATATCGTCGGTTGCTCTATGTCGCCATGACGCGTGCCGCCGACCGGCTGATCGTCTGCGGCTATCGTGGCGTGCGTGTGAATAACGACACCTGGCATATGATGATTTCGACGGCACTGCGCGACGACCATCCGCATGTGGAGGCGACCACATTCTCCGGTCCCGATGGGGAATGGCCAGGCATCAGATGGCGGGTGCCACAGGTGGAACGAAGCTTCGAGCGTATCGATCGCAAGGAAGAGCGCGACAGCGAGGAGACCCTGCCGGACGGCCTGTTGCGGCCATTGCCGCCGCAGGCTGAGCTGCCTCGGCCGCTCAGCCCTTCCGGCGCCGGGACGATCATCGATGAAGACGAGGGCGGTCTGCTGGTCGTCTCGCCGCTGTTCGGCGAAAAGCAGCGCAGTGATCGTTCGCTGGAGAAAGGCAGGCTGATCCATCGCATGCTGCAGGCGCTTCCCGAAATTCCACTTGGCGAACGGCCTGATGCGGCGAGCCGCTATGCCGAAAGGGCGGCGCGATTCTGGCCGGAAGGCGAACGGCGCAAGCTTGTCGATTCGGTTCTGAAACTATTGGACGAGGAAGGTCTGCAGGCCGTCCTCGGTGCGCAGGCCCAGCCAGAGGTCTCGATCATGGGAACATTGACGCTCGAAGACCGACGCTATGCTGTCTCCGGCCGTATCGACCGGCTTGCCGTCCTTGCCGATCGCGTCGTCATTCTCGACTACAAGACCAATCGGGTGCCGCCGGCAACAGAAGAAGCTATCCCCTTCGCGCACCGGGCACAGCTTGCGATCTATCGCGAGATCCTGGCGCCGCTCTATCCTGATAGGCGTATCGATTGCATGCTTGTCTATACCGAGAACGCTTCGCTCTACACGCTGAGCGAAAAGGCGCTCGGTTTGGCGCTTGCAGCGGTCAAGACAAAGTGAAATACCGGACATTGAAAATTCGGCACCGCACCATCACATGTGGTTCAACACCCAATTCCGTTAAAGGAGCAGCCCATGGCTACCGTGAAAGTCGATATCAATAACTTCCAGTCGGAAGTTCTGGAATCCGCAGAACCCGTCGTCGTCGATTTCTGGGCCGAATGGTGCGGCCCGTGCAAGATGATTGCTCCGAGCCTCGAAGAAATCGCCGTCGAGATGGAAGGCAAGGTCAAGGTCGCCAAGCTGAATATCGATGAGAATCCGGAACTCGCCGCACAGTTTGGTGTGCGCTCCATTCCGACCCTTGCAATCTTCAAGGGCGGCGAAGTTGCCGATATCTCGGTCGGCGCAAAGCCGAAGACGGCTCTTTCGAACTGGATTTCGAGCGCTGCCTGATTGATATCGACGAATTTATATCACATTGACGAAAAAGCCCGGCTCGACCGGGCTTTTTCATTTCGCAGCCTTCATTTCGGGGGCGTGCCGTTGTCGGCGAGCACGTCGCCGACGAGATAGAGAGAGCCGCCGACCAGGATGCGCGGCGGCAATGCCTCCGGATCGGCGACGGCTTTTATCGCTTCCAGCGCATCGCCGACGGTCGACATCGGTTCGGCAACCAAACCGGCATCATAAGCGGCATTCGACAATATCACCGGGTCGATCATCGCTTCGCTGCCGCGGATCGGCACGCAGAAAACCTTCTCGACCAGACCGGCAAAGGCCTTGAAATAACCGACCGGATCCTTGGTGTTGATCATGCCGATAATCAGGAAAAGCGGCCGAGACTGGCGCTCCTCGAAATTGGCCATGGCTTCGGCGATCACTTCGCCGGCACCGGGATTATGCCCGCCATCGATCCAGATCTCGGCGCCGGCGGGCGCATGCGACAGCAGCCGGCCCTCGCTCAGACGCTGCAGCCGGCCCGGCCATTCGACCGAACTCATCGCCTTTTCCATCATTGTCTCGGTAACGGTGAAACCCGCTGCCTTGACGGCACGAATGGCGGCGGCGGCATTGGCATATTGATGCCGGCCGGGGAGGCGCGGCAGCGGCAGGTCGGCAAGACCGAATTCGTCCTGGTAGACGAGCCGGCCATATTCCTCATGCGCCATAAAGTCTTGGCCGAAGACGGCGCTCGGGCAATGCAGCCGCTCAGCCGTCGACATCAGCACGTCGAGTGCTGCGTCATATTCCTGATGACCGATGACAACGGGAAATCCCGGCTTCATGATACCGGCCTTTTCGGCCGCGATCAGCTCGACCCTGTCGCCGAGATAGGGCTGGTGATCCAGCGAAATCGGCATGATGACCGAGACAGCCGGATCGGAAATGACATTGGTCGCGTCGAACCGGCCGCCGAGACCGACTTCGATGATCGCGGCATCGGCCGGATGTTCGGAAAACAGGATGAAGGTGACCGCCGTCAGGATTTCGAAGACGGTAATGTGCTGTCCTGCATTGGCATCGGCCACGCGACGCACGGCCTCGGCAAAGACGGCGTCATCCACAAGCTGTCCGCGTCCGCCTTTGACGCCAATGCGGTACCGCTCGTGCCAATTGACGAGATGCGGCGAGGTGTGGACGTGAGCGCTGTAGCCACCGGCTTCGAGCAGGGCGCGGCAAAAGGCGGTGACCGACCCCTTGCCATTGGTGCCGGCGACATGGATCACGGGCGGCAGTTTCCTGTGCGGATTGCCGAGCACATCGAGAAGACGGGTGATGCGATCGAGAGACAGATCAAAACCCTTGGGATGCAATCCCATGAGCTTGTCGATCTCCTGTGCTGCCTCGCTCACCGCGGTTTGGCCTCTGGGTATCAATTCGGCACCCCGCCTGCTTGTCGGTTATCAGGCGCTCGCCGCCAGAGCGATCGCGCCGCCGTTCATGTCGTTTGCCGCCGATACCGGCTTCTTCGTCAGGATCTTCAAGAGGCGCGCCAGCGTTTCCGGAATATCGTGACGTTTGACGACCATATCGACCATACCATGTTCCAGCAGGTATTCGGCGGTCTGGAAGCCTTCGGGCAGTTTTTCACGCAGAGTCTGTTCGATCACTCGCTTGCCGGCAAAGCCGATTTCGGCGCCGGGCTCGGCCAGATGAATATCGCCAAGCATGGCATAGGAGGCCGTGACGCCACCGGTCGTCGGATTGGTCAGCACGACGATATAGGGCTGGCCGGATTCTTTCAGCATGTCGACGGCAACCGTCGTGCGCGGCAGCTGCATCAGCGACAGGATGCCTTCCTGCATGCGCGCACCGCCGGAAGCGGGGAACATCACCAGAGGGCACTTTTCAGCCGTCGCGCGCTCGAAAGCCTTGACGATCGCCTCGCCGGCGGCCATGCCGAGCGAACCGCCGATAAAGTTGAATTCGTGCACAACGGCCACCAGTTTCAGTCCCTGCACCTTTCCGACACCGGCGAGGATCGTATCCTCCTGTTCGGTCTTCAGGCGGCTGTCGCGCAAGCGATCGCTATATTTCTTCGAATCGCGGAACTTCAGCGGGTCCTGCGCGACCTTCGGCTGCGGCAGCGATTCGAACTCGCCATTGTCGAAAAGATCGGCCAGGCGCGCCTTGGCCGGCATCTTCATGTGATAACCGGACGCCGGAATGACCCATTTGTTGCCTTCCAGGTCCTTGTGGAAGACCATCTCGCCCGTTTCCGGGCACTTGATCCAGAGGTTCTCCGGCACTTCGCGACGGCCCAGCATGGAATTGATCCGCGGGCGAACGTAGTTGGTGATCCAGTTCAACTCGAATACTCCTGATAAATTTTTTCCAGTGTGCGCAAACTATTCGGCAGCAACAAGGCGCGCCGAACGTGTTCCCGTGGAAAGGCCGCGCACCAGCGTGGCAACGGCCTGAACGGTGTCCGCTGTTGCCTTTCCGTCATGCGTCAAGCTGGTCGCGACCTGATTGACGATCGCGGTGCCGACGACGACGCCGTCGGCCGAACCGCCGATGACCTTTGCGTGTTCCGCCGTCTTGACGCCGAAGCCGACACAGACGGGCAGGCTGGTGTGCTGCTTGATGCGCTCGACCGCGCCGGACACCAGCGACGGATCGGGCAGCGCCGAACCGGTGATGCCGTTCATCGAGACGTAGTAGACGAAGCCCGAAGTGTTCTTCAGGACCTTCGGCAGGCGCTTCTCATCCGTCGTCGGCGTCGCCAGGCGGATGAAATTGATGCCTTTGCGGATGGCCGGAATGCAGAGTTCGTCATCCATCTCGGGCGGCAGGTCGACAACGATCAGGCCGTCGATGCCGGCTAAGAGCGCGTCGTCGAGGAATTTCTCGACGCCGTAAATATAGATCGGGTTGTAGTAACCCATCATCACGATCGGCGTCGCATCATTGGTCTTGCGGAAATCGGCCGCCAGTTGCAGCGTCTTCTTCAGCGTCTGGCCGCCTTTCAGCGCGCGCTGGCCGGCCAGCTGGATCGCCGGGCCGTCGGCCATCGGATCGGAAAAGGGCATACCGAGCTCGATAATGTCGGAGCCCGCCTCCGGCAGCGCCTTCATGATGCCGAGCGAGGTGTCGTAGTCAGGATCGCCGCCCATGAAATAGGTCACAAGCGCCGGACGGCCCTCGGCCTTCAGCTCGGCAAAGCGTTTGTCCATGCGTGCGGTCATGTCTTACAGTCCCATTCCCAGAATCTTGCCGACGGTGAAGATATCCTTGTCGCCGCGGCCGGAGAGGTTCATCAGGATGATCTCGTCCTTGCCCATCGTCGGTGCGCGTTTGATCACCTCGGCAATCGCATGCGAGGGCTCGAGCGCCGGGATGATGCCTTCGAGGCGGGTCAGGGTCTGGAAAGCCTCAAGCGCTTCGTGATCCATGATCGGCACATAGTCGACACGGCCGGTATCGTTCAGCCAGGAATGTTCGGGGCCGATGCCGGGATAATCGAGACCGGCCGAAATCGAATGGCCTTCCTTGATCTGACCGTCGCCGTCCTGCAGCAGGTAGGTGCGGTTGCCGTGTAGCACGCCCGGCGAACCGGCAGTGATCGAGGCGCAATGTTCGTCGCCCTGCAGGCCCTTGCCGCCGGCTTCGACGCCGACGATCTTGACAGAGGGATCATCCAGGAAAGGATGGAAAATGCCGATGGCGTTCGAACCGCCGCCGACGGCAGCGATGACCAGATCCGGAAGACGGCCTTCGGCTGCCAGCATCTGCTCCTTCGCTTCGATGCCGATCACCGACTGGAAATCGCGGACCATCTCCGGATAGGGATGCGGACCGGCTGCCGTTCCGATCAGGTAATAGGTATCCTCGACATTGGTGACCCAGTCGCGAAGCGCCTCGTTCATGGCGTCCTTCAGCGTGCCGCTGCCTGCCGTGACCGGCTTTACTTCCGCGCCGAGCAGCTTCATGCGGAAAACATTCGGTGCCTGACGCTCGACGTCGGTGGCACCCATATAGACGACGCAGGGAAGGCCAAAGCGGGCGGCAACGGTCGCGGAGGCGACGCCGTGCTGCCCGGCACCGGTTTCGGCGATGATGCGGGTCTTGCCCATGCGCTTGGCGAGCAGGATCTGGCCGATGCAATTGTTGATCTTGTGCGAGCCGGTATGGTTCAGCTCCTCGCGCTTGAAATAGATCTTCGCGCCGCCGAGTTCGGCCGTCAGCCGCTCGGCGAAATAGAGCGGGCTCGGGCGGCCGATATAATGGGCGCCGAGATGCTTCAATTCGGCCTGGAATGCCGGATCGTTCTTTGCCCTGTTCCACTCGTCCTGCAGGTCGAGTATCAGCGGCATCAGCGTTTCGGCCACGAAACGACCGCCATAAATGCCGAAACGGCCATCTTCATCGGGGCCGGAACGGAAGGAATTCGGTTTAGGCGTCTCGTTCACTCTCAACTCCCTGAGGCCATGATCGGCGCATTCGCCTTTTCGACCGCGTCAAAAAATTCATCGATCTTCGCGACGCTCTTCACGCCAGGCGCAGTTTCGACTCCCGAGGAGACGTCGATACCCGGTGCCTTGGTGATGAAAAGCGCCTCGGCGACGTTGTCCTTGTTCAGCCCGCCGGAAAGCATGTAGTCGACGCTGCCGTCAAGCCAGCTGAGAAGGCTCCAATCGAAGGAAATACCGTTGCCGCCAGGCAGTTCCGAACCCTTCGGCGCTTTGGCGTCGAAGAGGAAACGGTCGGCGATGCCGATATAGGCCTCGACGCGCTTCAGGTCGTCTGCCGTGCGGACCGAAAAGACCTTCATCACAGGCAGACCATAGAGCGCTTTTATGGTCAGCACATGTTCAGGGCTCTCGTTGCCGTGAAGCTGCAGCATATCCGGCTTCAACAACGACACGATCTCGTCGAGTTCGTCATTGGTCGGATCGACGACGACAGCGACGATTTTCGCCTTGCCACGCGCAGGTTCGGCCAGCTTTGCCGCTAGGTCCGGCTCGATATAACGCGGGCTCTTTTCGAAGAAGATAAAACCGATATGGGTCGCACCGCGCTTCAGCGCGCGATCGACAGCCTCAGGCGTCTTCAAACCACAGATCTTGATATCCGGTCTCATGGCAGCGAAGTGACACGAAATGCGGAAAGAGTCGAGCCAATTTGCGACGGACACTGAATTTAGCACGGCTCTCGGCCAGAGCGCCGTACGTCCAAAGGACGCGCTATCACTTTAAATCTGCGCATAATCCTTTCCGAAAAACCGATTCGATTTTCGAGGTTATGCGCTAGTCGAAATCGATGGCATGCAACTGGCTGCCATGCCGCTTGAGCCAGGATTTCGCCTCCTCCATGCCGGGGCAAAGCTTACGACAGAGGGCCCAGAAGTGCGGGCCGTGGTTCATTTCCTTGAGGTGGGCGACCTCATGGGCGGCGAGATAATCGATCACCGACGGCGGCGCCATGACGATACGCCAGGAAAAGCTCAGATTTCCCTCCGACGAACAGGAGCCCCAGCGGCTGCGGGTATCCTTCATCGAGATCGAGCGGATCGGCGCCCGGATGGTTGCGGCATGCATCGTCGCCAGTCTTGCGAGATCGGCACGCGCCTCTTTCTTGAGAAAGGCCGCAATGCGCCGTCCGACATGCTCCGGCATGCCGCTGATGCGCAACACCGGGATGCCGTCTATGGACACCGCCTCCGTCAGCCCGCGCAAGCTACCGCTATGCTGGATACGATGGGAAACGCCGCGAAGGAGAATTTCGCCGCCGTCACGCAGGCCGGTATCGGTCGAAAACTTGGCAAGCTTGGTGAGCAGCCAACCCTGGTGACGATCGAGGAAGGCATTGACCTCGCGCGCGGCAAGGCCTTTCGGCACCGTCATCTTCAAGGCGCGGCCACCCGGTTCGATGCGCAGCGTGATGCGTGTCGCCCGGTCATGCTGCTTGATCGTCAGCGGCATGAGCCGGCCGGCCACGTCGAGCGTCCGCATTTCGGGCGGAGCCGGCTTTCGCGCCTTCGACCTTGTTTTCAGAAGCGAGAACATGCGTGTTTTCTATACGATTCGCCGGCAAATCGAAATGATCGGCGGAAGGGCAGACATGGAAAAACCGGCATCGCGAGATGCCGGTCATCAATTCATCGTTCAGGCGTTTACGGCGTCTGATATTCAGCGACCGGGCCATTGTCATCGCGCTTGGCGTTCCTGCGGTCACGCATGAAGCGGTCGAACTCTTCCTGATCCTTGGCGCGGCGGAGCTCGCGCAGATAGGAGTCGAATTCCTCGCGCATTTCGTCAAGCTTGCGGCGCTCTTCCTCCATCCGGTCGAGTTCGGTCTTGCGCCAGTCGTCGAAGGCGACGTTGCCGGTCGAAAAATGCGGGCGGTGACGGCCATGCGGGCGGCGGCAGGAGGCAAAGAAGCCATCGGTCGCCTGGTTGACGTCACGCTTGAAGCCGCGCAGACGGTCGCCGAAGATGATGTAGGCAAGCATGGCAAGACCCAGAGGCCAGAAAACCATGAAGCCGAGAATCATCAGGGCAATGGTAGCCGGAGTCCAATCCGGTCGAAGCAATGCTGACTGGTTCATCGTGCGGGTATCCCTCGCTTTCCGCGCCCGGCAGAATACCGAACGCTGAAATCGATGTGGTTACCGCAATAACCGCCTTCAAGACGATTGCCCGCGAAATCGGATAAGGCCTTGAATCCGTTTTGCTAATTCAGCTGTCTCTGATTCAGCCCGCCCGGCCGCCCTTGATGACACGCGGAATCGGAGGCTTGATGGCGGAACGGGAATGCTGTCGGACGAAATCGATGATGCGCGGCGCAATCTCGCGGCGGAAACGCGAGCCGTTGAAAACACCATAATGGCCGACATCCGGCTGAAGATAATGCATGCGCATATCTTCGGGAATGTTCACGCAGATGGTCTGCGCCGCCATTGTCTGGCCGACCCCTGAGATATCGTCATTCTCACCTTCGACGGTCAGCAGCGCCACGTTGCGAATTGCTGATGGATCGACGCGTTTACCGCGATGCATCAGTTCGCCCTTCGGCAGCGAATGCTTGATGAAGACCTCCTCCACCGTCTGCAAATAGAATTCGGCGGTCAGATCCATGACGGCGAGATATTCGTCGTAGAAATCGCGATGTCTTTCCGGCTCGCCGTCGTTCTTCACGAGATGCATGAAGAACTCCTTGTGCGCGACGAGGTGGCGATCAAGATTCATCGACATGAAGCCCGAAAGCTGCAGGAACCCTGGGTAGACCGGGCGCATGAAGCCCGGCTGCGGCCAAGGCACGTTCATGATGACATTGTCGGAGAACCACTGCAGCGACCGCTCCTGGGCGAGCTTGTTGACCGCCGTCGGGTTGATGCGCGTATCGATCGGGCCGCCCATCAGCGTCATCGACGCCGGCGATAGCGGATCCCTGGCTTCTTCCATCACGGCAGCGGCTGCCAGCACCGGAACGGAAGGCTGACAGACGGCGACGACATGCGTATCGTGACCAAGGAAATGCAGCATCTCGATGACGTAGTCGACGTAATCGTCGAAATCGAACGTGCCTTCCGTCATCGGCACCATGCGGGCGTCGATCCAGTCGGTGATGTAGATATCGGCACTCGGCAGCAGCGCCTCGACCGTGCCGCGCAGCAGCGTGGCATAGTGGCCGGACATCGGCGCGACGATCAGAATGCGTGGATCATTGCCGCGGACGGCTGGAACACTGCGGGCGAAATGCAGAAGATTGCAGAAGGGTCGCGACCAGACGACCTCTTCGCGGACGGACACCGTCTTGTCACCGATCGTCGTCTGCTTCAGTCCGAATTCCGGTTTCCCGTAGCGGCGCGTCGTGCGTTCGAACATTTCGAGACTTGCCGCCATCGTCCGGCCGAACGGCGTGTGGGAGAACGGATTCAGCGGATTGGCATAGGCAAATCGCATGATATCGGCCGCGGCGCGAAACGGCGCCATGGCGGCATGGTTCAATTCATAAAGCTGATAAAACATTGGAAGGCGCCACCTTTCTCTATCGAAAAGATGACACCGATTGAGAGGCATCGACTCTTTTCGTAACGCGGGCACGTCGCGCAGACTAACAGGTTTTTGTTGCACAGCAACATTGACGAACCAGACCCACACAACAAATGCCGCAGAATTGACCTGCGGCATCATAATCGACCTGAAAACTTAAGTTTCTCAACAGGAAGCGTCGTTAACGATCCGCTACAAAGGTCTGCTTCTGCGTGCCGAGACCTTCGATGCCGAGTTCGACCACGTCGCCGGCCTTGAGATAACGCGGCGGCTTGAGGCCCATGCCGACGCCCGGAGGCGTGCCGGTCGAGATCACGTCACCGGGATGCAGCGACATGAACTGGCTGAGGTAGGAGACGAGGAAGGCAACCCCGTAAACCATCGTCTTCGACGAGCCGTTCTGCATCTTCTGGCCGTTAACCGTCAGCCACATGCCGAGGTTCTGCGGTTCGGCAATTTCATCCTTGGTCACGAGCCAGGGGCCGATCGGGCCAAAGGTGTCGCAGGATTTGCCCTTGGTCCACTGACCGGACCGCTCGGTCTGGAAAGCGCGCTCGGAAACGTCATTGGAAACGCAATAACCGGCGACATAATCCAGCGCTTCGGCTTCCGTCACATATTTGGCGGTTTTGCCGATGACGACGCCGAGCTCGACTTCCCAATCGGTCTTTTCCGAACCGCGCGGAATGATGACATTGTCGTTCGGTCCGACGATTGCGGATGTTGCTTTCATGAAGATGATCGGCTCGGGCGGCACGGTCGCACCGGTTTCGGCAGCGTGATCCGAATAATTCAAGCCGATGCAGATGAACTTGCCAGTGCCCGCGACGCAGGCGCCGATGCGGCCGGGGACAAGTTCCGGAAGGCTCTTCGGATCGATGGTCGCTATCTTTGCAAGGCCTGCCGGTCCGATCGCTTCACCGCCGATATCGGCGACATGACCGGAGAGATCGCGGATCTTGCCATCGGCATCGAGAAGTGCTGGTTTTTCACTGCCTGCTTCGCCAACACGCATCAGCTTCATGGAATTTCCTCCTCAACGAAAACGGATTTGCAGCCACCTATGAACGAATTATTCATCGGTGTCATTACGGCTTTGCCGGGAAGCGGTACGGCTTTGCCGCGATTCGGATGATTTTCTGCCGAAAACCGCCCGTGCCTGCCGGCATCATGCTCTAAAAATTTCCACCAGATCCGGGCCGACGGGAACGATCTTCGTCGGATTAAGACTTTCGATCGAATAGTAGCCGCGCTTGATGTGATCGAGGTTCACCGTCTCACCGATGCCCGGCCAATCCAGCATGCGGCGGCAGAAGGCGCGCAGATTGGCATAGTCGGAAAGCCGGCGCAGATTGCATTTGAAGATGCCGTGATAGGCGACGTCGAAGCGCACCAGCGTTGCAAAAAGCCGGATATCGCTCTCGGTGGGATGATCGGCGAAGAGAAAAGACCGGCCCTCGAACTGCTGCTCGACCCAGTCGAGGCAGGCAAAGACATCGGCAAAGGCTTCTTCGTAGGCGATCTGCGTGGTGGCGAAACCGGCTCTGTAGACACCGTTGTTGAGATCAGGATAGATGCGATCGTTGAAAGCATCGATCTCGGTGCGCCTCTCCGCCGGGTAAAGATCGATCGGATTTTTTGCCAGACCGCCGAAGCCGCTGTTCAGCATACGCAGAATATCGGCGGATTCATTGTTGACGATGGTCTCTTTCTGCTTGTCCCAGAGAACCGGCACGGTGGCCCGGCCGGTGAAATCGGGTGCTGCCCTTGTATAGATTTCATGCATATAGGTTACGCCGTTGACGTGATCCTCCGTCGCGCCGGGATAATCCCCGAAGCGCCAGCCCTGCTTGCCCAGCAGCGGCTCGACGACCGAGACCGAGATGATATCTTCCAGGCCCTTGAGCTTGCGGCCGATCAGGGTGCGCGAGGCCCAGGGGCAGATATAGGCGACATAGAGATGGTAACGGCCGGCGCTGGCTGCAAAGCTGCCTTCGCCCGTCGGCCCGGCGCTACCATCCGGGGTGACCCAGTTGCGGAAACTCGAGGTCTGCCTGATGAAGCCGCCCTTTTCGTCCTTTGCCTGCACGGGCTGCCAGTCTTCCGTCCATTTTCCGTTCACCAGCATGCGCAACTCCCGCAATCGATTGACCAAAGCGGTTGATTATCCTGCTTCGACGCCGGCGTCAGGCCGCTTTTATGAAGACAATCTGTACACCCGAGCTGCGACGATGCTGCGCTTGCCAAGCCGGTGAAGCAGGAAATATGTCTCTGCTATACAAAATGACGTGGAGTTCGAAATGCATCTCTCGAAGGCCGTCGTGCAGACCGAACATGGGAGCCGCTACCTGCAGCAGCTCTGCAAACACTGGAGCCACAAATTCGACGTCGAATTCGATCCTCTGAAGGGCCGGGTGCCGTTCAGCGATACGGCCGAGGTGACGTTTGCGGCCGACGATGCGGCACTGACCATGACACTGTCCGTTGCCGATCCCTCGCAACAGGAAAGGATGCAGCACGTCATCGACGATCATCTGAAGCGCTTCGCCTTCCGCGAAGAACTCGACATCGTCTGGACGGCCTAAGCCCAGCCCCGATCCAAATTTTTTTCCCCAAACCATGGAACAAGCATGACGAAGAGCAATAGTCGCGAATCGGAATATTCGATCGATCCGATGTTTCTTGACCGCTGGTCGCCGCGCGCCTTCACCGGCGAAATCATCGAGGAAGCGCAGCTGCTCGGTCTGCTCGACGCCGCCCATTGGGCGCCGTCCTCGGCCAACCAGCAGCCCTGGCGCTTCATCTATGGCCTCAAGGGTTCGGAGCATTGGGAGAAATTCGTCGCATTGCTCGTCGACGCCAACCAGGAATGGGCCAGGCATGCATCGGCGCTGATCTTCGTCGTGTCGCGTGCGTTCACCGGGGCCGTCGGCTCGGCTGAGGAAAAGCCGAGCTACACCCATTCCTTCGATGCCGGTGCGGCATGGGGGCATCTGGCGATCCAGGCGCGCCTCTCCGGCCTTTACGCCCATGGCATGGGCGGCATCAAGCATGAGGAGATCAGGCAGGCTTTCGCCATTCCCGAGGGATACCGGGTCGAAGCAGGCGTCGCCATCGGCCGCCTGGCCGACAAGAGCGTTCTTTCCGAACGCAATCAGGCACGCGAATTCCCCAGCCAGCGCAAGCCGCTCTCCGAGGTCGCCTTCAACGGGCGCTTCGTCGCGAATTGAGCGGAGCCAAAGGCCAAGCAGATATCGGGCAAACTAAAGCCCCGCCATCCTCAAGGATAGCGGGGCCATTTATTTCTGAAATATCAATTAGATATCGAGGTTTGCAACGCTCAGCGCATTGTCCTGGATGAATTCGCGCCGCGGCTCGACTTCGTCACCCATCAGACGGGCGAAGAGACCGTCGGCGTCGGTGGCGTCGTTGACCCTGACCTGCAGCAGCGAGCGCACATTCGGATCGAGCGTCGTTTCCCAGAGCTGCTCGGCATTCATCTCGCCAAGACCTTTGTAGCGCTGCATGGTGAGGCCCTTGCGGCCGCTTGCGAAGATCGCGTCGAGCAGGGCACGCGGGCCGGAGATTTCGATGTCGCCTTCGCGGCGATGCAGCGACGGCGGCGTCTGATAGATTTCCTTGAGGCGTGCCGTCAGCTGGTCGATATGACGGGCATCCGAGGAGCCGATTAGCGCCATGTCGAGCACCACGAGTTCCCTGACGCCGCGGACCATGCGCTCGAGGCGCAGTCCGCCATCGCTGGTCAGATCGCCCTGCCAGCCGCGTTCGGTTTCCTCGGCGATGATGTCGAGGCGTCCAGCCACTTCGTTTGCCAGCGCCAGCGCTCTCGCCGGGTCGCTGGCGAGCTCGGCATTGAGCGCGCCGGCAATCGCCGCTTGTTCGACGGCGGAACGATTATAGCGAGAATGGAGATTGTCGAGCAGCGCGCGCATACGCAGGGCATCGAGGATGACCTCGCGCAGATCCTGGCCGGCGCGAACCTCGCCGCTACCGAGCCTCAGCGAAGCATCTTCCAGGCCCTGGCTGATGAGATATTCTTCGAGCGCCTTCTCATCCTTCAGATACTGCACCGACTTGCCGCGCGAGACCTTATAGAGCGGCGGCTGGGCGATATAGAGATGACCGCGCTCGATCAGTTGCGGCATCTGGCGGAAGAAGAAGGTCAGCAGCAGGGTGCGGATATGGGCGCCGTCGACATCGGCGTCCGTCATGATGATGATCTTGTGGTAGCGCAGCTTTTCGACATTGAACTCGTCCTTGCCGATGCCGGTACCGAGCGCGGTGATCAATGTGCCGATTTCCTGGCTCGACAGCATCTTGTCGAAACGAGCACGTTCGACGTTCAGGATCTTGCCGCGCAGCGGCAGGATCGCCTGGTTCTCGCGCGAGCGGCCCTGCTTGGCCGAGCCGCCGGCAGAATCGCCCTCGACAAGGAAGACTTCGGATTTTGTCGGATCACGCTCGGAGCAGTCGGCGAGCTTGCCCGGCAGCGAAGCGATATCGAGTGCGCCCTTGCGGCGGGTCAATTCGCGGGCCTTGCGGGCCGCTTCGCGTGCGGCGGCGGCCTCGACGACCTTGCCGACGAGGATTTTGGCTTCGCTTGGGTGTTCTTCGAACCAGGTGTTCAGCGCCTCGTTGACGAGACTTTCGACAACAGGACGGACTTCCGAGGAGACGAGCTTATCCTTGGTCTGCGAGGAAAATTTCGGATCCGGCACCTTGACCGACAGAACCGCCGTCAGGCCTTCGCGGCAATCTTCGCCCTGCAGCGTCACCTTTTCCCTTTTGGTGATGCCGGAACTGTCGGCATAGGAAACGACCTGGCGCGTCAGCGCCGCTCGGAAGCCGGCCATATGCGTGCCGCCGTCGCGCTGGGGAATGTTGTTGGTGAAGCACAGCACGTTCTCATGATAGCTGTCGTTCCACCACATCGCGACTTCGACGGTGATGCCGTCCTTTTCGCCGCGGATGGCAACCGGCTTGTCGACGAGCGACTTCTTGGCGCGGTCCAGATAGGCAACGAAAGCCTCGAGGCCGCCGTCATAACGCAGCTCTTCCTGCTTGATATCGGAATGACGCTTGTCGGTCAGCAGGATGCGGACGCCTGAATTCAAGAAGGCGAGCTCGCGAAGGCGATGCTCCAGCGTGCCGTAGTCGAACTCCGTCATGGTGAAGGTGTCGGTGCTCGGCATGAAGCTCACTTCCGTGCCGGTTTCATTCGGCGCGTCGCCCGTAACCTTCAGCGGAGCATCGGCCACGCCATGGGTGAAGCTCATTTCATGGATCTTGTCGTGACGGCGGATCTTCAGCTTCAACCAGACGGACAGCGCGTTGACGACGGAGACGCCGACGCCGTGCAGGCCGCCGGAAACCTTGTAGGAATTCTGGTCGAACTTACCGCCGGCATGAAGCTGCGTCATGATGACTTCGGCCGCCGACACGCCTTCACCGGTGTGAATGTCCGTCGGGATGCCGCGACCATTGTCGGTGACGGTCACCGAGCCATCCGGATTGAGGGTGACGGTGACGATGTCGGCATGGCCGGCAAGCGCTTCGTCGATCGCGTTGTCGACGACTTCATAGACCATGTGATGCAGGCCGGAGCCGTCGTCGGTATCGCCGATATACATGCCGGGGCGTTTGCGCACGGCATCGAGGCCCTTCAGAACCTTGATGGAATCTGCGCCATATTCGGTGCTTACGCCGTTTTCCGTCGCGGATGTATCGCTCATTCTGTCGAGATTTTCCCTGTTGTCGTAAAGCTGCGGCGCGCCTTGCGAATCACCGGCTTTCTTCACTCTCGTATATAGGTTTTTTGAACCCACTTCCCAATGGCAAGTCCCTAAAACAAGGCATAAAACAGGGGATTATGACGCTTTTCCGTCGCCTTTTCCGCCATTTTCGAGAAGAGCCGATAGCCGGCCTATCTCAGCGCTGTCAAGGTTGCGAATCCGACGGGCCAGCCGGTTGGCAAATTCGGTATATTCGGGGGGCAGGCCGGAGGTGTCGATCACGACACGCGGGTCGGACGAGCGGGCGAGCAGGAACAGTTCCTCGGCCTCATCCCAGATGATGTTGAAGTAGCCGGCGATGCGCTGCAGCAGATCGAATGTCGGCAAACCACGCTTTCCATGTTCGAGCGCCGAGAGATAGGCAGGGGAGACATTCAGCGCTTCCGCCATCTCCTTCTGCGAGACGCCCTTGCGCGCCCGCAACCTGCGAACCGCCTCTCCGAAGGGTGTCATGGCCTTTCCCCATGCCGCCGCGACAGGCGAATGTAGAGCGCGCCCTCACCGCCATGATGCTGTGCGGCCGGTTCATAGGAGGAGATCAGGTAGCGGAATTCCGGCTTCGAGAACCAGAGAGGCACGGCCCGCTTCAGCGCGCCCTCGCTGCCCATCGAGCTGCCCTTGCCCGTAATGACCAGCACATGGCGCATGCCGCGCTCATGGGCGCGGATCAGGAAATCGAGAAGGATGGCATGGGCCTCGCTCTGCACCAACCCGTGCAGGTCGATCCGCGCTTCGAGCGCCAGACGACCCTTGGCGATCTTCCGCTTGACCGGCTTTTCCAGCGGATGATGCACCCCGGCCGATGGCTTCACCGTGGACGGTACTGCCGGCTGCGGCGCCGTGGGTGTGGCGGGCGTCTGCTTTTCCTGCTCCCGTTCGGCCGCCGCTTCGGCTTCGGCAAGAAAGGCATCGAGTTCGGTCAACGCCCCCGCCTTGCCGGGCATCGGCCGCGTGCTGCGGGCGACCTTGCCCCAGAGGATCCTCTCATCCGCACTCAGCTTGCGATCCCCGGCCATCAGTCGAATCTTCCGGCGGCGGCATTGGGAATGAGGATGGCGAAATCGGCCTCGTTGCGGACCGTGCCGGCACTTTCCCCGGCGATATCCCCCGAGCCGGTGAAGATATCACCCCTCGCCGGCCCGACGATCGCCGAACCGGTATCGAGCGCCAGCATCAGCCTGCGGAACGGTCGGCCCTGGTCGAGATGGGTGAGGCTTTCGGCGCGAATGAAAAAGGGAAAGCCGAAGGTATGGATCATCCGGTCGACCGCAAGCGCGCGGCCGGCGAGAAGCGGCACCTTAGCGGCCGCGATCGGACCGGCCTGCGGATCGGTAACCGGCGCTTCACGGAAGAAAATATAAGAGCGGTTATGCCATAGTACTTCGTCGACGCGCTCGGGATTGCGCGCCAGCCAGGCACGGATCGCCTGCATCGAAATCTCCGCCCGATCGATCTCGCCGCGCTCGATCAGCAGCTTGCCGATCGCCGAGAAAGCATGGCCGGCCTTCGCGGCATAGGTGATGCGGCCGATACGACCATCCTCATAACGCAGGCGGGCGGCACCTTGTACATGCACGAAGAAGACATCGACCTTCGACTTCGCCCAGGCGATTTCGAGGCCGCGGCCCTCGAGAAATCCCTGATCGATGGCGCAACGGTCCGGATAGGCAGTGACGTGGCCCTTCTGCAGACGGCCGAAAGCATAGGCCTTGTCGAACCCGGCGGGGCGATTGGCGTCATCGAGATCGATCAGATCGTCCGGACGCCGGTAGAAAGGAAAACGGAAAATTTCGTCCGGACGCTCAGACACGTCGATATCAGGTTCGTAGAAGGCGGTGACGAAGCCGGAATTGCCGTCGTTGCGGCGAATCAGAAAGGGCCGACAGTGCATCTCGAAAAAAGCGCGCGCCGATTCCGGAGAGGACGGAGTGAAATCTTCGGCGGCGGCGAGAAGCGGAAGCAGGTCTTCCGAGCTCAGGCCAAGCGATCCGGTGCGGTACGGTTTGACATCGGTGATTTGCCGCCGACAGCTTTGCATGACTTCAAAAAGGCCGGAGGGATCATCATCCTTCCAGCCTTCCAGAGTGTCGAAGCTTATGGCCTGCAGGACGAAGTCCGATGCGTGGTCACTCATGTTCCGATTCGGTCGCCACAAGTTTCCAGTTCGGATCGCGCGAGCGGGTGTCGCGGGCGAAGGTCCAGACGTCATTGACCTCGGCGACGTTTTCAGCGTCGCCCTCGATCAGAACGTCGGCCTTGTCGTAAGTGGCCGATATCAGCTGGCTGGCAATGCGCACGGTGATCTGTGCTTCGCTGCCCTTGGTCTCCGCATGGGTGATCTCAGCCTTGTCGATGCCGACGAAAGTGGACTTCACCTTCTCGCCCCGGGCTTCGCGCTCGCCGATCGCCGCATCGAAGCCGTCATAGACTTCGCGGGACAGCAAGTTTTTCAGTGTTTTCCGGTCGCCATCGGCATAGGCCATGACGATCATCTCGTAAGCCATGCGGGCGCCGTTCAGAAACTCCTTCGGGCTGAAGGCGGGATCGGCCTTGTTCAGCGCACGCAGCGATTCGTTGAGCGGCGTTCCGGGCGCCGCGAAAGCATCGATGGCGGCGAAGCGATCCTCATCCTCCGTCGTCGCATCACGCCGCGGCAGCGTCACGACCTTGCCGGCATCAGCGGCTTCGGCCGGAGCCGCATCCCGCGGCGTATAGAGATCGCGCGGCGGCTTCTCATTTCCTGTACGGCGCCCGAGCACGGAGCGGAGCTGAAAGAAAATCAGCACAGCCGCCACCAGGAAAAATAATGTGATGAAGTCGTTCGAACTCATATCGTATCGCAGCCGCCGTTAACATCTCTGATTTGTACTCCCATATAGTCTGCCTATACAGATGATTCAAATGATGGCTGGCATCTTCGCCATCGCCAAGAGGAGACCGGCGAGCCCGGGACATGACCGACATGCGTTTTTCGATCCTGCCAGCCTTCATTCTGCTGCTGCCGTTCGCCGAAATTGCCGGTTTCGTCGTCGTCGGCCAGGCTATCGGATTGTGGCTGACGCTTGTTCTCGTCATGCTGGGTTTCGTTCTTGGCGTGGTTCTGCTGCGCCGGCAGGGAATCGGTATTTTGCGCCGCATGTCGAGCGAAGGACGAAATGGGGTGATGCCGGGCCGCGACCTGCTGCGGCCGGCGATGAACGTCATCGCCTCGCTGCTCCTGATCATTCCTGGCTTCCTCACCGATATCATCGCGATTCTCATTCTCATTCCGCCGGTGCGCGATCTCGTCTGGCGGGCGATCGCCAAACGCTTCGTCGTCGTCAATGCCAAAGGCGGCTCTTCTGCCAGCCCGCAACCCGATTTCCGCGACCGCAAGCCGAACTCGAAGGTGGTCGATCTCGACGAGGAGGACTATCATAGAGAGCCGGATCGCAACTCGCCGTGGTCCGGCAAGCATCTTGGCGATTGAGGCACTGCGGCTGATCAACCGAGCCAAACGCCCAGGGTTGTAAGCCCTTCCCTGAAATGTTAGATGGCGGCACCATTCCCATGCCCCTCGAGGAAAAGCCAATGGCAGACGATAACAACAGCAACGGTGCGGCCAACCCCACCCTTTCGATCCTTGCGCAATATACCAAGGATCTGTCCTTCGAAAATCCGGGTGCGCCGCGTTCGCTGCAGGCCCGCGACAAGGCGCCGACGATCAACATCAATGTGAACGTCAACGCCAACCCGCTTTCCGATACGGATTTCGATGTCGTGCTGTCGCTGAATGCCGAAGCCAAGGACGGCGACAAGACGGTTTTCCATGCCGAACTCACCTATGGCGGCGTTTTCCGCGTTGCCGGTTTCCCGCAGGAACACATGCTGCCGGTTCTCTTCATCGAGTGCCCGCGCATGCTTTTCCCCTTCGCCCGTCAGATCATCGCCGACGTCACCCGCAATGGTGGTTTCCCGCCGCTGATGATCGACCCGATCGACTTCACGCAGATGTTCGCTCAGCGCGTTGCCGAAGAACAGGCCCGCGCCAAGGTTCAGGCCGTTCCGAACTGACCGGCTCTTTCTTGTCTGAAATGCGGATGCCCGGGCTGGTCCCGGGCATTTTCAATTGAGGACTGGTTTAATCGAGGCTGGCGTATTTTGCCCAAACGCTTTTTTCACCGAGCTTGGCGACGAGCGCCTCATGCGCCTGCTCCTCGGTTTGGCTGAGGCGCGGGGCGAGCGGCCGGGGCCGCTCGAGCACGGCGGCAATCACCACGTCGTCTTCCATCCCCATCTCACCGCGAGCTGCCTGGTTGGATTTGCCGACCATGCCGAGGCCAAGGGCCGCCTGTCTGCCGCCGATCATCTCGATATAGACTTCGGCAAGCAGTTCGGAGTCGAGCAGCGCGCCGTGTTTGGTGCGGTGCGAATTATCGATGCCGTAGCGCCGGCAAAGCGCATCGAGCGAATTCGGCCCCATCGGATGTTTGCGCCGCGCCATCGACAGCGTATCGAGCACCCGTTCCGGCAGGATTGGCGGTAAACCGATCCGCGCGAATTCCGCGTTGATGAAGCCCATATCGAAGGTGGCGTTATGGGCAATCCACTTCGCATCGCCGAAGAAGGTAAGGATTTGTTCGGCAACCTCGGCGAAAGGCTGCTTGTCCTTCAGGAATTCATCGGTAATGCCGTGCACGGCCAGCGCATCCGGATGAACCTTCTGATCTCCAGGATTGATGAAGATATGGATCGTGTTGCCCGTGGGGAAGTGATTGAAGAGCTCGATGCCACCGATTTCGATGATGCGGTCGGCGCGGTTGTCGAGGCCGGTTGTTTCCGTATCGAAGATGATCTCACGCATTCCGGAAATCTCCCTTGGCAATCCGCGTTTTCAGGTCGGCGACGATCTCGAACACCCGTTCCCTCGTCGTCGCGATACTGTGACTGGTGTCGATCAGATAATCGGCCCGGCGCCGCTTTTCCGAGTCCGGCGTCTGGCGTGAGAGAATCATGTCGAATTTTTCCTCGGTCATGCCTTCGCGCGCAAGCACCCTTTGGCGCTGAATCTGTGGATCAGTGCTGACGACGACGATGACATCCACTCTTGCCTCGGCGCCGGTTTCGAAAAGTAATGGAATATCGAGCAATACCATGTCGGCGCCGGCGTCGCGTTGTCGCTTGAGAAATTCCGTCTCGCGTTTGCGAACCAGCGGATGGACGATCGCTTCCAGGCGTTTGAAGCCGTCAGGATCAAGAGCGAGCTGGCGGCCGAGTTCACGCCGGTCGACTGCTCCATCCTTCATCGTGCCGGGGAAAGCGGCATTCACCAGGGGTGCAGCCTCGCCGGCATAGAGATCGTGGACCGCGGCATCCGAATCGTTCACCGGGATTCCGGCATCGGCGAAGAGCTTTGCCGCCGTCGATTTTCCCATTCCGATAGAGCCGGTAAGGCCGATCTTCAGCATCAGTGTGCGTCCATATCCGTGATGATGAGCGCACGCAGCGCCGCATCGACGATGGGACGCTGGCCGAACCATTTCTCGAATCCGGGCACAGCCTGGTGCAAGAGCATGCCGAGACCATCGACGATGGGAAGTCCTTGCTCTTCCGCTTGGGCCAGGATCGGCGTCTTCAAGGGCACATAAACGATATCGGTGACGATGGCATCGGCCGCAAGTGGCGAGAAATCGAGTTGCGGCGCCGGCTCGCCGTCCATGCCGAGCGAGGTGGTATTGATGAAGAGGCCGGCCCCTCTCATCACTTCGGCAAGCGCCCCGGCCGGATGAGCCTGGACACGCGGGCCAAAACGATCCGCGAGTTCACGCGCGCGTTCGACGGTGCGGTTGACGACGTGGATCTCCTTGAAACCGCGGTCACGGACCGCCTGGATGATCGCCCGGCTGGCGCCGCCGGCGCCAAAGACAACAGCCGTGCCATGCCGGTCCCAGCCGGGATGGCGTTCGTCGAGATTGGCGATGAAGCCACGACCGTCGGTATTCGTCGCATGCAGGGCGCCATCCTCCCGCCAGAGCGTGTTCGCGGCGCCGAGTTCGCGCGATAGTGCGTCCGGCTTGTCGGCGAGCCGGAACGCCAATTCCTTGTGAGGAATGGTGACATTGCCTCCGGTAAAGCCGGAACTGCCATCCTTCAACGCGTGAATGAAGTCGGCAAAGGCCTCGGGTGCCACTTCATGAGCGCTGTAGCTGCCTGGCAGGCCGAGTGTCTTCAGCCAATATCCGTGGATCAGTGGTGAGCGCGAATGCTTGATGGGAAAGCCCGTGACAAATGCTTTCGGCCTGAATGTTTCACGTGAATCACCCATCGATTGCTCCGAGTTCTCGCAATTTTTTTAGGAGCGGCAGCATCGGCAGGCCGAGAATGGTGAAATAGTCACCCTCGATCTTTTCGAAGAGCTGAATGCCCTCCCCCTCCAATTGATAGGCGCCGACGCTGGAAAGCGCCCGTTCGCCAACCCGCGCCAGATGTCTGGCGATGAACTCCGCCGTCAGCGGTCGCATCGTCAGTTCCGCATGCGCGAGATGTTCCCACAAGACCACGCCGTCGCTGACGATGGCAACGGCGCTGTTCAATCGGTGGGTTACGCCGGAAAGAGCTTGAAGGTGGCTAGCCGCGTCAGCCAGGTCCTTCGGCTTATGGAAGACACTGTCGCCGAGCGACATCGTTTGATCCGAACCGATGACCAGGCCATCCGGAAAGCGGCTGCTGACTTCCTCGGCCTTGGCCCTGGCCAGGACGAGGGCCACGGCATCAGGCTTAGTGCCGGCTTTTTCCAGCGGCGCTTCGACGGCCCGTTCATCGATCCTTGCGGAATGCGCCTCGAAGGACAGACCGGCATTTTCCATCAGCATCCGGCGAAAGGGACTCGACGATGCAAGGATGAGTTTCGGCGTCATGGGTTCCTCGGCGTGCCGGCTTTTCGTCAGCGCTTAGCGCAGCTTCGGCCGCAGGGCAACGATTGCCGCGGCTGTTTCCTCGATAGAGCGGCGGGTGACGTCGATCAGCGGCCAGTTATGACGGGCGCAAAGCGAGCGGGCATATTTCAGCTCCTCGGAAATCGCGGCGCGATCGGTGTAGTGTTCGCGATCGAAACCCTGCGTTACCCCGAGCACCCGGTTTTCCCGCACCTGGGAAATACGGTCGGTGGTGGCGATCAGGCAGACGATCAGCGGTTTGCTCGCGACGAAGAGGCTCTCGGGCAATGGCACGCCATAGACGATCGGGATGTTCGCCGTCTTGATGCCTCGGTTGGCAAGATAGATGCTGGTCGGTGTTTTCGACGTCCGGCTGATGCCGATGATCACGACATCGGCGTCGTTGTAATCGTCGGGCATCTGGCCGTCATCGTGATCCATGGTGAAATTCAGCGCTTCGATGCGCGCGAAGTAGCCGGCATTCATCACATGCTGGGCCCCGACCCGACGGCGCGACGGGGCGCCGAGATAGATCTGGAAGGCATTCATCACCGGCTCCAGCACATTCACCGAGGCGACGCCCATCTCGATGCAGCGTTCATCGATCAGGCTCGCAAGCTCCCGGTCGACGATGGTGTAGAGCACGATGCCGGGGGCGTCATCGATCGCCTGCAGAACCGGCAGCAGCTGCTTGCGATTGCGGATCAGCGGATAAACATGTTCGATCGGCTGAGCCGATCTGAACTGCGCCGACGCGGCGCGCCCGGCGGAGATCAGAGTCTCTCCCGTTGAGTCAGAAATCAGATGCAGATGAAAGTAGTTCGTTCTGTTCTCCACGCTATTTTCCGCTGCCTGTTGAAAAGACTGGATGAAACAGAGCTACGGCGGCGAGGCAGTCTCCGGCAAGGGAAAACATGCCTCCTTATCCACATTTCGGATTCTGCGGATTGGTTTCGATTGGCCCTGTGGACGATGGGGAAGGGATCTGTTTCCTGAAAGCTGGTCCACAGCTTATCCACAGCGATGAGAAAAATGGCCGGTCCGGAAGGATTTGGAATCATTTTCAGATTCGGATTCTTCCCGAGATTCAGACGAGATCGACGAATCCCTCCTATGTTCTTTTGCAGGCGCGCGACAAATGGCATCGGCGGTGGATGGATTTTAATCCTTGATAGTCACCGACTCTAAGAAATAGAAACCTTTTAAAATATCTTTGTTTTTTTATAGGGAAGAAGCGGTTGAGCGATACGCGCCGAAAGATCATGAGGGTTTTGAGTGGCGAGAGCCTTTCCCCTCCTCCTCTCTGGCTGATGAGACAGGCAGGACGCTATCTTCCGGAATATCGGGAGACACGGGCAAAGGCAGGGAGTTTTCTCGATCTCTGCTATACGCCTGAGCACGCCGTCGAAGTGACATTGCAGCCGATCCGCCGCTATGGCTTCGATGCGGCCATTCTGTTTTCCGATATCCTGGTCATTCCAGACGCAATGAAGCGGAATGTCCGGTTCACCGAGGGCCATGGCCCGGAGATGGATCCGATCGATGAAGCCGGGATCGGCAGTTTGAACGGTGAAGAGGTTGTCGATTATCTCAGGCCGGTTCTAGAGACGGTACGGCGGCTGCGTGAAGAACTGCCAGTGGAGACGACGCTGCTCGGCTTCTGCGGGGCGCCATGGACGGTTGCGACCTACATGATTGCCGGTCACGGCACGCCGGATCAGGCCCCTGCCCGTCTCTTCGCCTACAAGCATGCCCGCGCTTTCGAGCATCTGCTGATGCTGCTTGCCGACGTATCGGCCGATTATCTCGTCGCCCAGATCGATGCCGGCGCCGATGCCGTGCAGATCTTCGATTCCTGGGCAGGTGTTCTCGGCGAGAAGGAGTTCGAGGCGTTTGCGATGAGGCCGGTTGCGCGGATGATTGCTTCGGTCAAATCGCGACGGCCGCATGCTCGCATCATCGCTTTTGCCAAGGGCGCCGGCTATCAGCTCAAGACCTATCGCCAGAAGACGGGCGCAGATGCGATCGGCCTCGACTGGTCGGTCCCGCTGGCCTTTGCAGCCGAACTTCAGAAAGACGGACCGGTTCAGGGCAACCTCGATCCGATGCGGGTCGTTGCCGGCGGCCGGGCGCTGGAGGAAGGCATCGACGATATTCTGCAGCATCTCGGCAATGGTCCGCTGATCTTCAATCTCGGTCACGGCATTACACCGCAGGCCGATCCCGAGCATGTGCGTCTGTTGGTGGATCGTGTGCGAGGCGGGGCGTGACGATGGAAAAGCAGACCGATCGGAGGTCTGGCGCTTACGCCCGGCGCCGGGCTCATTTTGCGCTGGCCTTCTTTGCGCTGATGGCGATCGGGCTTTTTGCCTGGAACCCCGATAATCTCTACCTCTGGATCAAGGCGCTGCATATCATCGCGGTCATTTCCTGGATGGCTGGGCTGTTTTATATGCCGAGGCTGTTCATCTATCACACCGATGCGGAGCCTGGCTCGGTGCAATCAGAAACCTTCAAGGTGATGGAGCGCCGGCTGCTTCGGATCATCATGACGCCGGCGATGATGTTGACGTGGATTTTCGGCCTCTATCTCGCCTGGTCGGTTTATGGATTCCACGGCGGCTGGCTGCATGCCAAGATCGGTCTCGTCCTACTGCTGACCGGTGTTCATGTGTTTTTCAGCCGCGCCGTCAGGGCCTTCGAGCGGGATGAAAACCGTCGCTCCGCACGCTATTGGCGGTTCATGAACGAGGCGCCGACGGTGCTGATGATCCTGATCGTCATCCTCGTCGTGGTGAAGCCGTTCTGAGGAAAATCGTCCTCAGGTTAAATTTGCTTCATTTTAAGCAGCCCTCTTGCGGCAACGATTGCGAGTCGCTATTTTCCGCGCACCTCATCTACGTGGCATGTGTGTAGAGTTCAGTCGTCTGCGAGCCCTTTCGCGGTACCGAATACGACCCAACATCGCCTTTCCCCTTTGAAATTGAAAAGAGTATTGGTCACTTCATGGCTGAAATGAAGCTTCAGGAACTTAAGAGTAAATCCCCGACGGATCTGCTGGCATTTGCCGAATCGCTCGAGGTCGAGAATGCAAGCACGATGCGCAAGCAGGAGCTGATGTTTGCGATCCTCAAGATGCTTGCCAGCCAGGATGTCGAAATCATCGGCGAAGGCGTCGTCGAAGTGCTGCAGGACGGTTTCGGCTTCCTGCGGTCGCCCAATGCGAACTACCTGCCTGGCCCGGACGATATTTATATCTCGCCGTCGCAGATCCGCCGTTTCTCGCTGAAAACCGGCGATACGGTCGAGGGGCCCATCCGTGGGCCGAAGGAAGGCGAGCGCTATTTTGCGCTGCTCAAGGTCAACACCATCAATTTCGACGATCCGGAAAAGATCCGTCACAAGGTTCATTTCGACAATCTGACGCCGCTCTATCCGAATGAGCGCTTCAAGATGGAACTCGATATTCCCACCACCAAGGATCTGTCGCCGCGTGTGATCGACCTGGTGGCGCCGCTCGGCAAGGGCCAGCGTGGATTGATCGTCGCACCACCGCGCACCGGCAAAACCGTGTTGCTGCAGAACATCGCGCATTCGATCACCGCCAATCATCCGGAGTGCTATCTGATCGTCCTGCTGATCGATGAACGCCCCGAAGAAGTGACCGACATGCAACGCTCGGTTCGCGGCGAGGTTATCTCCTCGACCTTCGACGAACCGGCCGTGCGTCACGTGCAGGTGGCGGAGATGGTCATCGAGAAGGCCAAGCGGCTTGTCGAACACGGACGCGACGTTGTCATCCTGCTCGATTCGATCACGCGCCTGGGCCGTGCCTATAACACGGTCGTTCCCTCGTCAGGCAAGGTCCTGACCGGCGGTGTGGACGCCAACGCTCTGCAGCGGCCGAAGCGCTTCTTCGGCGCGGCGCGTAACATCGAGGAAGGCGGCTCTTTGACGATCATCGCGACCGCGCTGATCGATACCGGCAGCCGCATGGACGAAGTGATCTTCGAAGAATTCAAGGGCACGGGCAACTCGGAAATTGTCCTCGACCGCAAGGTCGCCGATAAGCGTATTTTCCCGGCCATGGACATTCTGAAGTCCGGCACGCGCAAGGAGGACCTTCTCGTTCCGCGCCAGGATCTGCAGAAGATCTTCGTGCTCCGCCGCATCCTGGCTCCGATGGGCACGACCGATGCGATCGAATTCCTTATCGACAAGCTCAAGCAGACGAAGAACAATTCCGACTTCTTCGAATCGATGAATACCTGATCCTTAGCCGGATTCACCGTATAAGAGCTGGAGGCATCATCACGATGTCGCCAGCTTTTCTATTTGAGAGGAATCGATTTCGATTCCAATGGACCAAGCGATATGGCCATGTTGAGTGACACCATATATGCGCTATCAAGCGGTGCGCCGCCTTCGGGGGTCTCAGTCGTTCGAATCAGCGGCCCGCTGACCAGAGACATATTGGTGAAGCTCGTCGGTTCCGTTCCGGCGGCCCGGCATGCGTCTTACCGAACGATTCGGACTCGTAACAATCATCCGATCGATAGCGGCCTGGTGATGTTTTTTCCTGCTCCGAATTCGTTTACCGGCGAGGATGTTGCTGAGCTGCAGATCCACGGAAGCAGAGCCGTGCTGGCGGCGCTGTTTCACGCGCTTGGCGATATTCCGGGTGTTCGGATGGCGGTTGAGGGTGAGTTCTCCCGCCGGGCTTTCGAGAACGGCAAGCTTGATCTCGTTGAGGTGGAAGGGCTGGCCGATCTGATTGGCGCCGAGACAGAAATGCAGAGACGCCTTGCGGCCGAACAGAGCGCAGGCGGGCTGTCGGCAATTTACGATTCGTGGGCGGAACGATTAACGCGCGCCCGAGCGCTGATCGAGGCGGAGCTTGATTTCCCGGACGAGGACGACGTTCCAGGGTCGGTATCGGATGTGGTCTGGGCCGATATGGCGAAGCTGCGCAGCGATATCGCGGATCACCTGGCGGCGGCTTTGGCCGGCGAGATCATCCGAGACGGCTTCAAGGTGGTCATCGCCGGCGCTCCGAATGCTGGAAAGTCGAGCCTGTTGAACGCTTTGGCGCGTCGAGACGTGGCAATCGTGACGGAGATTGCCGGAACCACCCGCGATGTCCTGCAGGTTGATCTCGATATTGATGGTTACCTGATCAAGCTCTATGACACTGCGGGTCTTCGCGAGGCGGACGACAAAGTCGAAATGGAAGGGGTGCGGCGCGCGCGCGTAGCACTCCGTGATGCCGATCTAGTCCTGTTGCTGGTGGACATGACGAAACCTCTGATTCCCGATGACTTGGAGCAGTCCTCTTCGCATGTTACTGTCGGAACAAAGAAGGATCTGACCGAAGTCACTTCGGGTCGTTATGATCTGCAGATTTCCACGGCGACGGGTGACGGTCTGCCGGAATTGCGGCAGTTGATCGGCGACATCGTCGAGAGACGTTTTGCCGGCCTGTCTATGGCAATTCCCAGCCGGCAGCGGCATAAAGATTCGCTAGCGAAATGTTTAGCGGCGGTTGATGCGGCCATATCGCGGCCGGATGTGAATCTTGAACTGCGGACCGAGCAGCTGCGAGTTGCCGCGGAGTATTTGGGCAGAATTACCGGACGAGTGGATGTCGAACAATTGCTCGGGGTCATCTTTTCCGAATTTTGTATTGGCAAATGATTCACGTGAAACCTTTAGAGCCAAAGGTCTGCACGGTTTCACGTGAAACGCCTGCCGGATATGGAGTCTTGAATGACGGATAATGTCTTCGATGTGATTGTGATCGGTGGAGGCCATGCGGGGTCGGAGGCTGCCAGCGCAGCTGCGCGTCTCGGGGCGAAAACCGCTCTGATTACGCATAGACGAGACACGATCGGGGTCATGTCGTGTAATCCGGCGATTGGTGGGCTGGGCAAGGGCCATCTTGTTCGGGAGATCGATGCGATGGATGGCCTGATGGGTCGCGTCGCCGATGTTGCAGGCATTCAATTCAGGATGCTCAACAGGAAGAAAGGTGCGGCTGTCCGAGGACCGCGAACACAGGCCGATCGAAAGCTTTATCGCCTGGCAATGCTGGCGGCGATCGAAGCGACGCCGGACCTGGATATCATCGAAGGCGATGCGTTTGATCTGGACGTTGTCGATGGCTGCGTCGCCGGCGTGATCATGAAGGATGGTCGAACCCTGAAAGCGCCGGCGGTGGTTTTGACCACTGGGACCTTTCTCCGCGGTCTTATTCATATCGGGTCGGAAAAGACACCGGCCGGACGTGTCGGTGAAGCGCCGTCGATCGGATTGTCTGTGACCCTCGCCCGATTGGGACTGCGGCTGGGGCGCCTGAAGACCGGCACACCCGCCCGGCTGGACGGAAGGACGATCGATTGGCAATCCATTGGTCGACAGGGAGCGGACGAGGAGCTTGTCCCCTTCTCCTTCATGACAGACGCGATCACCACGCCACAGATCGAATGCGGGGTCACCAGGACGACCGAAGCGACCCACCGCATCATTGTCGACAACATCATGCGCTCGGCAATGTATTCCGGGCAAATCGAAGGCGTCGGGCCTCGTTATTGCCCGTCGATCGAAGACAAGCTGGTGAAATTCGGAGAGCGGGATGGACATCAGGTCTTTCTCGAACCCGAGGGACTGGACGATGACACGGTTTATCCGAACGGGATTTCTACCTCCTTGCCTGCAGAGGTCCAGGCCGACTTCATCAAAACCATTCCCGGCCTCGAGGCCGCAACAATACTGCAACCGGGCTATGCGATCGAATATGATCATGTCGATCCGAGGGAGCTTACTCCATCGCTGGAGGTTAAACGGCTGAGAGGCCTGTTTCTCGCCGGCCAGATTAATGGCACCACCGGATATGAAGAGGCGGCAGCGCAGGGATTGGCAGCCGGGCTGAATGCCGCATTGCGCAGCAGCGATTCGGATCCGTTTCATTTCAGTCGGACGAGTTCCTATATTGGCGTCATGATCGACGATCTCACGTCACGAGGCGTTACGGAACCGTATCGAATGTTTACTTCGCGTGCGGAGTATCGGCTGACTTTGCGAGCTGACAACGCCGATATGCGCTTGACGCCGCTGGCCATGCGGCTTGGCTGCGTCAGCGACGCACGAGTGCAGCGATTCACATCCTATCAGGCAGAGGTCGAAACCAGTCGGGCGCTGTTACAATCGCTGGCGGTTACCCCGAATGAGGCGCGTCGCGCTGGCTTGAATATCAATCTCGATGGGCAGCGCCGAACCGCGTATGATTTGCTGTCCTATCCGAATTATGATTTCGCCGCGCTCCGGCATGTTTGGCCGGAGCAGCTCGGCATGATTGGACCGAAAGTCGCAGAAGCGCTGGAAATCGAGGCCGGGTATTCGGTTTATCTCGATCGACAAGCCTCGGCGATTGCCGATCAGCAACGCGACGAGGAGCGGCAGATACCGCTTGATTTCAACTATGACGCACTGTCCGGTCTCTCGAACGAGCTGAAGGTCAAGCTCGGCGCTGCCCGTCCGTTCAATATTGCCCAGGCTGCAATCGTCGAAGGGATGACGCCGGCAGCAATCGCACTGCTGCTCGTGCACCTGCGTCGACTATCCTCTGCCGAGCGCCAGAGCGCTTGATTACCAAATTTGAGAGTCTTTCAGAATGGAATTAAACGGTTTGCGTGTTTCACGTGAAACACAGGAGCGGTTGCAGCACTTTGCAGCGCTGTTTCAGAAGTGGGCAAAGGCAATCAATCTGGTGGCGCCGTCGACACTCGATGATCTATGGCACCGGCACATCGCTGATAGCAGCCAGCTCTTTCAGATCCATCCTCAACCGACTACCTGGGTTGACCTCGGCAGTGGGGGCGGCTTTCCCGGCGTTATTACGGCGATCTTTCTGGCCGAGCTGAAAGGAGGATGGGTCCATCTGGTTGAAAGCAACCATAAAAAGGCAGCGTTTCTGCGGACGGCGCTGCGGGAGACACATGCGCGCGGGAGCGTCCATAGCATTCGAATCGAAGATGCTTATACGGAGATTGGCGAATGTGGTGCGATTTCAGCGCGTGCCCTTGCCGATCTTGATGGGCTCATCGGATATTCATCGCCCTGGATGCTTGGCAGGGAAAATTGTCGTGGCTTCTTCCATAAAGGCCGGGATTACCGAAGGGAAATCGACAAAGCACGTGGTCGGTGGGAATTCGATCTGCTAGAACATAAGAGCGCCGTCGAGCAGGAATCTGTTATTTTGGAAGTATCAAATCTCCGGCGCTTGGTTTAACAGATCGGATATTGCGGCAATGGCTGGCGAACGACATCGGATTATCACCATCGCAAATCAGAAGGGTGGCGTTGGCAAGACGACCACGGCAATCAATCTGGCAACGGCGCTTGCTGCCATCGGCGAGCGCGTCTTGATCGTCGATCTCGATCCGCAGGGCAATGCCAGCACCGGCCTCGGTATCGATCGTCGTGATCGCAAGCTGTCCTCCTACGATCTGATGGTCGGTGATCGTGGGATTCCCGACGTGACTCTTGAAACAGCGGTTCCTAATCTGTTTATCGTCCCGTCGACGATGGATCTTCTCGGCATCGAGATGGAAATCTCACAGCAGAGCGATCGGGTGTTCAAATTGCGGAAAGCGCTGTCTTCGCCCGAAGCCATGGCGTTTTCTTATATTCTTCTGGATTGCCCGCCGTCGTTCAATCTGCTGACGATGAATGCCATGGCGGCGGCGCATTCGGTCTTAGTGCCGCTGCAATGTGAATTCTTTGCGCTGGAAGGGTTGAGCCAGCTGCTTGAGACCGTCAGCCAGGTTCGGCGAACGGTTAACCCGAGTCTGGATATTCAGGGTATCGTCTTGACGATGTTCGATGCGCGCAACAATCTTGCCCAGCAGGTTGTGAACGACGTGCGTACGCATCTCGGGGACAAGGTTTACCACACGTTAATTCCGCGCAACGTCCGGGTTTCCGAGGCTCCGTCCTACGGTAAGCCGGCTATTCTCTATGACTTGAAGTGCGCGGGCAGTCAGGCCTATCTGCAGCTGGCCTCCGAGGTCATCCAGCGAGAACGCCAAAGACTGGCCGCGTGATATCATTTTAGGGGTGTAGGTGAGTGTAGATCATGAATGACGATGTATCAAAGAGGCGATTGGGCCGCGGCCTTGCGGCGCTGATTGGTGAAATGGATCAGCCTGTCCCGGTGGAAGCCGAGCGGACTATCAGCGCCGACCGAATGATTCCGATCGAGTTCGTCAGCCGCAACCCCCGCAATCCCCGTCGGTTCTTCGATGACTCGGAGCTGCACGATCTCGCAAGCTCCATTCGTCAACACGGTATCGTTCAGCCGATTGTTGTGCGGACGATGTCGCGGGATCGATATGAGATCATTGCCGGCGAACGACGCTGGCGCGCAGCTCAGCTTGCCGGGCTGATCGAGATTCCCGTCATTATTCGTGATGTGGATGATAAGACGGCACTGGAAATCGCGATTGTCGAAAACGTGCAGCGCGCGGATCTCAATGCCCTCGAAGAGGCCTTGGGTTATGAGCAGCTGATCGCGGAATACGGCTACACCCAGAACGACCTCGGCGAAATCATCGGGAAGAGCCGCAGTCATGTCGCCAACTCGTTGCGCCTGTTGAAGTTGCCTGATTCGGTGCGAGATCTGCTTGCTGCCGGCAGCCTATCGGCTGGGCACGCGCGCGCTTTGGTTTCAACATCCGACCCGGCAGGTCTTGCCCGTACGATTGTTGCCAAGGGCATGTCGGTGCGTGATGCGGAAAAGCTGGCGCAAAACAATATCAAGGCCCAATCGGAGCCGCAGCAGACGGCCTTGCGGCGAGATCAGAAAGATTCCGACACGCTGGCGCTGGAACGGACACTTTCCGATGCGCTCGGCCTTGATGTTGCGATCAATCACAAGGCAAGCGGCGGCCAGATCAAAATTTCCTATAAGTCGCTAGAGCAGCTCGAGGAAATCTGCCGCTTGCTCGAGAGGCGTTAGAGCACCGACGCTCTAACTCCTTGAAACAACCTATCGTGCTTTCCGAAAATCGGCCATGATTTTTGGGCCGACGTGCACTGGTCAGGCGGATTTCCGGCCGGATTGAAGGGTGGTGGACAGAAGCGTTTGCATCGCGACGCTATCCTCCAGCACCTGTCGCCGTCTGCTTTGCAGAATAGCGGCCTGTAAACGATTGGATTCACGGGCGATGCTTTCCGCGGTCCACTGGCGCAGCGCCTGTTCGATGATCGGCTTGCGGCGGAAATGCAGATGCCGCCCCATCGTCTGCATGATCTGAGGCGGCTGCAGCCGTTTTTCATCCATTTCGGCACGCATCGAATCCAGAAGTTGGAATTGCTTCAGGCATGCCTGCAGAACGAGAAAGATTGCGGTTTTCGAGCTGGTGATTTTTTGCATGGCGTGCAGAAAAGCGTTGAGATCACCGCCGAGGATGGCATCGACGGCGTCGTCAACCGAGATGGCGCTGGCGTCGCCGATTATTTCGGTAACGTGATGTTCTTCGACCGTATCGAAGCCCCGGCAGTAAAGAGCAAGTTTGCGCACCTCGTTTCGGGAAGCGATCCTGTCGCCGCCGATCAACGCGATTAGCGCTTGTCGCGCGGCCGGCGTAATGCCGAGCTTCTCTGCACCGAGCTCGGTATCGATCAATGCATTCAAGGCGCGGCTGTCATCGGCGTAGGACGGGATCGTCATGACGGATCGTGCGGCTTCTGCGGTCTTGCGCAGCAGGGAACCTTTCTTGAGGTCACCGGACTCCACAATCAGAGACGCGGCTTCGAGCGGTTTTTCGGCCAGCAGCGCCAGGGAATCGACGAGGTATTTCTCGTTGGCAGCACCACGGATCCAGATCAGTTTCTCACCGCCGAACAGACCGATCGATTGGACCTCGTCGACCAACCGACCGGGGTCTTTCTGCAGGTCGCCGATATCGAGCTTCGTCAGGGAGAAGGGATCATCGAGAGCAACACCGCTCCTGGCTGCGAGCAGGCTTGCCCGTTCGGAAACGAGGCCGCGATCCGGCCCGTAGATGACGAAAATCCGATAGTTCCGTGCCGATTTCTGCAGGAAAGTCTCGAATTCGTGGGATTTTATCTCTGCCACATCTCCGCCCTCAGCGGCTGAGGGCAGCGGCGATATCGGCTCCCACGAATTCCGCCACCTGATCCGCCGCGCGGTTCTGGGCATCACGGATCGCACGCTGCTTGGCGAATTCCTGTTCGGAGAAATCCACCAGCGCCGTGGTCGCGCGGCTGCCGGCCCTGATGACGTGATTGTCGGTCGCCGAACGCAGCGTGTAGGTGACGCTGACGGTCACACGGCCAGCGCGCGACGTATCCGTCGAATCCGTCAGGAGTGTGTCGGCAACAGACGTGGTAGCGCGAATCTCAACCTGATATTGCGGGTTTACCGCTTCACCGGCACCGCGCGACGCAAGGAAGATGAGGCGATTGCGCACCTGCTGCTCGACGCGGCTGCTTGCTGGGGAAAAGCCGACCGAGGAAAGCTTTTCGACGACACCGGAACTCTCGGAGTAAAGCGGTCGGACCTGGCAGGCGGAAAGAAAAGCCGCCGAGGCAAGGATCACGGCGATGCCGGCATTGCGGGCCAGCTTGCAAGCGATATCAGACGACAATGTTTACAATCCTTTGGGGAACCACGATGATCTTCTTCGGTGCTTGTCCGTTCAGCGCGTTCTTCACCGCATCCAGATCCAGCACGGCGTCGGTGACGGCATTCTGATCTGCATCGCGAGAAATTGTCAATTCAGCGCGTTTCTTGCCGTTGATCTGTACCGGCAGGACGACATTGTTTTCGATGACGAGTGTTTCGTCGTATCGCGGCCAGCTTGACCGGGCAAGCAGGCCTTCATTGCCGAGCGCGGCCCAGCACTCCTCGGCCAGATGCGGCGTCATCGGAGAGACGAGTTGAATCAGGATCTCGGCGGCATCGCGTACCGCCGCGCGGTAGGTGGCATCACCCTCGCCCACCGCAACCCTTGTCATCGGGGCGGCCAGCGCGTTGACGAGTTCATAAATTCGGGCAACGGCCTTGTTGAACCAGAGCTTGTCATAGTCGTTCTGGACAGCCTTCAGCGTTTTGTGGGCGGCCTGCGAGATTGACAAGGCTTCCCCATCGGTTGCCGGCGCAGGTGCGACGGCGGAGAGCGCGTCCGCAGCTTCGGAAATCAGGCGCCACAGACGCTGGGTGAAGCGATGAGCGCCCTCGACGCCTGCCTCGGACCAGATGACATCGCGCTCCGGCGGGGAGTCGGACAGAACGAAGAAACGAGCGGTATCGGCGCCGTAGGAGGCAATGATATCGTCAGGATCGACGACGTTCTTCTTCGATTTAGACATTTTCTCGATCGAGCCGATCGAGACTTCCTCGTTGTTCGTCAGCAGGAAAGCCCGGCGTTTGCCGTCAAGTTCGTCGATGCGGATATCGGCGGGTGCCACCCATTCGCGGCTGGCGCCTGCGCCGCGGCTATAGGTTTCGTGGACCACCATGCCCTGGGTGAAGAGACCCTTGAAAGGTTCGGTGGCGGCGACGTGACCGGTCTCGCGCATGGCGCGGGTGAAGAAGCGGGAATAGAGCAGGTGCAGGATCGCGTGCTCGATGCCGCCGATATACTGGTCGACCGGCAGCCAGCGGTTTGCCGCCTCCGGATCGGTCGGCTTGTCTTCCCAGGGCGCGGTGAAGCGGGTGAAATACCAGCTTGAATCGACGAAGGTGTCCATCGTATCCGTCTCGCGGCGGGCATCCTTGCCGCAGTTCGGGCAGGAGACATGGCGCCAGGTCGGATGACGGTCGAGCGGATTGCCCGGTTGGTCGAAGGTGACGTCGTCGGGCAGCTTGACCGGCAGGTCCGCCTTCGGCACCGGCACGACACCGCAATCATCGCAATGGATGACCGGGATCGGGCAGCCCCAATAACGCTGGCGGGAAATGCCCCAGTCGCGCAGACGGAAATTGACCTTGCGTTCGGCCTGCGGCGCATTGCCGAGCGAAGCAGCCGACAGCCGATCGGCGACGATATTGAAGGCTTCCTCAGTCGTCTTGCCGTCGAGGAAGCGCGAATTGATCATCACGCCATCGCCGTCATAGGCCGTGTCGCCGACGGAGAAGCTTGCCGCATCGCCATCCCTCGGCATGACGACGGCCACCACCGGCAGGCCATATTTGCGTGCAAAATCAAGGTCGCGCTGGTCGCCCGAGGGGCAGCCGAAGATCGCGCCCGTGCCATAATCCATCAAGACGAAATTGGCGATATAGACCGGCAGCTCCCAGGAAGGATCGAGCGGGTGCCGGACGCGGATACCGGTATCCATGCCCTTCTTTTCGGCGGTCTCGAGTGCTGCGAGCGAGGTGCCGGCGCGGCGGCACTCGTCGCAGAAGGCGTCGATCTCAGGGTTCTTCGCGGCGGCATCCTTCGCCAGCGGATGATCGGCGGCGATTGCCAGGAAGGAAGCGCCGAAGAGCGTGTCCGGCCGGGTGGTATAGACCGTCACTTCGCTCTCGCCGGCAGGTGCCGTTTCCGGCACGATCTCCCAGCGGATCGTCAGGCCTTCCGAACGGCCGATCCAGTTCTTCTGCATCAGGCGCACTTTTTCCGGCCACTGGTCGAGCGTATCCAGCGCGTCCAGCAGATCCTGGCTGAAGTCGGTGATCTTGAAGAACCATTGCGTCAGTTCGCGCTGTTCGACCAGCGCACCGGAACGCCAGCCGCGGCCATCGATCACCTGTTCGTTGGCGAGCACGGTATTGTCGACAGGATCCCAGTTGACCTTCGATTGCTTGCGATAGACCAGACCCTTTTCCAGGAAATCCAGGAAGAGATGCTGCTGGTGCTGATAATATTCGACGTCGCAGGTGGCGAATTCGCGGCTCCAGTCCAGCGAAAGACCCATGGCCTTCAGTTGCGCCTTCATCGAGCCGATGTTTTGGTAGGTCCACGAGGCGGGATGCACGCCGCGCTCCATGGCGGCATTCTCCGCCGGCATGCCGAAGGCGTCCCAGCCCATCGGATGCAGCACGTTGTAACCGCGGGCGCGCTTGTAGCGGGCGACGACATCGCCCATGGCGTAGTTGCGGACATGACCCATATGGATGCGCCCCGACGGATAGGGGAACATTTCGAGGACGTAATATTTTTCGCGCGGATCGGCATTGTCGGTCTCGAAGACCTTGTCTTCATTCCATTTCTGCTGCCAGCGGGGCTCGGCATCGCGCGGATTATAACGTTCGGTGGCCATGGTATTCGTATTTCCGGAAAATCAGGGGAGTTGGTCGAGACCTTCACCATGAAACCACCGTAGCGTCAAGTTTTGCAGGCGCTGCAAGCGTGCGATCTTGATCACGCGCAAGCGATTTCGCGAAGGCGGGTCTTGGCAAGCACAGGTTGGCTGGTTAGTTCATTGCCAATCCTTTCATGCTGGTAAGTCGAGGCAGAACGATGGAACTTCAAGAGCGGTTGAACGACGTGCGATCACGAATTGCGGCCGGGGAACGCGCGGCAGGTCGTCCGGCGGGTTCCGTTCAGCTGGTCGCGGTGTCGAAGACCTTCGAGGCGGACGCGATCCGCCCGGCCATCGAAGCCGGGCAGCGTGTCTTCGGCGAGAACCGGGTGCAGGAAAGCCAGGGCAAGTGGCCGGCGCTGAAGGCCGAGCATCAGGATATCGAGCTGCATCTGATCGGGCCGCTGCAATCAAACAAGGCGGCGGATGCCGTCGCACTTTTCGACGTCATCGAGACGGTAGATCGGGAAAAGATCGCCCGCGCGCTTGCCGAGGAGATGAAGTGGCAAGCCAAGGCGCTGCGGCTCTATGTCCAGGTCAATACCGGGCTCGAACCGCAGAAGGCCGGCATTGCTCCTGACGACACGCCAGCCTTCGTCGCCCTCTGCCGCGACGAACTCGGCCTTTCGATCGAAGGTTTGATGTGCATTCCGCCGGCCGAGGAAAATCCCGGGCCGCATTTCGCCCTGCTGGCAAAGCTTGCGCTCAAATGCGGCGTCGAAAAACTTTCCATGGGCATGTCGGGCGACTATGAGACAGCCATCGCCTTTGGCGCCACCAGCGTGCGTGTGGGGTCAGCGATTTTCGGCACGCGCTGAAACGCTGCTTTGGTCGGGCTTCCTGTTCCCCTTAATGCCGC
>NZ_JAPCZO010000033.1:0-76110 GCF_025941625.1 Rhizobium acaciae
GCCGTCCGGGCGATGCTATTTCCGCCCGATCGTAACGCGATGACTCGCTCGTGTGTCGCGGTGTCGGCCTGTCGGCCGACGTACTTACCACCCGACTTCGCCAGATCGATGCCCTGCCGCTGGCGTTCGCGCCGATCTTCGAAATCGTCTCGAGCCATTTGCAGCGCCAGTTTCAAGAGCATGTCCTGCACCGACTCGAGCACGATCTTGGCAACGCCGTCTGCGCCGGCGGCCAGGTCGCTGAGATCGACCACGCCCGGCACGGCGAGACGGGCGCCTTTCCCCCGGATCGTCGCGACCAGCTTTTCGGCTTCAGGCAATGGCAGACGGCTAATGCGGTCGATCTTTTCGGCAATCACGACCTCGGCCGGCTGAAGATCGGCGACCAAGCGCAGTAGCTCCGGCCGATCGGCGCGAGCGCCGGACGCTTTTTCGCGGTAGACGCCGGCGATGTAATATCCGGCTTGCTTAGCCTGGTCGATGATTGCCTCTTGCCGATCGAGATCCTGCCCTTGCGTACTCACGCGCAGATAAACCCGGGCGATCCTCATTGCCACTCCTCATGGTCAAATTGAGTATACTTTAATGCGCCTAGCTTAGACGCCTAGCTCAAAATTATCAATCGCGACTTAATTGAGCTATGTCGTCAGAATCCACCCTATTTGGCCGGTTTGCTCTGTTTTTAGGCTAAGAGGAACGCTGCATGAATTGGATGGAGCGGACCGGCTTCCAAAGAAAATGTCAAAATCGTGGAAGCCAACCTGATTCGGCTGCTCCCCAGACCGCGTAACTGAGGAGTCCCCCCGACCGGGGGTCAGGGAGTGGCTGCCGTCTTGGTCGCATGAGGCCGAGACGGCAGCACCGCCTACAGAGTCCAAAGCCACCTTACATCTCAGCCCCCATCCTTCGCCTCCGATATTCTCCCCTTGTAGTTGAATAACACAACTTCATTTCCTACATTTGCAGTGGCTAACAAATGGGGTGGGGTATAATGATTCATTATAATATGGTCGCTGGGTGGATGGGTTTCCCTTACCTCAGCGTTTCGAACGGCGTGACATATTCTTATGCGATTGCCTATAAGCTGAAAGACAAGACGTCCGAGAAGTGGACCGCTCGTTTCATTCGCTTTAAAGACAAAAATAATAAAGCCGAGTGGGGCGGTGCGACCGTTCTCTATGAGGCGGTTCCCGAGCTCATCAAGCATCTAGGCGTTGATCCGAAACGGACCGTCTTCATCCCGGCTCTGTCGTCAGGCGAAACCAAGGCGGATCCAAATCGTTCGATTCCCTGGATCACGAAGGAATGCGCGAAATTGTGCGGTGCGCAATATAACGATGTGGCGCTTTCCAAGAACGTCCATCAGAAGATTCACACGATTTATTCAGCGGAGGGTAGAACCGCCGAGTTGGATAAAGCCAAATATCAGTCCGCGAAAATAGATGCGGATCATGTCTTTGTTTTCGATGACTTCATAACGCGCGGTGATACACTGTCGCGCATCGCTCTAGCAGTGCTTGCGGCAAATCCAAAGTGCAAGGTTTACGGGATTGCGCTGGCGAAGGCTGAAAGTGTCGACTATTGCCCCAATCCAGAGAACGACCACGTCCCGGCTAAATGGGATGATCTCTGGAACCAGGGCGAGCAGGAGCACGACGCGAAATTCAAGAAAGGCTAGAACATGGCTGCATCGTCCATATCATCGACCTCCGTAGCGCTTGCCGCTTTGATGAAGCTTAAAGGCGTTGGTCGGCGTGCGGCCCTGCGTATTGTCTACGGCCCCATTCCCGAAAGTGACGCAAAAGAACTCGTCGTGGATAGGGCGGCTCGGGCGAAATTGCCGGAAGGTGCCTTGTTGGACGCATGGGATCGAGCGGAAGACGAGCTGGAAAATACGAAAGCCAGCGGGATCAAATTCTTTTCCTTCCATGACGAAGGTTATCCCGAGCGGCTACGAAATATCCCTGATCCTCCGGCCGTCCTCTATGTGAAAGGCGAAGTAACAGGCTTGCATGCTGCCAGATGCCTCGCCGTCGTGGGAACGCGTGAGCCAACCCCTTATGGGGAAGCAGTCGCCCGAAAATCGGCCGCTACGGCCGCCGAGGCGGGGTTCGTCATCGTGAGCGGCCTTGCACATGGTTGCGATACCTTCGGGCATGAAGGATGCCTAGATGCGCACGGTGTCGGTGTCGCTGTCATGGCGCATGGTCTTGATAAGGTGTACCCCGCGGCCAATCGCGGGCTGGCAAGCCGTCTCCTTGAATATGGGGGGTGTTTAGTCAGCGAATATCCGCTTGGCGTGACACCGATGCGGACTGCCTTTGCCGAAAGGGATCGGATTCAAAGCGGCCTTTCTGATGCAGTTCTTGTTGTAGAAACGGACGTTAAGGGCGGAACCATGCACACGGTCCGCTTTTCGCGGGAACAAAGGCGAACCTTAGCCTGCATAGACCATCCCGATAAATGGAAGCACGAGGACAAAACCAAAGGTAATCAGATGATGATTGCTGAAAGATGGGCCAGAGGCATAGCCGATGGTGCAGCCCTGATGCAGTTCCTGGGGCGCGTCGAAAAAGTGGCACCCTCTCCGGAGATTAAACCGGAGGCGCCCAAAAACAACGATCCTCAAACCTCGCTGGCTTTCTGAGAATGATCATTTTCGATTTCGATCAAACCCTTGTAGATACCTCCTCTGTCGAACACCTCCGAACTGCAGGAAACTGGAGAGCCGTCATGGCGCAAGCCTCCAAGCTGCCTGTCTATGAAGGCATTACGGAGCTGCTCCAAGAACTCGATGAATCCGGCCAGACCATAGCGATCGTCACGAAAAGCCCTGACATGGTGCCAAAAGCCTTCATCAAGGCACACGGTTGGCCAATAGATATCGTGGTCGGTTATCATCATGTGAAAAACCGGAAGCCTCACCCGGAGGGCCTGTTACTCGCGATGTCAAAGGCGGGAGCTGTGCCGGGAGACACATTTCATGTGGGCGATCAGCCGCAGGATACTGAGGCTTCACGCGGCGCTAACGTCACCGCCCTCGCCTCTGCATGGGGGTGCACTGACACATCAGGGCTGATAGCTTCGAAACCAGATGCTATCTTCAATTCTGTTTCTGAATTGCGAGAATATCTCAGGGCTAAAATAGGTATCGACGCCTAGTACCATTGATCGGTAGGCCGGTATCACGGCTTGTCAATGGTATTCAACGGCAATCTGCTAACCGCCTGAAAAATCACGGCAGCCGCTGAAGCCATCTTCTGAAATCGACATTTTGAGCCAGGGTGACGGTTTGGTGTCGTATGTATGCTCGGACATTCAGTGCTCTGGTTTGCAATCTCCGATCTGGTCGGAGGCGCTGCTCAAAATCGTCCCGTATACTATGCATGCCCGCTAAGGGATGCCCAGGCGATGCCAAGCCTCTTGGTATTCAGTTACCGCGTAAGCCTTTGGCTGCAACCAGTAGGATACTTTGCCGCTATCGTTTACCCCCCGATGGGCAGCGGCTTTCACTTCATCCAAAGTCAGGATGTAGCAAGTTGGCGAATCAGAATTGGCTTTAGTCGTTATGACCCACCATTGCGACCGTAACGTATCCAGTGACCCACCAAGCGGGACAGGAGCTCGCTTTGATAGCGCCTTGGATTGGATTGGCAACACGCGGGATTCATCGTCACTCGCTGCGTAGAGATCTGCGCCCTTCGCATTCCGCACAGTCGGCATGACGTGCCAACCTCGCCGCGATAGCTCACGCGCGACGTGGTAGAGGCCGGAATTGCCAGTAAGTTGATGCCGCAAAAGATAAGACGTCCTCGTTTTTTGCAAATCGGCTGCTGATTCAATAGCACTCAATTGTTTACGTCTGCTTGAGACGCATCAAGGAGGCTTGACGGGGCATTCTCATTTGCTCACAGTAGTAGTGGCCTTAGCGCACAGGCCGGTGTGCCCACCCCATGCGAAGCAATGACAGTGCGTCGTTCTTGTCAACTTTGAACCGTTCCCGATTGGGCGGATTTGACTAGCAGTGGGCACATGGTCGGATCCGTGTCTTTCAGGAATAGATCATGGACACGACAGAATCCCTCGACTTCATCAGGGCCATTTCGAAGAAGCTCGCACGCGCGCGACGTATTAAGCAATTTGTTGCTCTCGACGAGACTGCTCAGCAAATGGGCTATCCACACTGGAACGCTCTAACGGCAGCTCACAAGATGGGGTGGCGACCGAGTTTGGCGCAGATCGACGCAATAAGGGCGATCGTCGACGCCGTGAACCCTTTAAAAGCCCTAGAATCTAGCACCGCGGGTTTGGACGCATTTTGCTCCGTGCCTGGTGCTACGATAGTTGCGTCGGTCCCCAGAGATCCGGCTGACCCCTTCTCGGCCGACGAGATATTGGGCGAACTCGATGGCCACAAATTTAGTCTCAGCGTCGACTGTGACGATGTGTTCATGCGCGGCCGCGGATGGCAGATAGCTGTTCCCGAGGCCCCGTCAGCGAAGCCCGAAACCAGTGTCACCGATAGGCGGATTAAGTCGAACCCAATCCTGAACGACGACTTTGTAGAAAAGGCCCTCAGGGTAGCCCAGATCCGCGCTGAGCAGGTGCGCGCCCGGATTGCATCCGACTGGCCCCGCCGATCAACGGTGCCTGACGTCAATGGGAAAGTGCAGCACCCGTTATTCGAGTCATGTTCCGATCGGTGGTTCTGCTTCCATTGCGATCAGATAATTACCGGGACACAGATCTCCAAAAACCTTTGGCACTGCCCCGCCTGCAGCGCCTCGCCCATCGACATCCACCCAGCGGATGAACAGTTGGCCTGGCATAATGACGGGTTTGTCGAAGCTCAATGAAGCTTAACACTTTAGGCCGTGGTAGCGTCGGTTTCCGTCGCCGCTGCCGCGGCCAAAAATGCTCGCTTCACCACCGCCGATATAGTCGACAGTACATGTGGTCTGAGCACATCATTGTGCAATCGGCATAAGAAGGGGACTCAGGAGGCCGATGCGCGCGTGTTCAGGGTGCCCCGTGTGGCGATCAAGTAAGCCGCCATATAGGTCAGCTTTTGCTTTGATTCCCGATTGGTTCGCGGCAAGTAATTGACGATTGCAAGCCGGCCAGCTAGTCCGAGCAGAGAACAGCGATTTGGCGAGCTACAACAAAGCAGCCCAAAAGACCTAATTCTGAGAGGACGGAAGCCTTGCCGGTGGCTTGAAAAGCTGCGAAACAGCACCATCGGCGATCTTCCCGCTTGAGTGGTGTGGATCGTCGGATGCTGATATCGACGATTTCGGAGGGGCATTTTGGAGCAGCCGGCGCCTAAGCGTTCTAGCCAAGCTATTTTAGACCTGGACGGTCTAGAGCTGCTGGACCGAGACGACCTGATCGCGACCATCAAGAGGATGGTAAATGGGGGCGTCTCTCTCAGCTTCCACGGCAAGAGAACTGCGATGGAAATCGCTCGCAAGGTGCGTCCGCGCGTTACGCGGCGCATCTCCGATCTTCACGTCGGCACGCCCGAAGAGCAGAGCCAAAATCTCTTGATCGAGGGTGAAAACCTGCAGGCGATGGTGACTCTCTACAAATATCGAGGACAGGTAGATCTCATCGTCGCCGACCCGCCTTACAATACCGGCCAGTATTTCCGGTACAACGACCGGTGGGATCACGATCCGAATGATCCCGAGCTTGGTGCACTTGTCACCCTCGAGGACGGTTCCAGGCACACCAAATGGATGAAGGCAATGCTGCCGCGTCTTCAGCTCATGAAGGCGATGCTTAAACCCCAAGGTGTTGTTGCCGTCTGCATCGATGACAATGAGCTGTTCAACCTTGGCCTTATGATGGACGAGGTGTTCGGAGAGGAAAACCGAATCGCCATCATTAATTGGCAGAAGACATATGCTCCTAAGCGGTCGAACCACGTTTCAAGCGCGACTGAATATGTCCTTGTTTATTCTAAAGATCTGAGCCTGACAAAAACTCGCCGCCTTGAGCGCACTGAGGAGATGAATGCGCGCTTCACGAACATCGACGGTGACCCGGAAGGTGACTGGCGGGTAGGCGACTTAGCGGCTCAAGAGAAACGCGATAGAACTATTTATGCAATTCAATCGCCCTTCTCTGGAACCCTCCATTACCCGGAGAGCGAGTATGATTTTTCGGGGCATGTGAGTACCCCGACGCGGCATTGGTCGGGGCTCAGCAAGGACGAAATCAAATCTCTTCTGGAAAATTGGGGCAGCAAATACGTAGAAAAAGACCTCAAGGATGGCCGTGGCAAAGCCCTGATCCTTGCAGGTAGCAAGGTTTCACTGACGGGTTACGATCCGGAACAAGATCCGACCGTTCTGGCGGCACGTAAGCGCGCACAAGCTGTCTACCAGAAGGGGATTGCCGGGAAGGCTCCATGGCCCCGTTTGATTTTCTCGGATGACCGGCAAAAGCGCGAAGGTTTTGGCCGGCCAGCCGTGAAGCGTCACCTCAAACACATCGCCCAGGGACGCGTCCCTTGGACCTTTTGGGCTGACGAAAACTACGGCGTGCCACCTGAGATCGGTTCTACTTCTTGGCCTCACGCAGAATCTGGTCACTCTCAATCTGGTCTAAACGAGCTTGATGAGATTGTTGGGAAAGGACACAACTTTCAGACTGTTAAGCCCCTGAAGCTGATGAAGAAGATCATTCAGCTATGGTGCCCACCCAATGGTCTTGTAATGGACCCCTATGCAGGATCCGGCACCACCGGACACGCTGTGCTGGAGCTGAACAAAATATCGGGAGCGAACCGACGGTTCATCCTTATTGAGCAAGGTCGGCCCGATAACGGCGACAAATATGCCCGCACATTAACCTGGCAGCGATTGCACAACGCGATCACCGGGGAGAGACGCGATCAGAATGGGGATCTTAAGAAGACGGCGGAGCCGCTTGGAGGCGGCTTTGAGTTCAGGGCACTCACGACCCAGATTGATGCAAAAACGGTCCTGACGATGAAGAAGGACGAGCTGATTGATGTCGTCATTACGTCCCATTGGCAGTCCGGAAGCCGCAACGCGCCGAACCTGGTGCGCATTGACGACCCGCGTTTTACCTACCTTGTTGGTAAAAACGAGCGGGATGAGCCGTATTTCATCATTTGGAACAATGGTGCAGGGCCAGTCGGCCAACTCGATAAGGATAGCTACAACATCGTCTTACAGGATGCAAAAAAAGCCGAGCTGAAGCAGCCCTACCACGTTTATGCGCGCTATGAGCTCTACCAGTCGAAGAATGTGCGTTTCTATAAGATTCCGGACAAGATTCTTGCGCATCTCGGGCTCAATGAGAATAGCGACCCATTCAATGACGAGGGGGAAAACTGATGGATTTGCTCCCCTTTCAGCTAGAAGCTTCGACTCAGATCGCCGATCGCTTCCAAGAGTATATGGAAGATCCCCTCGCAATCACGCGTAGCCGGATCGTGCCATTCTACCAAAACCTGTCATCGATCACCGGAAGCGGCAAGACGCTGATCCTTGCCGACGCCGTAGAGCAAATCCGAAGCCGTCTTCCGGTCGAGCCTATCGTGCTCTGGCTTTCAAAAGGGCGCATCGTCGTTTGGCAGACGCTCAACAACTTAGCAAACGGGAAGTATACCGACCTTGTTGGCGGCTTCGATGTGAAGCCATTGCTTGATTGCAAGCCGGCTGATGTCGAGGACGGAACGCGCGGGCTCATGCTTGTCGCCACCGTGGGCAAATTCAACCAGAAGGACAAAGAACAGGGCGATCGGAAGATTTTTCAGGTCGGCCTAGATGTGGCGGATCAGTCACTTTGGGAAATGCTTCGCGCGCGCAAGGACTCGCGGGGCGCCAGGCGTCCCTTTTTGGTTGTCTACGACGAAGGGCATAACCTCTCCAACCAGCAGACGGACCTTTTGTTGGACCTGCATCCGGACGCATTGATCGCGGCGAGTGCAACGCTGCGCATCCCGCCGGCGCTTGAGAAGATTATCGACCGCCTGAGGGGCGATAAGGGGTGGAAAGAGGCGGATTTCGTCACGTCCGTTAAGAGCTCCGAAGTCGTGAAGTCAGGCCTGGTTAAAAAGCAGATCATGCTGTGCGGGTACCTTACTCCGATGGAGATCGCCATCAACGAACTCCTCGCGGATTTTGCGAAGGCGGAGGCCGCTCGTTCTCGCCTCGGACTCGATTTCTCTCCAAAGGCGATTTACGTCGCCAATACCAATGTCGCCGATGGCACCTCAACAAAGGAGGATGCAGCGCGGCCATTTACGGAGCGGCAGGCACGCCCGATTCTGATCTGGCGGCATTTAGTCGAGACCGCGGGTATCGATCCTGCCGATATCGCCGTCTATTGCGATTTGAAATTCGACTCCAAATTCCCTCCTCCGAGCGGGTTCAACCTCTTCTCCGGCGGCGATAACGACTACGATCAATTCATGGCCGGAGGCTTCCGGCATATTATTTTCAATCTTGGGCTGCAAGAAGGGTGGGACGACCCGTCTTGCTGCTTCGGTTATGTCGACAAAGATATGGGGTCGGCCGATCAAGTCACTCAGATCATCGGCCGCGTATTGCGCCAGCCTGGGGCGCAGCATTATCCCGTGCCTATACTGAATACCGCGCATTTCTACATCCGCACGGACGAGAAAGGTGTCTTTGAAAGCATCATAAGCGACGTCCGACAGAAGATCACCGGTGGTGCTCCGGACATTACGCTCACTGTTTCCAAGAGCACACGTGGAGGCGAACGGCCGACGCGGCCTGCGCTAAAGAACCGTCAAGTGCCAACAGCTTCGATTGACTCCTCAGATGCAAAGCAGCCAATTGACGACGTGGTGAAGCTGATCCCGAACTATCAGGGCAACACCGAGGACACGATCGGAACGGGCGGACGCATCCAGGTCCTGCAAACCATCGGCAAGGATGCAGCGGCCAAGGAAGAATGGATCGACTTCGACCACAGCAACAAGGTGACGGCGCGGTGGATCTTCCTACGAGAGCTGCAAAAGCGGCATCGTAAGGCAGCTCATCTTTGCGACATAGAGCACCCAAAGTTCGATGCTTTTGTTGAATACAACAGCCCGGCCGCGGCCCTCATTCGAGAGCAGGCTAATAAGGTTGCTGATGCCTATATCGAGCATTCCGTCATTGTGCAGAATGCGCTCGACGATCCCTATGTCGTCGATAGCATATTCGTCGACGAATCCAAATTGGCTAAATTCAGCAACGCTCTTCACGAGGGCTATAGCGGTCTCAATGAGCTCGAGAAGACCTTTGCCCAGGCGCTGGACAAAACCAAGAAGACTTGGTGCCGCAATCCCTCTCATGGCGGGTACGAGATACCCCTGCTAGATCGCGGGAGCACCCGAACCTTTAATCCTGATTTTCTTGTTTGGGCTGATGCGAAGCACGTTGTGGCAATCGATACGAAGGGCGACCATCTCATCGTGGAGGACGCCGGGCGAAAGCTCTTTCACATCGAGCCGGTCTCCCCCGGCGCCCAGGTTTCAGTGCGACTTGTAACCGAGGGTCATTGGAGCGTCGTGAATGGCATTCCTAGTAAGTCAAAAGGGAAGTCGGGTTTCACCGTGTGGAATCTCAAGCAGGGAAAACTTCACCCGAATCCGTGTAATGATGTAGACGCGGCCGCGAAGGCCTGTCTGCTAGCTTAGCTGTGTTAGGCCGCCGAGGGGCAATTCTTACTGTAGATTTCGTCGCTCGCTCGCCGGCGAGCGTTGCCACACAGGGACCCACACGACCTGGCATTGGGTCAGCTTGAGAGGCCGGTCTCGGTTGATTTCGTTTTAGCCATTCCGCGTTGGCCGATCGCGAGAAGATTCCAAGACGGAATTTATCTCACTGGCGTTCAGGGTGCCCCGTGTCGCGATCAGGTAAGCCGCTATATAGGTGAGCTTTTGCCTTGATTCCCGATTGGTCCGCGGCAAGTAATTGACGATCGCCAGCCGGCCAACTTCTTCGTCTCGCGCGACGTCCAACAGTTCCTTTGCATCGGCGACGCTCGCAACCCCACCAACTGTCCTGCGTTCTTCCAATACCCGAATGGCATCCGCAGCCGCCATTTGCGCCGCGATATGCCGATCCATCAACTCACCAAGCGAAACCGCAGTTTCCGCGCTACTCTCTTCTTTGTGTCCGGTCCCACGCGAGGGCCCCACGATTTCTGCATAGTAAATTCCGTCGGACGCCAACGCACTCAAAGCCGTGCGAAGGTCTGAAGAAAAGTATCCCCGACTACGGGATCGAAGCGAATCCGAAATTAACATCCCAAAACCCACCTGTTGTCCGCACCAATTTGAAGGCGCTACTACGTTGCATTTAAACGCATTGATTGAGGACGAAGACGCGATAGGGTAAGAAATCAAACGAAACCAAACGAAACCAGAGCCTTCAAGTCATTGTTAAAAAATGGAAAGTTTTTTCTCCCTCCGCCAAAGGACGGGAGTGATTTCAAAGAATTATTCAAGCAATTGGCCGCGGCGGGAGCAGGGCGGCCATTGGGCAGTGATGGTTTTCCTGCAGGGCCATGGACGCCCGAGCTTCTTGCCGAGGCGATTTCACAGATAGATTCCAACCGGATTGGGGTCGATCTGCGAACGGTGCAGCTTTGGTTTCAAGAGAACGAGAAAGGAATCAGCACTGCCAACATTCGGTGGCTGGCAAGGATTTTTGGGTGCGATGATCCGGTGGCAATCGGTGAATGGCAGATGGAGCTTGGTGCGGCGCAATCTCGGTTAACGGCCAAGAGACGAGATTTGAAGAAATCAGGAAGGGGCGCTGCGCTAGCGGTTCCTGAAATCTCAGGGGCTGCAGCTGTCGAGGATAGGACAGAGAACCGGGCAGAGCTGGTCCAAGAAAGTGATATCAAGAGGCCGAATTCGCGTTTCAGTTTGGCGATGAGATCGGAAGCGCTTTTTACTCGCGGATCTCCCTTGAATTTACCCGCGTCGGTATTTGCTGGCGCCACGGCTCTTGGCTTCTTGTCGTACATCACAGGCATTCACAGCGCCACCTACGTCCGGGCGGATGGCGTCGTGAAGCAGGTTGGGTTTCTTTGGGCACCGAATTGGACATTCCTCTTCATGGTGCTTTTGCCACTGTTTTTTGCGATGGTAATAGAGCTGTTGGTCTTCTGGAAATACGAGGCGCGCTTAAAGCTCACGGCGCAGGGCGACCGGATGGAAAGCGAAAACGCCTGGACGCGAAACGTCGAAGCTTCTTCGTATACTTATTGGGCGGTTTTCGTGATTTGTGTGTTTTTCGCCGGCCTTTTTCAGTGGATCGGCGTGTGCTTGATCCCTTTGATGAAAGATGGTGGCAACTACGCGACGAGTTGGGGCACGTTGGCTGTTGTGCGCCCTGAAGTTATATCGGTGCCAATGTCGATTGTCTTCACGGCTCTCGCATATCTATATATGTGCCTATGCTTTTATCTGTTCTTCGCAGGTCTCATTTTGCTCCACACAATGGTCCATGATCTTTGGAAAATTGGGGAGACATCGAAGACCCGACCGGAGGTGGAATATCGATACGAGCTCGATGAACTTGGCCTCAGGGTTATGCGCGGAATTTTTCGGTGCACTGTTTTGGGTGTTCTGGTCGCCATTTGCATGAAAGCCCAAAGCTCTTACCTGACATCGAACGGAGAGAACATCGTGGATTGGTTGGCCGGCGATATGTCATCGGCCTGGTACGAGCATAAGGATGTTAGCAACGGGTTCGGCTATAGAATGCCGACACACTACAGCAGCCTTCTAGTCGCTATTTCAACCTGTGTTGTCTTTCTCGTTGCGTCCATCCGTTTAAGTGCCGGACGTCGATATCGTATGCTTTTGTGGAAGATGTCGGCGGTAGTAGGCTTGCTCGTCGCTGCCTACCTCCTGCTCGGTGCATTTACTGGCTTTTCGATCCTTTTGGGCATCGGTGTGCTCCTCGGGATATATGGCCTCTGTGACCCAGAGTTTGGGCGTGGCGAACGAGTGAAGTAGGAAATCAGAGTGTATCATAGTTGGCTTGATCGTTGGGATGAGCGGCGGGCGCGGCGCGGCGAAAAGGGGAAGGAAAGAACGGCCCTCGTCCTTGACGCGGAACGCGCCTTTCCAGGCGCCAAGAAGATAACAAGGCTCGAGGAGTTTTGTGTCCTTGCGGACCAGGCCGTGGCTGATCCAGCCTTTTTCGATGGTCCGGGGGGCAGCGATCGGGGTTTCGAAAGACAAGGCGAATGGCTTAAATTTCCATCGGACATTTCCACTGACGTCGAAGATAACAATGTTGTCTGGGCAAAAATCACAGATATCGGGTCCTTCGATCGGGCATTGGTGATTTTTCACCACTGGAACGCAAGCTCCCGAAATCGCCAGATTGCCAACTTTTTCTCGAAGCGCGGCCTCACGGTCGTCGAGATTGCTATGCCCTATCACTTCGAGCGCAGCCGCCCTGGTTCCCTGCACGCCGACTATATGCTTAGCGCCAACCTTGGTCGAACGATCCAATCCGCAAGGCAGGCGGTGTTGGACGGTCGAAAGCTCATTCGTTGGTTGAAGCGCGAAGGCTATCGAGACATTTCGGTTCTCGGTATGAGCTTGGGTTCCTGGGTCGCTGGACTGATTGCAGCGCATGACCAGGCTGTTTCAAAAGCCTCGTTATTTCTGACGGCGGGAAGCCTGGCCGATATGGTTTGGACGGGTCGCGCGACACAAGCGATACGCGACAGCCTTGAGGCTGAGATTGATCTGACCGATCTCCGAAGGGCTTGGGGGCCGCTGAATTTGGAAAATTACGCCCATCGTCTGGCGCGGCCGGATCTTGCTCTACACGTGGTCTTGGCTAAGAGAGACAAGGTGGTGTTGCCAGAGCTATCGGCGAGCTTCATGCAGAAGCTGAAGGACACCGACGCTCGGCCAAATATCTTGGAATTAAACTGTGGGCACTATTCGCTCGCCATGCCGCCCTACATTTTGTTGGCCGGTTTGAGCCTGAAGCGGTTTCTATCGAGTGCTGCCAAGGCCCGACGAACATGAGCTGGGCCGTCCGCGTCCGTTTATGCCGCGACTAGCGGCGACTTTCATATGGATACTTTTATGCAAATGCTGTTGAAATAGACAGCATGGCAAAAGTCCCGCGTCCGTCTCGCTCGAAACCGCTCCTCGCCGATGAGAGCGGCCAGCTTCAAAGTCGCCGTGTCCGGAAACGGAACCCGGCGCAACCCGCCCTGCCCTTCGATCCCATGCCGGATCGAGTGGAACCCGCCCTGGCTTTGATGAGGCAACGTCCACCGGCAAAAGGCTACAGCTGGGAAGTCAAATGGGACGGGTATCGAATTCACGTCCACGTCGAGGCCGGTCGAATCCGTGTTCTAACGAGAGGCGGATACGACTGGTCGCATCGATTTCCCTCAATTGTCGACGCGGCTCGAGAGCTGGGACCTGCGTCAATGATTTTGGATGGCGAGGCCTGCGTGTTCGATGAACAAGGCCGCTCGGATTTCAACTTGTTGCAATCTAGTCTGGGCGCGGTCGGCCGACGGAGCGGCATCCTCATATCGCCCGCAACCATGATGGCCTTCGACCTGATCTATTTCGACGGCCACGATCTGCGAGGGTTGGAATACCTCGCTCGCCGCCATCTGCTCGAAGACCTGCTGCAGGGCAAGGAAGGCGCGATCCGGCTTTCTGAGGAGATCGACGCTGATCCTGTCGAGCTCCTGGACCACGCCTGCCGGTTGGGTTTGGAAGGGATCGTAGGGAAGAAACGCGACAGCGTTTACCGATCCGGCAAAACCGGGGACTGGATCAAATGCAAATGCGTCCAGAGCGATGCATTCTTCATCGTCGGGTACGAGCCCTCCGTAGGCGCTTTCGGCACCTTCGGTTCCCTGCTGCTTGCGGCCTATAGGGGGGATCATTTGACCTACGTGGGCAGCGTAGGAACTGGATTCAAAGAGCGAGCGTCGCTCGTGCTACGGGCCACCATGGACAAGCTGCTGTGGAGGAGGAAGCAGCCGCCGGTTCCATACTCGGGCAAGCGGAAGGTCGTATGGATTCAGCCGACGCTCATCGCGGAGATTGAATACCGGGCTTGGACCTCGGATAACAAGTTGCGCCATGCATCCTACAAAGGCTTGCTGGAGGTGCAGGACAATGCCGAGGTCTACCGGCTGGATGAAAACGAGGGAACATGAGGCGGTCACTGAAGGGAAATATCTACCGATCTTTCGGCTTGCATATCCGCGCCAACAAGGCGGATGCGGAAAGCGAGGAAGGGCGGCTCCTCATCGCCGAGCACCGCAAGCCAGAAAATCGTCGTCCGCGTAAGGTGACTTACGATGAGATCATGTCCGACCTTGCGTCCGGAGCACCTGGTCGCTTCCTCGACCGCAAAGTGCAGGCGCTGATGTCCTTCGACCTGTGGCCTCCGACGTCGATGACGGAGAGCTTCGACAAGGTGCAGGAACGAGGCGTCGACAATGCGTGGACGACATCAGTCAAAGGCGTTGAACACCTGATCATGGTTTCGCATCCTGAAATTTACGGGACGATCCGCCTCGAATTTGGCCCGCATCGAGCAACGTTTACGGCTGACGGCTCGACGTACCAGGTGAAAGGCAAGTCGGCCGCCATGGCGCTAACGGCCGTCCATACCGTCATGAATCGACTACGTTATGCGTCCCCGGAGGAAAAAGCCGATCTCGGGCAGTGGGTGACTTTGATTTCGGAGTGAGCCGGTGCTGACATTCGCAACTCTTCTCGATTTAGCCGGGATCGATCGAAGCTCAGTCCGCTTGCTTCGACATCAGGACAATCGCTACCCAGGGCATCCCTCACCCTACACTCTCTGGCGCGATAACCGACCACTGTTTGAAGCTTATCAAGCAACACAGGGTTTCGGAGATGCACCGGACCTAAAAGCTCCGTATTGGGCCTCTTTTGTTGGCGTTCCTGGCCGGGAAACCTTGTTCGTTGGCCTATATTCAGCGGAGCTGACCGGCCCTCTCCTCGAAGATCGCCGTCATCCCATCACAGGTGGGATTGAAGCGGCAGGAGGCTGTAATCTTTATCAGCTCACACCACGGGAGGAGCTGTCTGAATATGCTGGTCGCCTGTGGATCGACTGGGGTAAGGGGTTTCGCGCCTGGATACAGCGTGGCGACCGGAAGGAAAAGGCTATCGTAGAACTGAGGCGCACCTTTGAAGAGGACCCTTTCCCCGGTTTTTCGGCGCTGATCCTCAACCTCTCCGATATCGAGACCATTCCCGCCAGCTGGTCGGCCGCATTATCATCGACACGGGGCATCTACTTGCTGTCCTGCCCGCGATCTCGCGAACAGTATGTCGGAATGGCATCTGGCGCTGAAGGCTTCCTGGGTCGGTGGCGCGAGTATTTCGCGACCGGCCACGGGGGCAATGTTGGCCTCAAGAGCCGCGACCCATCTGACTACCGTGTGTCTATTCTGGAAACAGTTGGCACTAGCGCAAACGCGGCTGACCTTCTGTTGCTCGAAGTCAGATGGAAGGACAAGCTGTTGAGCCGAGAACTCGGCCTGAATCGGAATTAGGAAAGGGAAATATGACCGAAAGCGCCGATCTTGACCGGATGGCACAGGAAGTCCGCAACGCAGCTGAAGAGTGCGGCGCGATGATCCTGGAAACCATCCTCGCAAGCGAAAATCTTCCAGCGGTCGCCGTCGACGGCGATACCTTCCCGTCCCTCGTCAAACACCTTCGCCCCAGGCTGATTTACATGGTGCTGACGAAATTCGAGGCCACGGAGGAAGTCGAAGCGCACTTCGAACAAGAGCTGGACCGCGACCTCAAGAAGCTGGCGTCGAAATGGAAGGCGAAGGACGATCAATCTGCTCGGCTGGTCCTTGGTCTCATGGCAGACGGCGTACTGCATGGGATCGTCGAGACAGCGGACTGGTTCGATGAATTCGACATCGAGGCCGACGAGCTGGCGGAGGCTCGACAGCAGGCCGAAGCCGATGCCTTCGCTCGAATTCAGGAGGCCGAGTCCAAGAGCCGTGAAGCCGAGGAAAAGAAGCGGCTCGCTCCCATCGTGAAAGGACTGCTCGCTGATCCACGTTTTGTCGCATCAAAGATCAGCGCCGCCAAAAGATTGACATTGGCGGAAACGCTGTTTCCTGAGGAAAGCCGAACCACGCTTCGTAAGGCGGTTGATCAAGCTGCGAACGAGGTGTGGCTGGCAAGTCCTGGCAGCAACACGTAACTGGGAAAATCGACCAATGGTTTATGGAGAACGCGGAAAAGGCGTTGGCGCGAGATCAGCGCGGCAGCTGACCTAAAATCCAACGATTTCCCTGTTTGTTGCCGCAGCCCAAGCACCTCAGGCGGGGTTGCAAAGAATGGAGCATGGCATTGCCCCATTTCCGTCGCAGCTCGTGTCGGTCGATCCACCCTTCCCGCTCGCATGAGGGGCAGCTACCGCCCAGGGTATTCCACTGCGGAAGATCATCGATAGCCGTACCTAGCGGGTCCTGGACAGGCCCGATATACGTGATCGCATCCCTGCTCGGGCGACCTATTTCAATGCCGCGACGATGTTTCATCGTTCCACATTTGTTCGCATCCGGGCAGGGTGTCAAGCCGACGGAGAGGGAGCGAATGGAATTCGAGGGAAAGACCACGGCCGAGCTGTTGACGATGCACGCGGCTATCATGGAAGAGCTGCGCGGCCGGAATGTCCTCAGGAGCGCCAACAACCCGACCGGGGACCTGGCCGAATACCTCTTCTGCGCTGCTTTCGGCTGGCAGCAGGCCGCGAATTCAGTCAAGGGCTATGACGCGCTCGACGGCGATGGAATCAGATACCAGGTCAAAGGCCGCCGTATCCATAAACGCAACAAGTCCCGGCAGCTCTCCGCGATCCGCGACCTGAATGGTTTCGACGTTCTCGCCGTCGTTCTATTCGACGATGACTACCAGATCGTCAGGGCAGCGCTGATCCCGGCGGCCACAGTCAAAGAAAAGTCCGTCTACATTACACACACCAACAGCCATAAATTCCTGGCGAGGGATGGCGTCTGGGAGGTTGCCGGCGTCATCGACGTGACGAATAGGCTCCGGGCCGTGCCGTAATGGATTAGGTTCGCTCGACTGAGCGTGTCTCGTGGGTACGGACGACGTGGAAGTCATTTCGCGCGCGATCGCGTCCAGCTCGTCCCGCTTAAACCCCCTGCGTTTGCACGGGGTTTTTCTCTCACTCGAATGGGATCGTCTGGATAAAAGCCGCGAGCCGCTGCGCCTCCTTCATTGTCAGATCGGCAGGCAGCGAAAGCGTGACCGATTGGTCAGGCCGGAGCTGGAAGGGGTGCTGAATAAAGCCTTCGGCCTGCTCACTCACTTCACCAGGGACGTCGGCGTCGTCCTCTGCATCCAGATCATCCGGATTAATCGCCTCAACGCTAACTGCTTCACCCTTGGCAACCTCACCGAGAGAGATCAGGCTATGGCTCCATTCCATGCGCGTCTTATATCCCTTTCTCCCGTTCTTAAACTCGCCGCAGCCAATACCCTCCAGCTCTTTGAAGATCCGAATGACCTCTGAGTAGGAAAGCTTCACCAAGAAGGCTATGCGATCGGCATACGATACCGAAACGGCCTTTTTGCGCGCAGCAAAAGAATCTAACATGGCCCTTGCGTTGTTATCGCGCTTATAAATGCCTCTAAGGCCAGAAACCATTGTGTCTTCAATCGTTTTGTTCATTCAAATCCCCTTTTTCACAATCGGCGCCTTTGATTTTGGGGAGATTATAGCCATATTCTCTTTTAGTCAAGCCTTACGTGCATTAAAACGTTTATAAGGCAGACTATGAAGCTGTTAGATTATTTTCCTCATAGAAAAATAGTGGCGACAGAGAGCGTGCAGGTAAAATAAGAGGGGGCGTTCGCGGGACGAGGCGGAATTCTACGCTAAGGCTCTGGCTGTAGGACTACCGCGAGATAAATGCGTCACAAAAAACTCGGCAGCACTACTGAGCTGCCCCGCGCTTTTTTTTCAGGTCAGGAAATGGGTCCCGCCCCATTGCTTTTGCAATCTTCCGCCAGGCCAGTCCGCCCATGCCAGGTATCCGCAGAATCTCGACTGCAGACAGGTGTTGCATGTCTCCAACCACCTCATATCCGAGCTGGTTTAGCTCAGCGAGGAGCCATGGCTTGAGCTTCAAATCCACAAGTCGTGTCCATGTCGAGATAAGATCAGCCCCTGGAGCGCCCCGCAATTGTAGAATCTTACAAACCAGGAGACGGCACGGGGCACGGTATCGCGAAGGCAAGGGGCCGATCTGTTCATCCCGTTCCTTCGCCCAGGGCCTTCAGGACCCCAAGAGCCCGTTTCCGAACCGTGGCATCCTCAATGCCAGTGAACGTCCGAATGAGCTCAATCCCTTCATCGCTGGTGGCGAACTTCATGATTTCCGCGTGGAGGCGGACTTTCGGATCAGCGCTGATCTCGCCGGCGTCGTCGGGCATCTCATCGAAAAAGTGGGAAACCGGGGCTTGCAGGGCAATTGCGATCAGCTGAAGGCGGCTTGCTCCCACCCGATTGATGCCCTTTTCGTATTTCTGCACCTGCTGATACGTCACACCGATCGCGCCGGCTAACTTCTCCTGTGAGATTTTCATTTCGAGTCGCCGCGCGCGAAGGCGACGGCCGACGTGAACATCGACAGGATTGATCTTCTCAGGCGTTGCGTTCGGATAGCGGCTTAGCATCAGCTCTCCTCGTGCCGTTTCGAATTGCGTGGTCAATTGACTGGCGGCGAGCCGGGATTGTGATGCCGGCCTAGCGAGCATAGGTAGATGGCGATTTCCCGCAGGAGATGGTCACGATCGCCATATCTTTCCTTGATACGGGCCAGCTTCGGCCCTGCGATCTCATATTCTTCATCTGATAGTTCGGCATCCCCGACGACGTATCCATCGTGACCGATCGCGCAGATGTCGCAACCCGTCGCAATGACGTCATCCACAAATGCCGGAATCTCCGCTTCCAGCATGAGCCGCTTATCCTGGTGCGTTCCCATGTTATGCCCCTCCTTGTAAAGGATCAGCAACGGTAGGAAGAGATGGCGCGGCTGGCGCCGCGCCATCATTATCGCCGCCGTTGCTGTTGCTCTTGATGTTCGTTTGGGACTCTATGCGACTGAGCAGGCTGAGAACGTCACGCAACGTTTCCTCGTCGAAGGTCCGTAGCTTTTCGATAGAAGCCAACAGAAGGGCCGCCGCAGTATCGGTCTTGCCCCACAGATGGGGAGCGGCCGGCGACAGCATCTCTTCGGGACTTGCGCCAAGGACCTCACAGAGATGGACGAGTCTGCTAACGGTGAGCCGGGAAACGTTATTTTCGTAACGCTCATAAACCCGCTCGCTAAGACCAAGCATGGTCGCCAGTTTCTTCCGGGCCAATCGTCGCCTGTCGCGAGCTTGCCGGAGGCCGATGCTGATTTGTCCTTCAAGTTCGGCGCTGAGAATAATCTGACCGTCGAATGGCTTGCGATAGATCGATTTGCCAATCAGAGGATCGTCTACTTGCTGCAAACCGAGATCTAAAATCCATTGCTCGAGAGACGGCCCTGCCATTCGTCCTGCCGATTATTACTAGACTAAATGTTCGCCTGGGGCTGGGTGACCCGTCTCACAATATGCAGGTATCGAGGGTTGCGTAAGTTATCCTCGCACAGAGCCTCATGCATAGGAGACGGGCCATGGAAGAGACTATCACATATGTCGGGTTGGACGTTCATAAAGAGACGATTTCGGTGGCGCTTGCTGATGGCGGCAAGCGTGGTGACGTGCGTACGTTTGGCGAGATCGTAAACACGCCAACGGCCTTGGTGCGCATGCTGGCAAAGCTTTCGCAGCCAGGGCGGACGCTGAGATTTTGCTATGAAGCAGGACCCTGCGGCTATGGCATTCAGCGGCAGCTCTCTGCCGCAGGCCATGTCTGCGTCGTCGTCGCTCCCTCTTTGATCCCTAAAAAGCCGGGCGATCGCATCAAGACAGACCGTCGGGATGCCAGCAATCTGGCAAGACTTCACCGCGCTGGCGAGCTGAGTGCGGTTTGGATACCAGATACCGCGCATGAGGCGATGCGTGATCTGGTTCGGGCGCGCTTGGCTGCCGTTCGAAGCCTGCGGCAAGCGCGCCAGCAGCTCAGTGGATTTTTACTGCGCCACGGTTTTCACTACAGCCGCCCAGCCTGGACGCAGATGCATCGACGTTGGTTGGCCGGTCTTTGCTTTGAGCAGCCAATTCACCATATCGTGCTGGAGGATCATATCGCCACTATCGAAGCAGCTACGGACCGGCGCGATCGGCTGACGAAGCAAATCGAGATCATGCTGCCTGACTGGTCGTTGGCTCCGGTTGTCCATGCGCTGCAATCGCTACGCGGCATGGCTCTGGTGACGGCCGCTACGATGATTGCCGAATTGGGCGATCTGAGCCGCTTCACAAACCCGAGCCAATTGATGGCCTATCTCGGGCTGGTACCATCGGAGCATTCAAGCGGAGGAACCCGGCGGCAGGGCGGAATCACGAAAGCAGGCAACACAACGGCACGTCGCATGCTGATCGAAGCCGCTTGGAGCTATCGGTTTCCTGCAAAGATCAGCCGCGAGCAATTGATCCGCCAGGAGCAGCTTCCAAAAGCAATCCGCGACACGGCATGGAAGGCGCAGTTGCGATTGTGCAGCCGATACCGAAAGCTTGCGAAGGCCGGAAAGCCGGCGACAACCGTCACGACGGCGATTGCGCGCGAACTATCGGGCTTCGTCTGGTCGATTGCATGCCAGGTCTCACCACGTTGAACGTCGCTCGATTCTAACTCGTCGAGGAGGACATAACCCGATCACAATCCATGTGCGCCTGGGCAAGGCTGGGGGCACGGTCACGGCAGGAGAACCCTCGCTACCACTATCAGCCGGATTTACTCCGACGCTGGCTTCTAGACCGAGGACGCTCCGCGACGCATCAGGTCCGGCGGTAACCAACCCGCGTATCAGAGCATGATCAACCGTCGCTTATTTGACCGTGCCTCCTGCTTTCCCCAGGATGCATTCACACGAAACGCGACGCCCGAACGATCGGGCGAAGGATTTTCTATTCCTGCGACTTGAAATGGCGAACATCAGAGTGGTATGGACCTCTCTAACCCAAACGGTTGTATTTGGGGAGCCCCTAAAACGCCGTAAATGGAATCAATTTGGCGCATCGCTGACGCGAGCCCGCTCTATGCCTACGGCACGAAGCCCGCTGAAAAGCGGTCTTCGCCCGTCCGGGTAACGATCGGTTGCGCAAGAGTCGCTGCGTCGCCGCTCACATATCTGCACCAATATGCCTCTAAATCCCGTTTACAGGACGCTTCAAAATCAGCATATTGCTTGCCGGAAAATACCAATCACGAGTTGGTGATGACAAGTTGCTAGCCCTTCTTGTCCTGCACCGCGGGGGCCGTCCTGATCTATGAGGCAGGGCGGCCCTTTCCGTATCTGAAATGGCGGCCTGGCGGCCGGCTCTGTCTTCCTGAAGGAGGGAAAGAGGGCGCCGCCCTCTCTCCCTCACAAGGGAAAAAACGGTCTCCCCGTCCTTCCTCCCCTCGCCTTCGGCTCGTTCCGTGCAGGATCGACGCGGATCCGCATGTGCGGATTTTGCGTCGCCCCTTCGGCTCACGCCTCGGGCGGGCGAACCCCCTCCGTTTTCTTCCCTTGCCTCCCTCTCTCCCGCTGCTCCGCGCGAGCTCGGGGAGCAGGAGCGGGGCTCCTGCCCATCGGGCAGACGCTAGACCGCTTCGCGGAAAGGAAAGGGCTAGAACCATGTCGAATATCTGCTACCTGCTGGACCCGGAAACAACGATTTTCAGGGCGGTTACGCTTCCGAACGGAATCAGCTTCAAGCCGCTTTATGAACTTCTCGGTTGCCACCTTATCGAGCTTGTACGCTTCGATGAGAGGCATTCGCTGTTCGTCGACGAGGAAGGGCTGAAGGAAGGGCTGACCGCCTTCACCATCTTTGATGGCTACCCGCAGCCGATTGCCGGAAAAATCGCGCTTGTCGGCGGCGACGGCCGCGAGCCGTACACGTCCCCTCTGATCAGCCTTGAGGATGCGGCAGAGCATTTCAAATGCTGCCGCCCGGTTCTGGACCCGGTGTTTGCCAAGGCCGATGAAATTTCGGCTGGTGGCATCATCATCGCCGGAGCGCTCGCAGGCTTGCAATGCCGCATCGAGCGTCGCGCCCCTGTCCTTGTCGAAGGAGAGGCATGATGAAAATCGCAGCATTCGAAAACAACATCCTCGCCATCGTCGCTGGAACCTTCGCCGCAACCATTGCGGCGGAGGACATCGAGGCACAGTTTCACGCCCTCACCCACTTTCCCGACCGGCGCACGAAGGCCGAGCTTTCAGAGCTTTCGGAGCGATTGAACGAGTTCGCCGCTTACGTTGCCGAGCTTTGGGACAAAGCCTGCGCTCCAATTCCGGAACCGGAAATTGAGGCCTTTGCCCGCCGTCACGTTGAATTGACGCGGCGCTATTGGGCGGCGGAAGGCCGTTGCATGAACTGGTTTATCACCGGCCCCGCCCGTTTCCCGGTCGCCCGCAATGAAAAGCGTATGAAGATTGCCGATGCGCGCCGCGCCGACCTGAAGGCGCACGAGGCGATGGCCCGCAAAGCAGTGAAGCGGAAGGCGTTCCCGCATGGTGCGGATGATGAGCCGATCCGTTCCGGGGATCCGGTGGCCCTGCAGAGGAACGTGACACGTATCGAGGAGACGGCGCTTGCCATCGACCGAATGAAAGCCGCAAACGCGATCATCCGGCGGATGGAAAAGGACCTCGCCAGCGACGAGGACATGATTGCCGCCGTCGTCGCGAACGCCGGTCTTTCCCCAGAAGCCGCAGCCAGCGGCATCAAACTAGCACCATGGCAGTCCCGGCGCGGTTTCACCACGACAAACAGCCGTGCCGAGCTTCGCCGCCTGCAGCAGCGCCTTGCTGTCCTCGCAAGGATGAAGGAGCGCGGCACCCAAAGCCAGGAAGTCGAGACGAGCGCTGGAGCAGTCGAGATCAAGGAGAACGCCGATATCGCGCGTATCCAGTTGATCTTTCCCGGCAAGCCGGACGACCCGACGCGGCACGTGTTGAAGACGAACGGCTTTCGCTGGTCGCCGTCGCAAGGCGCTTGGCAACGGCACTTGAACGAGTCCGGACGCTACGCCGCCCAGCGCGTGTTGAAGACGATCAGCGGCGCCAACGCCGCTTGATCAACCGCCCCCATTCGAAGGAAGGACATTCCGATGACCCAGGCAATCTATTTCGTTATGGAGTTTCACGGCACTGGCGACCCCTATTTCGGCGGAACTGCCGCCGATTGGGCGCTCTACAAGACTGAGGAGGGCGGGCAGGCTTTCATCAGCGCTGCCGACGCGCAGCGACGGAAACTGGTCATGGCCTATTATCCGACCACGACGGAGGCAGAACAGGCCGGAACCGCAGCGAGCACACGGAAAGGGCGGGTTTCCACGCTTCCGGCCAAGCTGCGGCCCGACCTGCCAACCGGGCAGATTTCATGGATTGTCGGCAACAAGCATGTCGGCGAGGACGATAGCGAACTTGCCGAGGATATGGCCGATAGGGCGAAACGGGCGGGTGCAACCGATCCTGACATGGTGGCGCAGATCGTCGCCTATGCCCTTGCCTGCCACCGCGCCAATCAGGCGCTTGTCTCTCACTTCCGGCTGTAGGCGCGGACATGCGACACGAGCGCCGCAGCGTCGATGTTTTCGACATACCGTCAGGCATGGGCGGAAGCTTCACGGTCTCCATTGTCGAGGAGGTTGCTGCCGATAGAGTGCGGGTGCGCGTCTGGTACGGACGCGCCACCGCGCAGGGTTGGGAGGCTTGGAAGGATTGGGACGGCTACACTTTCGAGGCAGAGCGAGCCGCCCTCACCAACCAGCGGACTATGCCGCTTTTCAAATAGAATGAGGCCGCGCCGACGGCGCGGCCTTCACCGAACAGGCACGAGAGGAGCCAGCATTGAGCCGCTATACCGTTGCAGTGAAATCCGCGACCAAGGCCGACCCGGAAGCCACGATCGGCTATGACCGGCCTTTGAGGACCTTCTTTTTGCAGGCGTTTCCGGACCCTGAAACCGACGAATGCGCCCTGTGGCTGGGCGCGTTTCTTGAGGAATATCCAAACTTGGAAGCCATTATAGAAGCCGCGCGGGCGCAGGGCTATGAGGTTCACGGCCTCACGCGCGAAATGATGCTGGCAATGATCAAGGAGGCCGGGCCGCCTTCTCCGCCGAGCCTTGGTGAACGCCTTGGAATTGTCCGTTAGCGCGCCGCAATCAGCCTTATCCGCATCGAACGGACCAAGGCTGATACGAGGGGCGCCCCTGACGCCCCTCACGTCCCTGCCAGCTGAAGCTATATCACCGGAGGCCCCCCCCTTGGATGACCAGGAAGAACTGGACCGACTGTTAGATCAAAGCGAGCGTCCTACCCTGACCCCCGATGGTCAATGGCGCGCTAACTATCGCAAGGCGCAGCGCCAGCGTCGGCTTGCAGGCATTCAACTCGATATGTTCGGCGCTCCTGCGACCGAACATTTCCACCGAAACCCGAAGCCGACGAAGCCGGAAGATTGGCCGCTCGACTATGAAATCACGCGGTTCCACGATCTTTCGCCGGGTGAGCAGGCGCAGCAGATCGCCGCCGATCCGCACACGCCTTGGGCGCGAACGACGCGCAAGGCGCTGACGCCGGAAGAGAAGGTCGCGATGATCGCCAGCGCAACAAACTGGCTCCGGCTCGGCCAGCGTGTGCGGATCACCGGCACGACGCCATCCATCGATGGCAGCAACGAGCGTCGCGTCGGGCGTGTCGGCGTCGTCTGGCGATTCTGCAGTCCGATCTTTGCCGATTACGTTTACATCAATCTCGACCTGGTCGGGCAGGAGCGCAGCGAAAAGGTGATATTCATCGAACTGCGCGACGTAACGCCGATAGACGACTGAGGCCGCGTCACCCATCCGCACGATGTACCTGTCCCTTACCGCGTTGAACGGCGCAGAACAGGACGAGGGGCGCCCCGAAGCCCCTCCCCATCCACGGTGGCCGCCCTGCTGACGCAGGCCGGCTCACTTCGCCTTGTTGTCGTTGTCGGCCGTCGAACACAGCTGCCAACCTGGACCCCCTCTGCAGCAAAACCACGACCGAGATCCGGGTCTGAAGACCGGATGGCGACTTGCCGATTGACGGCGAAGGCGGCGGTCGGGGCTACGAAGGCCGCGTTTTCCGGCCTCTCCTTAGTGGCTGTCCGCAATCTATTGCTGCGCACGATACGTCAGGGCCGGCTTTGGCGCGCAACCCTAAAGGGTTCTCCTCTCCTCTTCGCTCCGTTGCGACCGCTTCGCGGTGCACTCGGCCGTCCCAGCCGTATTCGAGCTTCGCGATTACGCACAACCACCAAGGAGGATCACCCTCATGAAAACGCTCGTAACCTTCTGCCAGAAAACCGGCCGCCGCCTTCGCCTCTACATCAATCGGCAAGTCGCCAAACTGCCCCATACGGGCCAGTTGAAAATCTCGGTCGTGGTCTCGCTTCCGCTCATCGCGAAGGTCGAGGTCAGCTACCAGTGCGAGTTCAACGCTAAGGCCGACAACGACAACAAGGCGAAGTGAACAGCGCCGCGCCCTGCACTGCAGGGCGCGGCTTTCCATCGTGAACCCGAAAGGACGGGCGGCAGAGCCGCCCGCTTGCTACCACCAGAGGCGGTCCCACCAGCTCTGGATGGCGTAGACGGTCTTCGCGCCAACCCAGTAATATCCGAAGCACAGTCCGGCCGCGATTGCAGCCCAAAACGGATGAACTTCGAAATACAGCGTCCCGAGCAGGAAGGTGATGACAGTTCCGGCGATGCCTGCTTTGATGTCTATTGGTTCCATGTTTTCTATCCTCATGAAAAGGCTACAGATTGTTGATGAGCCTGTAGCCTCCTGATTCTAGCTTGGACCCTTGCAAGGCACGAATCGAAGAAAAATTCCGCCGACGAAAAATTGGCGGCTCTGTCGTTGCCGACCCGGTATCGACCGCCTATCTGCCAATGGCTACAATGGGGGAAAGGACTGTGAACCATAAGAATCTAGACCACGCGGCTTTCATATTCGCCGTCTCGAGCACGATGATGTGGATCAGCAGATTGGCCCTGCCCGAATATCGGAAGGCAGTTGCCGAGGGCCGGGCCTTCGACAATGTCGCTCTGGATGTCCTGTTTCTCATGTTGCCGGCGCTTGGCTTTGGTGTCGGCGTCTATGGGATGGCGCTTTCGGCAATCCTGTTGGGGAAGGCTCTCCCCCGGATTTTCTGAAGCCGCCGACGGCATTGTTGAGACCGCTGACCTCGACACTCTGTTAGGCTAGGCCACCCACAAACCCGCTCAGCTCGTCAAGCCGGACCATCGACAGCCGGACAGCACCGCGGCAGCCGCGCGCCCGACAGACGGTCTCGCGTTCGAGCTCGTCGATATAGAGAAATTCGCGTTCCGGCGAGACGCACACGATCGCCCGCGTCAGGTAGTGAACGTGACCACATTTCTTGCATCGCGCTTCAAGCTTTTGGTGATCAGCCAGATCACCGACACGGATATTTTGCTTCCAGCTCCTCGTCACCAGAAATCCTCCGCGGATGGAATGCGTGTGTAGCTTATCTTGCCGCCGACGTGTCCGCCCGCCGGCGGCCTCCACGGACCGAGGCTGACGACGGTACCGGCATAGCGCGCGTTCAGATTGTCGATCGCATTGCTGGCGCTCTCCCAGCGCCGGCGCGTGCGATCGTCATTGAGGAGTAAGTCGAGCTGCCGCTCGTGCGACGGAGACAGATCGTAAAGAGTGACCCCGATCCGGAATATCGTTATTCCGCGTGGGTGATCGCGGCCAACCTGGTCCCACAGCTCTGCCAGTCCGGATAGGATGGCCTGGTCATCGTTGACAACCGGCAGATGACGCTTGCCCATCCATGAGCCGTCGCGGATCGACAGCCATAACCACAAGCCGCCAGCATAGAAGTTTTCCCGGCGCAGCCGTCGCGCCGCCTTGATCAGAAGCAGGCGTGAAATCTCGCGTGCGCCGGCGAGCGTCCGGGCCTCCGGCGGAAGGACGCGGCCATGTCCGAACATGCCCCGGCTCGATGCCGGGGCCTGAATGTCGTAACCGTGCAGCGCGTACCAGAGCCGTTCTCCGGTGACATTGCCCCACAGCTTGCGCATGTGTTTTGGCTGAAGGTTATAGAGCTGTTCGGTCGTGTAGATCGCCGACCGGTAAAGCCGCTTCGCCATATTGCCGCCGACGCCTGGAATATCTTCCATCGCCACGTCAAGCAGCGGCGCCGGCATGTCTTCTGGCCGCCAGATGGCGAGCCCGTCGCCGTAGCGGCCGCCATTCCGCTTGCCTTCCTTGCAGGCGATTTTCGCGAGCTGGCGATTGGCAGCAAAGCCGATCGAGCAGGTGATCCATGGGCCGACGTTCTCCGCGATCGTCGCCTTGATCGCGGCGGCCAGGCCGTGCGGGTCCGCCCGGCCGGCCTCATCGAGGCGGCACGTCAGCTCGTCGATCGACTTGGCCGTATCGATCGGAATAACGGTTTCGATTTCCGACAAAAGCGCATTGTGCGCGCGGCGATAGAGGTCCGGCTTTTGAGGCACTAGCACCAAATCCGGACAGAGCCGCTTCGCCTCCTCGATCGGCATCACGTTCTTGACGCCGAAGGCTTTCGCTTCGCGCGAGCAGGCGATGACGGCCGTCCTGGTCGTTCCCGCAAAGGGAACGACGCCGACCGGCCGACCTCTCAAACGCCGGTCGCATTGCTGTTCGACCGACGCGAAGAAGCCATCGAAATCCAGATAGAGGCGTTCGATCGTCTCCGGTTTGCGCATGTTTGCTCCTGCCGATTAGAACAAAAACAGAACACCCGCATGCAGCTCCTCGTCAAGAGGAATATTTTCTTATGCGCAATATGAATCTTCAGTCAGGTCGCGCCCATGAACCGCAAGCCCTTGTCCGTCAGGCCCAGAGACGTCAAGCTCCCTTGCGTCAACACGGGATGCTGAATCATCGCAAGCTCATGATCGAGCAGGATGCGGATGCGCCGCCACGGTAGCTCGAGTTCTTCGCCGCGCACGATCGCCGTCATGTCGGCCATGGCATCGCGGCGTTGAGGCTCTGTCATTGGCGGCGCTTCATACTGATCGACTATGCTCATACGGTTCCTCCAGGTTCCTGCGGTAGGCCATGATGCCTGCGTAGTTCGCCGGCGACGCGGAGCGCTCCATACTCGGAGCGGCGACGGCGAACGGGCTCTCTCCTGTCGATACTACACGGAACCGCTCGCCGGGGGCAGTCGGTCCCGGTTTCCGCCCTGCGGTCGGCGCTATGCTAAACCTCCTGCGGCTGCCCTTTTAACCGGTCAAGCGGTGCGCGAACTGGCTTCGGCCGCTGCGCCGCCTTCGCCTGGTATGCTCATTGTTTCCTTCAGTGGGGAAAGGGCGCTCGGCCCCCTCTCCCCTGCAAGGGGAAAATCGGCCTCCCCGTCCTTCCTTCGCTCGCTTAGCTCGCTTCGTGCAGGATCGACGCGGATCCGCATCAGCGGATTTTGCGTCGCCCCTTCGGGCGGGTGATCCCCCTCCGATTTGTCCCCTTGCCCCCCTCTCCCCCGCTGTTCCGCACGAGCTCGGGGAGCAGGAGCGGGGCTCCTGCCCCTTCGGGCACGAGACCGCTTCGCGGGAAAAAGGGAAAAGGGAAATATCATGACCGAGATCATCACCATCGCATTGAACAAGTTGGACGCCGATCCGAAGAACGTCCGCAAGACCTACAGCGCCGAGGGCGTCGAGGCGCTGGCCGCCAACATTCGTGAAGACGGCTACCGTCTGTTGCAGAACCTTGTTGTTCGCAAGGGCGACAAGAAGGGCCGCTATTTCGTGACGGCGGGCGGCCGACGCCTTGCCGCACTCAATCTGCTGGCCAAGGCGGGGGAGATCGCCAAGGATTTCCCCGTCGAGTGCAAGGAGCGCGAAGGCGAGATCGCCACGGAAATCAGCCTTGCCGAGAACATCTTGCGCGAGGACATGCACCCGCTCGACCAGTACGAGGCATTCGATGCGCTTGCCAAGCAAGGGAAGGACGTTGCCGACATCGCGGCACGTTTCGGCACGACCGAAATCGTCGTTCGCAAGCGGCTGGCGCTGGCCCGCGTGTCCCCGGTCCTGTTGCAGTTTTACCGCGATGAGGACATGAGCTTTGCGCAGCTATCGGCCTTTACCGTCAGCGATGATCACGAAAGGCAGGTGACGGTCTGGAACGCGCTTCCCGCTTGGAACCGCGATGCGCTTTCGATCCGGCGAGCGCTCACCGAGGAAATGATTGCCGCGACGGATAAGCGCGTGCAATTCATCGGCGGACTGGCGGCTTACGAGGAGGCCGGGGGAGCAGTCAAACGTGACCTGTTCGATGACCGTAACGCCGGATATGCGACGGATGCCGCCTTGGTCGAAAAGTTGGTGGCAGAAAAGCTCGAGGCGACCGCCGCCAGCGTTCGCGCCGAAGGCTGGAAATGGGTGGAGTGCTCCGCAACAGCCCCCGCTGGCTATCATGCCATGAAGCGCCACTATCCGGAGGCGACTGCTCTTTCCGAGGAAGATCAGGCCGCGCTTGATGCCGCACAGACCGAATATGACGAGCTTGCCGAGTTGATCGAAAACGGCGTGGCCGACGACGAGGCAGAGACAAAGCTGGCGGAGGTCGAAAAACGGATAGACGCGCTCAATGCCCGGACGGAAGGGTACAGCCCCGAGGCGTTGGAACAGGCGGGAACCCTCGTTTTCCTCGATTATTACGGTCGGCTTACCATCGAGCGCGGTTTCGTAAAGCCGGACGAAAACGCCGAGACGGTGGACGGGGATGATGATGGCGAGGGCCAGCCGAGCGGAAAGGGCACAGTAGAACCGAAGGTCCCGACCATCAGCCATTCGGCTGCGCTGATAGAGGACCTGACGGCTCACAAGACTGCCGCGCTGCGCATCGAACTGGCGAATAACCCTGATGTGGCGCTTGTCGCGGTGGTTCACGCGATGCTGCTGCGTGTGGCTTACCCGTATCATTCGGAGCAGAGCGCCCTTCAATTGTCGCTGACACACGAGCGTTTGGAGCCGTCGATCAAGGACGCCGAAAGCTGCAAGGGGCTGGCCGCCTTCAATGACCTTGCGGACAATTACGGCCATCACCTGCCCGGCAATCCTGCCGATCTGTTCGATTGGCTCTTGGAGCAGCCGCAGGACAGCGTGCTTGCGCTGCTGGCATTCGGCGCGGCGCACGCGGTCAATGCGGTGGAGAAGAAGTTCACCGATCGGAAAAAAGGAATCGAGCAGGCGAACCAGCTTGGCCACGCGCTCAAGGTGCATATGCCGGATTGGTTCGAGACGACCGGCGACAGCTATTTCAAGCACGTCAACCGGACGACTATTGAACTTGCGGTGGCCGAGGCGAAAGGCGGTGAAGCGGAATTGTCGGTGAGAGCGGCGACCAAAAAGTCCGAGGCGGTGACGATCGCGGACCGGCTTGTTACCGGAAGCGGCTGGCTACCGGCCCCTGTTCGGATATCCTCACCCGAACAGACCGACGACGACAAAAGCTCCGCCGAAGACGAGCAGTTCCCCCAAGCGGCTGAGTAACATCAGTCGCGGGCCGGTCACGTTTCCCGCGTGATCGGCCCTCCCGCTGTTTGGAGCGCACCGATGATTGCGGGCAGGATTGACCTGCCAGCAATCATGTTGAGGGGAGGCCCGAATCCCCCTCCCCTCAAACTCCCCTTCCCGCCCGGATTCGGACGGCGCGATTTCGTTATTTGTGTTGATGAGGATATGAAAAAGAGGATATGATAATATCCTCGAAAGGATATGCCGTCATGCCGCTCTACATCAAGGACCCCGAGGTGGACAGGCTCACCGAGGAGCTTGTCGGTCTCACGAAGTCCAGCAAGGTTGAGGCGGTCAAAGCCGCGCTCAAGCACGAGATCGCCAGTCGCAGAGGTAGTCTGCCAATTCGCGAGCGGCTTGCCAAGTCCCTCGCTATGGCGCGCGAAGCTGGCCCGTTCGCTCCCGGCGACCATAAGCGCGAAACAGATGAAATGTGGGGCGAAGACTGAATGCTGTTCGTTGATGCGTCTGTCGTCGTTGCCATCCTCGCCCAGGAGCAAGACGCCACCGAACTCATGGGCCGGTTAGAGCGGGACGGCGGTCCTTATTATGTGTCAGCCGTCGTCCGTATGGAGGCCACCCTGTCGCTCACGCGCAGGCTGGCCGAGGCGACCGGTAAGGACAAGCCCGCCACTACCGAAATGATGGAGATCGCCCGCCGCCTGGTAGATCAATTCGTTGCCGATCTGGAAGCGCGCGAGGCAATGATTTCCGGTGATGTAGGTAGCAAAGCTCTCGATGCCGCTCAGCAGTTTGGAAAAATTGTGAATCATCCGGCCAAGCTGAATATGGGCGATTGCTTCACCTATGCCTGCGCCAAGGCTTACCGCATGCGGATTGCCTACAAGGGCGATGATTTCGGTCAGACGGATCTAGGCTGGTAGAATCACTCAAGGCCCTCGATTCCTCCAGTCGGTCGTATCCTGCATCATTTTGCTGCAACAAGTCATGTCAGAAGCAGCCTATCCGGCATCGGTACTAAGCGCGAAAACCTGAAAAACCAATACATTGACGCGATAGACACGCACCTTAGACGGTTATGCGTGTAGCACGTTATTGCGCCAATATGCTTTGTGGCGCTATTGTTCCAAATCAACGGAATCAGAAGGTGATTCCGTCTGAGTGCATTTTAACGACTTTTACGGAGTAGACGCACTGGCCAGATAAGAAAAACCGCTCCCGAAGAACTCCGGAAGCGGTCTGTGAGTCGATAAATTAGCCAAATCACTTCTCGCAGACCCATCCTTCCCTGTCAATAATGAAAGCACCTTTTCGGTGAACGGCGAAGCTTTTCCTGGTCCCAAGATGGAGACGAGGTATGGGAAAGACCCAAACGGATCAGCGGTCGATCGGCCGCAGGATAACGCCGCAGCGTGCCCATTTCCGCCGACTCGCAGAGTCAGCGGAAATGGGGGCGGTTACACGTACCCAACTGGCCGTGCTGGCGCAAAACCTTCCATGCACAGGCTTGATCAATGGAACTGAAAGCCACCTTCTGGTGACGCTGATAAACACGGCTCCGTCCGAAGCATTCGATAAATTGGGCCGGCCGCTCGTATTTCCGTCCAACCAGCACTTGGGCTTCCAGATCGCCCGGTCAGTTGGCCGCGTCAGCCGTCTGCTGTCGCGGCTCTTCGACGCCGGCATGATCAGCATGCAGGACAGCGGCAACTACAAGCGCTATCCCGTGCGCAACGGCGATGGCGAAATCACCGATGGTTGCGGGATCGACCTCCGAATCCTGATCGCTCGATACACCGAGCTCAACGAGCTCGTTAGACGCGCCCGCGCCGAAAAAAAATCTGCCGACGCGGCCTTGCGGCGCTATCGCGGGGCACTTCGCAATGCGCGCCAGGCCCTCACGGTCGCCGCAGAGCATTCCGAACGCGCCTTGGCCCGCCTCGCTGCCCGCATTGATCGCGTGAGCGATATTGTCGGGATTGCAGGCAAGGCCCCAAGCCGGATGTTGCGCCGAGCAACAGCCCTTCTGGAGTGGTTGGTGGAGCGCTTGATGCAGCTTCCGCGCCGATCGGAAGAAGTGGTTCATTCGCAAAATATGACATGCCCGCATGTCGAAAACGACATGCACAAACAGATTACAACCCCTGATCCAATTGCAGAAAGTAATGGTGAACGGCGTTCGGCTAACGCCGAACAACTCGACTTTCTTAAGGCTGGCTCCGCCAGCAAGAGGGCTTTTGAAGTAAGCCTGAGGCGACGCCGGAGCGAAAGCAACCAGCCGCAGCAGTTGCCGCAAGCATTGGTGGCATTGCAAGACGTGCTGAGGGCGGTGCCAGCGCTGAAGACCTACGGCCTTGCCCCCACCAGTTGGGCCGACCTGGCGCGCGCCGTGCCTTTGATATGTCGGTTTGCCGGGATCTCCGATGATGCCCGCCGCCGCGCTGTCGAAGAGATGGGCGAACAACAAGCGGCTGTCGCGGTTGCGGTAACGCTCGAGAAATACGAGCGGCAGGAGGTCAGCTCGCCGGGAGGCTATTTGCGGGCCATGACGGAGCGCGCAAGAGCGGGCGAATTGCATCTCGCACGCTCGATCTTTGGGCTTGCCGCCCGAAATTCCATGGAGGTCACCCATTGAGACGTAATGCCCTATCGACGTTTTTAGCTGCCCTTTTGATCAGCCACGGCACCGTGGAGGCCGCCGATATGTCCGGCCGAGCCCGTGTGATTGATGGCGACACCATCAGCATCAGACAGCAGCGGATCAGGATCGCGGCCATCGATGCCTGCGAGCGCGACCAGACCGGCTTGAAGGATGGCAAGGTCTGGCGATGTGGCGCCGCGGCCCGCAGCTATCTTGGAAAAATGATCGACGGTCAGCATGTCCGCTGCGACATCATCGACCAGGATCAGTATCGCCGCCTGGTGGGACAGTGCTTCATCGGAGACACCGATATCGGCCTTGCGATGGTGAAGGCCGGACTGGCGGAAGCAATGCTACGGTATCTGCCGGCTGCCCACTCAATCAGCGAGGTCGAGTACGGCCGGGCCGAAAACAGCGCCCGCGATCACGGTTTTGGCATGTGGTCTGCCGAGATCGAAAGTCCGTACGACTACCGCCGGTCCAAATCTTCCAGGATTCCGTGACCGAAATAGCCGACATGGTGCGATGGCATCGGACGGATTGCGAGCCATATTGCTTCACAATTTTGGCGAAAAACCGGGATTTCCGTTGATCAGGCCGGATTTGTGAATAATATTGGCGCAGCCTTTGCGGCTTTAGGCTGATGACGAACAGGAGGCGCGTTGCCAGAAGCGGTCAGGTCTCACCCCTCCAAGGCGGTTGCATATGACGCTCGTTCGCACGTCGACGCGGTTTGCGCAAAGCGGACGACACAAAAATTTCCCCGCCTTCGGCTTCCTCGCGATACAAACTTTTGTGTCCTCCCGCCTCCTCCGCTCACGCTCCGGCCTACGGTGCGCACCGCTTTCCGCCGTGCCCTTGGAACGATCATCGCAACCACCAAAGAGGAGTGACTGACATGACCACCACCAACTATATCCAGTTCGACGCCGACAACCTCGACACCGCAAAGGGCGCAGGCCTCATCTCCACGATCGACCGCGACCTGGACATCAAGGCTGTCCCGTTCTCGTCCGACAATGAAAAGGCCCCGACGCACCGCGTTTACGCCAAGTCACCGCGCGGCCATGACATCGAGGTCGGCGGCATCTGGAAGAAGAAGAACCAGGACGGCAAGCCCTACTACACCCTTTCGATCCGGCGCCTTGGCTTTAACGCCAATCTGGGCCGGTTCCCCGGCCAGGACGATCCCACGCTGCAGGCGATCATCGAATGGGAACCCCGCGATTGACCCGCGCAAAGCGCCCGGCGACCAGCCGGGCGCTTACCATCGAAAGGCCAGTAAATCCCGCAAAGTGCTGGATTTCCAGCATTTTTCCTGCTAGGTTGGCCAGTAACTGGAGATTTGACGATGAACGTTCATTCCCGCCGTCCGGATCGTTCCCCGGAAGCCGTAGCAAAGCGGAAGAAAGCCACCGATCAGGCGCGTGCTGCCAACATCCGGCAGGGCTACACCCACGATCCTGTCCTCGAGGACGCTACCGCCGCCTACGTCGCTGGCGAGATCACCCGCGAGGAGTACCGTCTACGCGTCGTGCGCGCTCCCGCACAATAAACTCTTTCAACCCTCTAAAGGCGAAAAGCCGCCTGCTTGCTGCAGGCGGCTTTTTGTTGACGTTAGCCATGGCAGACGAGCAGACCAAAGGTACCTACACCTATCCCAACACCTCCGACGATCCGGATCGGAGGGATGTGCTGCGTAACAAGTTCGGCATCCAGTCGCACTCGGAGCTGCGCACCGAAGAGTACCGTGCGGCGGCTTTCCGGATGGCGGAAATTGCCGAAGGTGATGGCCCGTCCGGAAATTTCGACAAGCAGCACCTGAAGGCAATTCACGGCTACATTTTTCAGGACGTCTACGAGTGGGCCGGCCACACACGCAACGAAACTCCGATCGTTGACGGCCAGCGGGTGGAGCCAATTGGAGGCCTGTCCAAAGGCGGCACCTCGTTCCTGCCCGGTTCGCGCATAGAAATGGGCCTGGATGAGGCCCTGAAACCGATTCGAGATCCGCAAGTCCTTCGCAATGCAGGGCCAGAGGAATTCGCCGACAGAGCCGCGAAAGTCCTCTCCGAACTTAACTATGTGCATCCATTCCGAGAGGGAAACGGGCGCACGCAAGAGGCCTTCATTTCGGAGCTCGGCCGCCAACACGGGCACGAGATCGATTTCACCGTCATCAGCAAGCCACGCATGATCGAGGCGTCGATTGAGACCACCAACGATCCGTCGAGTCCGGCAATGAAACATGTGCTCGAGGACGCTATCAATCCGAACCGCCGCGAAGCCTTGCGCGCGGCCTTTGCCGACCTTGAAGACCTTGGTGAGAAACCTTTCGAGCACAATTTACGCACCGCCCGCGCCGGCGAGGAAATCAGCGGCCAGGTTCTCGGGCACGACAATCGCATAGCCACCTTCGTAACCGATCAGGGTATTGTTGCTGCCGATCGCGCAGACCTGCCCGAGCGCCTGCCGAATGAGGGCGAAGAGATCACCATCACTGCTCGTTCGGACTTTTCCCGGCTGGAGCGTGCGCAACCGACCCAGGAGCCGCAATCGCAGCAGCAGCCCGCCAGGCAGCCGCAGCAGGACAATAACCCGGAGATCAAGGCGATCGAGGCGCAAATGGCGGCACAGCGAAGCCGTGAGCGCGATGACGACGACCGCGGCCGGTGACCAACTCCGGCGGTAACAAGCCGCGTGATGCTATCTATTTCGGGAGGCGCCAAGTTCTGCGCCCTCCCTTTCCGTCGGATGATTGACGGACAAGCTACGATAGCCCCTTCCCCACGCAACCGCTGACGCAGTCCTCCACTTCGTTGCGGCCCTTCGGGTGCATGGGCTCGCTTCGGCTATCTCCGTTTTTTGCCGTCAACCAACGGAAGGAGACGGCAGTGCAGAACATCAAGGACACCTACCAGCGCATTACGGACGCCATCATTGAGCAGCTTGAAGCCGGCACCAAACCGTGGATCCGGCCCTGGCGCGGAAACAGCCGCGGCTCCCTCGTCCCGCGCCGCGCAACCGGCGAAGCCTATCGCGGAATCAACGTCCTGATGCTGTGGCTCGCAAGCGAGCTTGCCGGCTACGAGGAAAGCACCTGGATCACCTATCGCCAAGCTCAGGATCTCGGCGGCCAGGTTCGAAAGGGCGAGAAAGGAGCCCTCGTCGTCAAATACGGCACTTTCACCCCAAAGGAGCGCGAGGATGATGACGAGCGCGCAATCCCCTACCTCAAAGGCTACACGGTTTTTAACGTCGAGCAGATCGAGAACCTTCCGGAGCGGTTCTACCATCCGGCTGAGGAGATGCCGGCGACGACGATACCGCTTCTGGAAACCGCCGAAACGTTCGTCCGCAATACCGGCGCCGCGGTCACATACGGCGGAACAACGGCTTGCTACCGTCCCGCGGTCGACGACATCCTCATGCCGGACCGGGCACGGTTCGCGGGCGAAGTTCACCTTTACTCGACCCTGCTGCATGAAGTTTCACACTGGTCGGGCGCGAAGACCCGCCTAGACCGTGATCTGAGCGGCCGATTCGGCAGTGAGAGCTACGCGATCGAGGAGCTAGTTGCCGAGCTCTCCGCTTCGTTCTTGTGCGCTGATCTTGGTGTCGCGCACGATCCTCGCGACAACACCGCAACCTACCTTGAGAGTTGGCTCAAGGTGCTGAAGAACGACAAGCGGGCGATCGTCACCGCGGCCGCAAAGGCCCAGGCTGCCGCCGATTTCCTCAACGGCCTCCAATCGCTGGAGCAGAGCAAGGTCGCCTAGCGGCCTTCGCTCATGCTGGTCGACTCTACCCCTTGTTCCCCAGGCGTCATGCGCTTCAAGAGCCGGATCAGGTCGCGCGTCGTGTCCGGTGGTAGCCGTTCAATTAGCCTCGTCAGCGTTCGGCGTTCTTCTGCCTCTTCCGGTGTCTTACCCCAAAGGTGCGGTGCTGCTTCAAAGATCATGTCTATGGGCATAAAGCCCATGAGCTCACAGAGATGGATCAGGCGGGGAACGGTCATGCGCGATTCCGCGCGCTCATACCGTCCGTAAACGGACACGGAAAGCCCGAGCAAATGAGCCAATTCCGCTCGGGAGAGATTTTTGGATTCACGAATGTCCTTGAGAAAATTCGAGATCCGTTCATCCATTTCCTTTGCAGTTTGGATGCCTTCGAAGCCGGACTTCCGATAGACCGGCCTCTCTAATTCCGGATCGTTTGTTTCAGTTAAACCGCGTGCGCTTTTGTAGCTGCTTAGATCAATCACGATCCTTACCTTTATTGTATGAAATACCGCCCTCGGCGGCCACTATGCACCAAATTGAAGCAATTTGGCACACCCCCCTCCTCCTGAATCACAGCGGTTTTTTCCTACCAATTTGGGGGGATTTTTGAGATGCGACTTCCCAGAGGCAGTGAACCGAAATGCTTCAAGTTATGCCGTCGACGTTGACTACTAGCATTGTCCGAAAAACGCAAAAAGACAATTAGCGATTCTTCGCAGCCACCATCTTCCAGCCGCCCGGCTTCGCTTGAAAAACCGCTTCAATTTGCGTCTCACCGTCGATCCAGGTGAGGCGAGCCAGCAATTCGCAAGCCATCTCACTTTGCGAAATTTGGATACAGCGGTTAACGCTCACCTTTGAACCAATGCCATGCTTTTTTAGGTCCCATTTGGATAAGTTGAACAGCTGGGCTTTCGTTTCATCGTCGGTCGGCCATGTAGCCTTTTCGGCTTCTGCCTGCACGATATTCAGTTGAGGCAAAATGGTTTCAGAAATGTCTCTTTTCCCGGTCGTCGGTCGGCCGAGGTGAGGCGCAATGTAGACACCGAGCACGCAGCCGAAAGCTACGCCGAGCAAAAAACCGCGACCGATCATCGATGACTATTCCATTTTCGTGTGGCAAGGCCCGCAGTTGTCGGTGCTGATAGTAGGGCAGCGGCGCGTTGTAAGATGTGTCTGGGAAGGTACATGCTGTTCAATCGGTTTCGCCAAGGCACTGGCGCTACGGAACAATTGGAGTTTTTTAGCAGGTGAACATCACCAGTGCAATTTCAGTGGGGCTAATTTCCTCCGGCTGCAGAATCATCGTGCATTGCCGCAACTAAACTCGTTAACCTTTTGTTAACCCTATTTTCCTTGCCACAAGTAGAGAATCGGGGCACTGTCACGATAATTGATGCCATTTTGCAAAATTATCGTGACTAAGAGCGGATTCCGAAATGAACGTGAAAATGGCCACTTCCGAGAAAGTGCCGGGTTTTGCCGATACAATCCTTGAACAAGGTGGCGACATCTCGTCGAAGCTTGACATGCTACGGCAAGAGAAGTTCCCACCGAACGCACAGAAATCTTTGCGCCAGTTTTCCTTGGCCGAGGTTGCCGATTTCGTCGGCGTCTCCCAAAGCTATCTTAAGAAGCTTCACCTAAAGGGCAAGGGTGTTGAGCCGACCACGACCTCGACGGGGCGGCGATACTATACCGCCGCCCAGATGAATGACCTCCGGACCCTGCTCGATCGAGTGCCTCACCGGAAGGAACATGAACGGCTCCAGGTAATAGCGGTCGTGAATTTTAAAGGGGGCAGCGGGAAGACCACCACGTCTGCGCACCTGGCTCAGTATCTGGCATTGCGTGGTTACCGCGTCCTTGCCGTCGATCTCGATCCGCAGGCTTCATTGACGGCGCTCTATGGTATCCAGCCGGAGCTCGATGAGAAGGCATCGCTGTACGAGGCGCTGCGCTACGACGACGAGCGCAAGTCGATCACGGAGGTAATCCAGCCAACGAACTTTCCCAATCTGGATGTCGTCCCTGCAAATCTGGAACTTCAGGAATACGAATACGAAACGCCTATAGCTATGCAGAGGAAGGATTCGAGCGCAGGCAAGCTCTTCTATACCCGGATCGGAGACGCCCTCGCGGAGGTTGATGATCGCTACGATGTCGTCGTAGTCGATTGCCCTCCCCAGCTCGGCTATCTCACGCTGACGGCATTGACGGCGGCGACTTCCGTCCTGATCACCGTGCATCCGCAGATGCTTGACATCATGTCGATGAGCCAGTTTCTCCTAATGCTCGGTAACATCCTCAAGTCAGTAGAGGAAGTCGGCGTTAGCGTGAGCCTCGATTGGTTCCGCTATCTGGTGACGCGCTATGAGCCGACAGACATCCCACAGCAGCAGATGGTCGGCTTTATGCAGAGTATGTTCGCGCAGCAGATGATGCGAAATCACATGGTGAAATCGACCGCTATCTCTGACGCCGGCTTGACCAAGCAAAGTCTCTACGAGGTGGAACGCTCACAATTCACGCCCTCGACCTATGACCGCGCCCGGGAATCCATGGATACGGTCAACGCCGAGGTGATTGAACTGCTGCACAAGGCATGGGGGCGTCGAAATGGGTAGGAAGAAATTGTCAGCCGTACAAACGGCGATTTTCTTCAATGAAATCAACAAACGTAGGAATCCGTGATGGCTCGAAGGGATGTATTTGCAAATATCACCTCGCCTCAGGGCGACGTTCAAGTGCGTAAAGCTAAACCGGGCTACGTGGCACGCGGTGCTTCCCGCTCGATGATTTCTTCGTTGAACGAGCTTGCGGAGAAAGCCGCGCTCGCCGACCAGAACCTTTCAGGCGAAGTCGTTGTCGAATTGGATGTGTCCGATGTCGACAGCTCGTTTGTGTCGGATCGTATGGGTGAAGATGATGCTGCCTATGTCGAACTCGTGGAAGCCATCCGAGATCGCGGACAGGACTCTCCGATATTGGTGCGCCCTCACCCGTCGGCTGACGGCCGATACCAGATTGTGTTCGGTCATCGTCGCGCCAGGGCGGCCAAAGACCTCGGCCGGAAAGTTCGGGCCGTCGTCAAAGACATCTCTGACGCGGACCATGTAATCGCGCAGGGACAGGAAAATTCGGCTCGGCAGAACCTATCGTTCATCGAGCGGTCGATGTTCGCGCAGCGGCTGCTCGATCTCGGTTACGAGAAGCCGACGATCCAGTCCGCGCTGGCAATCGATGCGCCGATGCTGACCCGGATGCTCTCGGTTTCCAGCCGATTGCCCGATGCAGTCGCCACCAAGATAGGTCCAGCGAAATCCATCGGCCGAGATAGGTGGATCGATTTTGCGCAGAGGATTGAGAAGCCTTCGACGAAAGCCCTTGTCGGTAGACTGGTGGAAGAGGAAAGGTTCGGCACTTTGGAATCCGACGCCCGATTCGACTTCCTTATGTCTGAGATCAAGAAGGCGGACCAATCGGCGAAGGAACCAAGCCCCAAAGGCGAGTGGCGGGCAGGTGACGCCTCGGTTAGAGCCGAGTTCAAGGACAGCGGGAAGAATTATTCGATCGCGTTCAAGTCTGATGATGCAGGCAAGTTCGGCCGCTTCATCACGGACAATCTGGAGCGATTGCATCGAGAGTTTCTGTCATCAATCAAAACTGAGGAAAGGTAAACAGCAAAAGAAAAAGGCCCCCAAACGACCAAGTCGTGGAAGCCCTTCTCGCATTCTCTAAGCAAGATCGAGAATCGCATTTCCCCGAATCCCAGTCAAGAGTCTTTGGCACCGTTTTGGTGAGCAGATTTCTTTTGCCTTTAACAGGTGAAGGAAAATGGAGAACGCATATGTGACGACGCCCTTTGGGCGGCGGGCGATGTCGCTCGACATGTTGGCAAGCCAGCAGTTGGCCGAACAGATCGAACCCGGAATTACCCGGAACAAATGGAAGCTGTTCCGAGCTGTATGCGAGGCGCGGCCTGCGCTTGGCGTGTCGGATCGCGCGCTGACAGTCCTCGACGCGCTGCTGACGTTCTATCCGGGCGACGAGATTTCCGAAGATCGCGGGCTGATCGTGTTTCCGTCGAACGCCCAGCTGTCGATCCGCGCTCGAGGGATGACCGCAGCGACGCTCCGGCGACATCTGGCTGTCCTCGTAGACGCCGGATTGATCCTACGTAGGGACAGTGCCAACGGGAAACGCTACGCGCGCCGTGATAGGGCAGGGGAGATCGAAGAGGCATTTGGCTTCAGCCTCGCCCCACTGCTGGCACGGGCAACCGAAATCGAGGCTCTGGCCGCCCAAACGGTTGCCGATCGAGAGCTTCTACGGATCACGAGGGAGCGCCTGACCATTTGCCGTCGAGACGTCGCCAAGCTAGTCGCTGCCGCCATCGACGAGGGTGCTAGGGGCGAATGGCAGAAGATTACCCTCATGTTTCGGTCGATCATCGAGCGCCTTCCTCGGGCGGCTGGGATCGAACACCTGGTTTCCGCGCTGGACGAGATGTCGTTGCTTCGCGAAGAGGTCGTCAACCAATTGGAAACGCGTACAAAAACACAAAAAATGCGCACCAATGAATCTCAAATTGAGCGCCACATACAGAATTCAAAACCCGAATCCACTTATGAACTTGAACCGGGCTTCGAAACGAAGCAGGGGGCAAAGTCGGCGGATCGCTTCGGACAGCCGAGCGGGCCGATAGCTTCGGAAAACGAAATCTCGAATTCCGCCGGCGACGCCGGGGGAGGGAAGAAACCGACCAGAAGGCCGATAGGCGAGGGCGGCGCAATGAAGTCGTTCCCCCTTGGAATGGTCCTGCAGGCTTGCCCGGATATTTCCGATTACGGCCCTGGTGGGCAAATCGCCAACTGGCGGGACTTGATGACCGCCGCCGTTGTCGTTCGATCCATGCTCGGAGTTTCGCCGTCGGCGTATGAGGCGGCTTGCGCGGCGATGGGTCCCGAAAACGCGGCGACCGTGATTGCCTGCATCCTCGAGCGTGGCGGCCACATCAACTCGGCGGGCGGCTATCTGCGTGATCTGACCAGGCGCACCGAGGCCGGGGAATTCGCGATTGGCCCGATGCTCATGTCGCTCGTCCGCGCTAACAGTTCCATCAGACGGAAGGTGGGTTAAACCGGATGTCGCATGGCACCATTTACTTGAGGCAAAATGGTTTCCGAGATCACTCTCATCGCGGCGGTCGGGCGGCTGAGGCGAGGCGCAATGTAGATGCCGATCACGCAACCGAGGTCTATGCCACGTAGGAAGCGACGGCCAATCATCGATCAATATCCGTTGTCTTTAAGGAACTGATCAATTGCAGCCTTCATGATGACAGTCATCTTCACGTCGTTCTCGATAGCGGCTTTCTCCAACCGTTTCTTCGTCTCGTAATCCAACGGGCAGTTGACGTAGTGCTTGGATTCACGATCGCGTGCCCTTTTCAGGTCACGCAAACGAACTCTAGAATCCTCGCGCTGCAGTGCTTTGCTCACTGCCCGCTCGCGCCGGGCCTCTTCAGTCGGCGCAATGAGACGGCTCGCAGGTAGGTCAACACTATGCGAGAGAGGCTGATTTTCAATCCTCGCACCTTCTGTCGGGACGCTGGGAGCCAATGTAGCAGTGTCCTCCGCAGTCGACTGATTCACCGGGCGGCTACGTCGCGGTGCGACTGCAAAATCAGATACAGTTGTTTGCCCCTTAGCCATTGGCCGCTACCCCTTTCGGTCCCAAGAGCAGTCCTTCGATGTTCTGAACCAGGCTCATTACTTCCGCTCGCGCTTTTTTCACCGGATTCGTGAGTTCCAGCATCTGCAGAGTGCCGTAACCGTTTCGAATCTCGCGGTAGCAATTTCGCTCCATGAGTTCAGTGTCGAGCAGGTAGGAGTCATAACCACCCTCCTTTAAATTCTGCACAAAGGGCCTGATCAGCCGATACGCTTCCAGCATTCTGGCTGGCAACGTGATCCTGGTGACAAAGTTGGCGTGCGGGATCACCCGCCCAACTTTGTCGGAAATATTGGCCGTGTCGGTCGCGGCTTGGCCCGCCGCCTTGATCTCATCTTGGTTCGGCTGAATTGGCGTCAGCACAACATGGGACCCGGCGATAATGGTGTCCCTCAGGACGGTGTCTTGCCCGGGCGTGTCCATCAAAACGACATCGAACTTGTTCGCCTCGTTTTCCAGCACCTGCTGAACAGTAGTTTGACGTGCAGCGGTTATTAGGTCGATGTTATCAGCCAAGTTGTCCTTTGCCTCACAGCGCTTCCACCATTCCTGCAAATTTTGGCGGCCGTCTGCGTCAATGAGAAGGACACGCTTTCCCTGAAGCGCATATTCTCCGGCGATCAAGATTACCGCCGTAGTCTTCCCTGCTCCACCTTTGCCGCTCACGGCCGAAATGCACAGTGGCATATGTGACAACTCCCTGCGGGCCGAGCAAGTTTCGATGCGCTTAGTTGGGTGCGGCAGTTCCTCACCGCACGTACACATGATGAGCCCAATTGCTCAGACGATACTGCAACATGCTTCTACCATATGATGGTAGCCGATTAGACTTATTAAACCAAGTACACATCACGCGAATAATCATACGCATGCTGCGTCAATGTCGTCTCATGAACATATCGTGTGAAAACATGAATTGACTAACTCGTGTGGAATATTCACACGACATGGTTCGTGCGGGAAGCATCTGAAGCGCCGGCAGATCGGTGAACCCCGGAGCCGCGTAAGGCCGTCTTCGACGCTCGCACGGAAGCCGCAAGGGCGGAGAGCGGAGCGTCCCTTGAGGCTGAGTACGAGGGGCGGACAAAGGCCTTCAGAAGCGGATTCAGGCGGTGAACCCTGGTGAGCGTTCCCTAGTTTTAATCATCAGGGCGCAGCTCTGGCTTTGAAATTTTAAACGGCCGAGCAGAGCGATGTCTTCTCGAGGGTTTTGGTTGAATTTCCCTGTAGTGATGGTGGCAGGATACGGAAAAATGTGCTACGCCATTTTCCTGCAATCGAGGGACGAGCCCTCGATCACCTGACGCAAGCGCCAGTAGGGGGCCAACGGCCAAATGGATGACGGGAAATTCAACGCTCCTCTCGAGTCAGCGAAGAAAGATCGCACTGTGCATGTACGTGTCACGATTGACGAACATGCGGGGATCGAGAAGGCGGCCGAGGATGCCGGCATGACGGTGTCCAGCTTTTTTCGTTCGCTGCTTTTGGAGGGGGCAGGCGTGCGACCTATCCTGACGGGGGATGACCGTCTGGTGATGGCGGCTTTGCTCGAAGACATGCGGATGATCGGAATCAACCTCAATCAGGTTGCGAGGGCGCTCAACAGTGGCCGGGGCGTCCATCCAAGCGAGCTGAATATCAACCTCGAGAACGTGCAACGCATTCAGGCGGCGGTGATGAGCGAGCTTCGCTCTCTGTCGCGACGGGCTGGTTATCAGCGTCGAGGGGAGAAGTAGCGTTGGAAATCTTCTTCGGCACATTCACCAGCGAATGGGAGCAGCGGCGCGCAGCGCTGTTGCATGAGATGACGTCTGGTGGACGTGGTGCCGCGGCTGAGGAAGAAATGCGGAAGCGCCTGAAGCAGTTGGCTCAACTCGGTGCTGCAGGTGGCGGCGGAGGCGCAGGCGGCGCTTCCGGTGGTCGTGAATCTTCATCGAAGGGTAGGGGGGCTCCTCTAACGCAGGTGACCCAGGCGACAGTGGCTGCCCGACCGATGGAGGCACGGCTAGCGGCCGTCGCAAAGGGAAGCCAGCCAGCCGTTGTCAAAATGGCGTCCTATGGGGGCGGTGCGCGCGTAGGGGCAATGTTGAACTACGTGTCCCGATCCGGAGAGCTGAAGGTCGAGGACGAAAACGGCAGGATCCTTGAGGGCCGCGAAGAATTGGCCCGGGTGCGCGGTGATTGGGATCACCTTTTCCAGAACCGCGCCGAAAGCCGCGACATCGGGAGCTTCAGCGTCGAGATAACGGGCTCTAGCCTTATGTCCGACGACGCTTTGCATGAGTTGGTGCGGAGCACCTTATCGAGCGGCTTTGGCGATCGCCGCTATGCCTATGCGGTCGACAAGCATGAGGGGGGGTCAATTTCGGTTCAAGGTCTGGTGGTACTCAGAAGCGGTCAGGGGGAGCGGCTGACAGGAGACGCCAAAGCGGCGGGCATCGTCCAGGGACGCTATGATGCCAGTGCGCTCGCCAGCGAGGCGGGTGCGACGTTCAGGTTTCATGGGTACGGGAATGGCGTCGAGTTCGGCGCCATCCGTTTGCGCGGCCTGGTCGATCAGTATCAGGAAGTTCGCAACGATCGGGGCCGGTCAGTATCTGACGAGCAGGTGGCGGGGGATCTGGTACAAAAGGAATGGCGCGGCGAGCTGCACAGCCGAAAGAGCCGCGACGTGATGCACGTCATCATGTCGGCGCGGGCGGGAACGGACGCGGCGGCTTTCGAGGGTGCCGTGCGCGATTTTGTAGCGCATCAGTTCGCGGGCCATCGTTATGTCTTCGCCATGCACGATCCTACCAGTGACCCTAAAGAGGCTGGCGAGGGGGGCAAGCGACCGCACGTTCATGCGCATGCGATCATCGCCATGAGATCGGATGCCGGCGATCGCATAGAGACCACTCCGGCCGTGTTTCGCGAATGGCGATTGGTCATGGCCGAGAAGGCGCGGGAACACGGCATTGAGATGGAAATGACCGATCGGCGCGAGTTTGCCAATCCGCCCGCCTTCACGCGGACGCAGGTTCGGCCGGTGAGCCGCAACGGTCGCACCGAGCATGTCGGGACGAGCGAGCCGGCGCAAGCACGGTATGACGCCAAGCGCAGCGGCCGGCGCACGACCGCAAAAAGCGACCGGAGCCGACAGTACATCATAAAGGCGCAGGAATCGTGGCAGAAGGTCGCCATGGCGAGCGGAGATCATCAGACTGTTGTCTATGCTACACAGCACCGAGAATACTTAGAAGCTGGGCTTCCGGAGGCAACGATGGACGCCGGCGCCAATATCATTCACGCAGATTTCGGATCGAATTTCCGCGCCAATTTGGTTACATTGCAGGAAATGGTTTTGGAGGGTCAAGAGTTGCGCGAAACGTCACGAGCAGAGTTCGAGGCTTATGAGAAAAAGGTGGAAACGGCGTTGTTCAAGCTGGAGCGCACAGTGGCTGCAGATGACCGAGCAGACTTTGATGAGGTAGCGGGCTTGGCCCGAGATTTCGTGAACCAGAAGCGTGAGCTGGTCGAACTATACGAGCAACATAGAGAGGCGTTAGCGGAGCAGGGCGACCAAGGCGCGGCCAATGAACCCCGCGATCCGGTGAACGACGCCTGGGATGCAGCGATCGTGAAACACGGTGAGGCTGTCGTCGAGGCCGGCAATGAAGCCATGCTGGACATCAACCACTACCGCGATGGGCTTGACCGGATCGAGGCAGGCGAGTTTTCGGCCGGTGGCAAGGAAGCAATGCAGGCCGGGCTTGATCATGCGATGGAGCGCGCCGCGCAACTGGCTTTAGAAGGAAACAGCTACATCCGAGAAGTAGCTGAGCAGGACCCAGAGGTTCGGCGCGCAATTGACCAGGCTGAAAATAAAGCCGAAGCGGAACCTTCTCGTTGGGACGACGACGAACAGGCGCCGGAATACGATCACCTGCGGGATCCGGTTCTTATGGGTAACTATTATCTCAGGGAGATCGAGTCTAAGGATCGGACTTTGGCCGCGATCGACAACGAGGACGCTCGCAGCGGTGCCAAAGCGGCGTTGGAAGAAGCTGTGACTCGCGCCGCGTTCGCGGCCCAGCAGGGCAATCAGCGGATATTGGAAGCTGCGCATACGGATGAGCGGCTTGCTGCTCGCATCGCGGAGTTGGACCAGCAAACCGCGCAGTCCCGGAACGATGACCGTGAAGAGGTCATCAAGGGAGTGCAGTCCGTGATAGTCGAGCGGATCGATCGACTTGATGAGCGTTTGAACAGCCAGGATTCGCCGAATTTCATCTCAGAAGATAGCTACGCGACGCGAAGCGAGGCCAGTGCCGAACGTCAATTCCTGTCGGACATGAGTGCTCAGCTCGATAGGCTCGGCCCGGATGAGGTTCTTGATCTCTCGCGGACCGAGGTTGACTATGGTTACGATGATGAGGACGCGGATTCGGCTCGCATGAGCGGGCTCGAATATGAGCCCGAGATCGAAAGGGATAGGCGAGAGCATGAGGGCCATGTCGAAAGTGTTGCTCCTCAATTGGAGCAACTGAAAGCACATGGCGTTGTCGTCGATACCAGCTTCAAGGCCACCGAGCCGGCGCCGATTGATGAAGCCGCCTACCTAGCTGAGATGCAGAGGGAGTTTGACCCCGAAGCTGAGCCCGACCGTGAGGACGATGCTCGGAAAGCCCACGAACTAGCTTCGACGGTGGACGCTACTAATCGTCTGCAAGATCGTCTAAATAAAGAGAGTGAAGCTGATCACCGCAGCGGAGATACCACACGTACTGACCCCGCCCAACAGCACGTTCCTCGCCTTGAGGAGCTTGAGCGGGAACAAATGGAACAGAGGGAACGCGACCGCGACGATCGGGACCGTTAAGGGATATGTTCAAGGATAACCGGGAACAATACGTCATCCAGAGCAATGACCCCAAAGGCGACGAGGGGTTTGGCAAGTTCTTCGCCGTTGTTATCGTATTTGTATTTTTTCTCGGGTGCGTCCAGGTGGCATCGGAAACGGTTATGGCTTGGTATCGTGAGTCGATGGATTGGGTAAACGAGACAGCGACCTACCTGGGAAGCTTCTGGCCCTTCTAATGTCGGGGCTCATTTTAAGAGGTCAGCATAAAACATGCTGACTTCGTATCAGCGGGGTCTTACTCCGAAGCCTCTTTTGCCAGCGCTTTCACCAGGTTGACGAGCTTCCGCCGGATCTTTTCGTCTTCAATCTTCACAAAGGCGCGATTGAGAGCCAGCCCCTCGACGGAATTCAGGAACTGCGTGATTTCCCTGCCGGCTCCCGGCTCCGGCTCTAGCGGACTGGAAGAGCCCCCAGGCCCCTCCTCGAAAAACCAGGCAACCGGGACGCCGAGAATGTTTGCGATGGCCTGCAGCCGGCTAGAGCCGACACGATTTGTGCCTTTCTCGTATTTCTGCACCTGCTGGAAGGTGATGCCGAGCCCTTCCGCCAGCGTCGTCTGGCTCAATCCTATAAGCGTGCGCTGCAAGCGGATGCGGCTGCCGACATGAATATCGATAGCATTCGGTGTCTTGGTCTGCGGTTTATGGAGCATCATGACCTCAAATTGGTTGCGCAGCCAATGGAATGCACCGCGCCGTGAGAAGGTAAACTATGGTCGCCTTTGCGTTACGACTTCGTCTGTGAATGCGCAATGTAGTACGTCAGTCGTCAAGCGGAGATGTGAACCCAAACTCCCGCAACACACGTCGCGCCTGTTCATAGGCCGATGCCAGGTCCGCGTTTGCCGTCTGCCAAGACTCGAAAAGCTCAGCGCGTCGCTGACCGAGCGACAGATATGCGGATTGGAATCCTTCGTGATCGCCTGGCTTGAGTGAAGCCTTCGACAGCTTCTCCGTCCATATATGCAGAATGACCCGCTCCTCCGCGTCCAGCGCATCCTTCCGTTCCTGAACCTCATGAAAGCGCGCCTCGGCCTGCCGGTACGCATGCAACGCCCTCGCTGTGCTCGCCCGCAAATGCAAAGAGTTCCAGAGTCTTCTTTGCAACCCCCATTTCCCCATTTGTTCACCCTACAGAAGAAGCCCGCTGTCATTCGGTTTTAGTTCCTGATCGCTATACGGCTGCCACCCCAACCTCGACGGGATCAGGAACCGTCGTGTTGAAGATGTCCATGAAATTGCGGCGCGCGGCTGGTTTGTCGCCGAGCTTTTCGACTTTTTCTTCGACAGTTGCTTTGAGCTGCGCAGCCTTTGGAGCCAGGCCCTCCTCAATCGCCTTTATCCGAGCTTCCATGGCGGCAAGGCTTGCGGACGCTACCGCATCGGCCTTCGCAGTCGCCGGCTTCGGCTTCGGCTGCAGCGCCTTTTTGTTGACGGTTCGTTTAGCGGTAGTAGTCGTTTCCTCCTCAGCTACGGTCGCGTCCTGGTTTGCCGGAGCAGACGTAATCGTCGCGGCCGCGGCCGGCTTCTCTTCTTTTGTGGGCGCCGGCGAGGTTGTTTCGATGGAAGGAACTCCGCCCTTGGCATAACCCGGAGTGGTTGCCGGAATGGCTTTCGGGGGCAAATATTCGACCTCCGGCACCTGCGGGATATTGGCCTGCGAAAATTCTTCAGCCGATTTGAAGGGGTTCGTCTTAAAGAACCGAAGCTTTTCCCCGAAGATCGGTCTTTGCCCTTCGATGAGCAGGACCATCTTGTTCTCCGGCATTTGCCGGACCTCCTGCGGCATCATCAAATCACGTTCGCGAATCTGCTCTACCTTGGTGCGGCGTGGCAGACCCATCAGCTCGATCGTGCGGGATTCCGACTGGTAGCGGATCGTGCGCTTTCCGAGGGCCCGCGACGCATACTCGGCAGTGGCCTGGTCGTTGGCACCAAGGACGAGTTGATAGCCGCAATTGCCGAGCAGCGAATGCCGGGAGGTTTCGCCGTAGATCTCATCGAGATTTTTCAGGTCCTGGATGATGAAGGCGAGCTTGATGTTGTAACCGGCCACATAGGGCAGCTTCGTCATGATTTCGTCCATCCGCTTCAACTGCCGGAACTCGTCGAGGAGGAAATAGACTGGAAGAGAATTGGGATCGTGCTCCAGAGTGAGAATGTCCATCACTTGCTGTACGAACAGGGTGAGGAGAGGGCGAAGCAGTGTTATATCAGTGATGTTCGGCGCCAGATAGATCGACATCGGCCGACGCTTCATCGCGCGCAAATCCATGTCGGTTACATTGGTTGCCGCGACGATCCGCTCATTTTTAAAAGGCCGCATGGCCTTCTGGATATCCATAAGCGCGGAAGCGGCCGCGCGTTCGGATAGAGCGATATAGGAATTGAAGCTCTCAAGTGTGAACTTGGACAGGTAGGGTTCTTTTTCCTTGATGTACTTCATCAGCGCCTGCAGATCGACGCCGCTGTTGAAGAAGGAATTGACCTCGCCGAGGTTGCGGCGATCCCGATAGAAGGGGCTTTCGGTGATGTAGCTGATCACGCCGGCAAGGACTTGTTGCGCCGTCGCTTGCCAAACAGAGTTTTCCGATTCCGTGTTTTCGGGCACCAAAATGCCGGCGATGTTTTGGATGTCAGTGGTGCGATTTCCCCGTTCCGTCCGGACGAAATCGAGCGGATTATAGCGATTGGTCTTTTCCGAGCCGGGCGCAAATAGGAAGACCTGGCTGCCGTTCTGTCGGCGATAGCCCGCGGATGCCTTGAAAACCTCGCCTTTAAGGTCAGTGACGATCATCGAGCCTTCATGCATGAGAGCATTGGGGATGACATAGCCCGCGCCTTTACCGGAGCGCGTCGGACCGATGATCAAATGATGCCGATCGTCCTTCGTGCGGAGAATGTTGCGCCCTATGCGGCCGAAGATATGGCCTTGTTTACGGAACCATTTGCCTCGCCGAAGCGAGGCGATGTCCTGAAACGCCGCGTCGCCTAACGGGCTGCTCGTCGGCTTCAGGCCAATGTATGCGACCAGGCCGGCGACGATCAGTGCTGGCACCATCGAACCAAGCGCGACCTTCTGCAGGGCAGGGCTCGAGCGATAAATCCAGAACTGCTGAATTGGAACAAATGGGTTGCTGGTGATCGTCGTTTCGAGAACCCGTCCATCCTTGTAGAAGAGCTGAAGACCCAGGCCGTAGCCAAGCATCCAGACAACGAAAGCTATCCCGACGCAAAAGAGCAGATAGAAGGCCTGGAGCTCCTTGGTCATGTTTCATCCCGGGCAAAGAAAATTTCGGAGACGCCGCGCTTGCCGCCGTCACGGCGGAGCTGGATGACGATCGGGATCACCATCTGGATATACGACATGAGATCCTGCTTGGAAAAACCCGCTGACATGCCGGCTTGCTGCATCATCATGGCGAGCTGTTCATAGGCGCCCATCGGCGTATCGGCATGAACTGTGGACATGCTGCCCGGATGACCGGTGTTGATCGCGCGCAGGAAGGAGAACGCCTCCGCGCCACGAATTTCGCCAACGAACAATCGGTCTGGACGCATGCGCAACGACGACTCGAGCAAGTTTTGAATGGTCACGTCGGCAGTGCCCTGATCACCCTTCGAAGCGATCAGGTGAACCGTATTCGCCTGCGGCGGGAATAGCTCACGTGTGTCCTCGAGCGTGATGATCCGCTCATGCGGATCCACACTTTTCAGGCAGGCGTTAAGGAAGGTCGTCTTGCCGGATGACGTGCCGCCACTGATGAGGATAGAGACTCGCTTGGTGATAGCGGTGTGGATGAAATCGTAAATCCGGCTTGTGCGGAGGTGTCCGATCAACTCCCGGTCAATGTCGCTGAGGCCGCCGACGGCCACAGATACTTTATCGAGCGAGCCGTTGTCGCGATACTCTTCGAGCGTGAAGTTTTTCACGACCTGCTTGCGGATCGAGATCGAGCCACCGTCAGGGGCCGCCGGCGGTAGGACGATCTGAATACGCTCGCCAGTCGGAAGCGCCGCACTCAGTATCGGCTTGGAACGGCTGATAAACTGGTTGGTCGCCGCCGCAACACGCTCACCGATGTTCTGGATTTCATCGGCCGTCAGGGCGTCGATGAGATGGTGTTCCATATGATCGGCGCCGAACCGCTCCACATAGACGTGGCCCGGCTTATTGGTGGCGATTTCGACCACCTTTTGGTCATCAAGGAACTGCTTGATCGGTTCGAGAGCGCGATTGAGGAAGTAGTGCGGATCGCGTTTGATCGTGTTACCTGCCGCGAGGTTCACGTTGAATCTCCTTCATCGCTTCGGTAACCGGATCGTCGTACATGGCACTGAAATCGAGGTCCTGGCGCACATAGACAAAGATTCGCTCGCCTTGGCTGACGCTGATGGTGGGAGGAATACGGAGATTTTCACCGAGTACCGTATTCGCCATGTCGCTAAAGGTCTGCGCGATCGTCTCCCGTGCAATCTCTTCGCCTCGTGCGGCATCATCGCTGTTATTGGAGGCTTCCTGACTGCCATATCCGGTCAGATAGCTGGCAGCTCCGCCGACGATAGAAAGCATGATCGACGATCCAAATCGTTCGCGGAACTTATTGTCGACATGTCCGGTCAAGCCAGATCGGCCCAGGCTGTCCGTGCCGATCGAGTTGAGGCGCACGGAAACGCCATCATCGCGAATGAGCCTGGTCCAGATGACGAAGATGCGCTTTTGTCCGCGCGTCACCTCCGACTGATATTCGCCAATGAGGCGCGTTCCGGTCGGGATCAGAATACGCCGGCCGTCGAAGGAATAGACATCTTGGGAGGTAATGGCGCGAATCTGGCCGGGCAGGTCGCTGTTAATTGCCGTCTCGAGGATTCCGGGGACCAAGGTCCCCTCCGGTATCATCGCGTCGATACGCTCGATCTGCCGGGCCTTGGCGCTCCGATCGGCAAGGCCCGAGGCCGCAGCCAGGTACTTGCTGTTGCGGTCCTCACCGGCAACACTCAGCCCGGAATCGCTCTCGCCTGTCAGGCTGGCGTTACCGCTTCCGTTTCCTTTTTGATCTAGCTTGATCAGGCCCGACTTGTAGCGCTCGGGAAACGCTTCCACCGGCGCAGCTTCGGGCGTCTCTTCAACGGCCTCTGGCGGCGCTGGAACCTTGAACTCAGTCGTATCGACGGCTTCCTCAACGGCTTCAGGTGGCGTCGGCAGTTTGATGACTTCTTGTTCGGGCTCAGGTTCCGGCTTTTGTCCGTCGCGGACAAAGGACGGCGGCCGGAACGTCGTAGTCTGAAATTCTTCGTCGCTGTCAGCAACATCGCGTGGCTTTTCGTTCGCGGTCGCAAGGACGAAATAGGCGGCCACGGCGCCGCCCAGGAGAAGGGCGGCCATACCGAAAGTTTGGTTTCGTCCAGCATTGCGATTGCTGACCGCTGTTTCGTCAGCCGTCGTCATGGCTTCAAGTTCGGGGCTGCGCTTCATTAGTTGCCGCTCCTCCTACGTTCCGTCGCCTTGGTGTCATGAGACGGACCGAGAATGTCCGGATCCGGAGCGCCGAAGTCAGGCTTGCGAAGGTTGAAGATGCATGTCCACTGGTTGCCATCGCGGAGCGTATATTGCGTGGCCACACCGTCGACGACGATGTATTCGCCCTCCTTGCGGAAATTGCGCAGCGTCTCGGAGAAGTCCGACTGCACGGCAAAAATCGCGGGAACGCGGCTGCCGAACTTGAAGAAGGTTTTTTTCCCGTCATCGAAAATCATCGTAGGCTTCAGCGCTGGGTCGCCTGAAAACGAATAGTCGATATTGACGTTGGCCTTGTCGAGATTTGACATATTCGGGTTTGCAGCCCGGTACTCCGCTTCCTTGCGTAGCGAAGCATTCAGGTCCTTCTCAGGATAGACGAATCGGATTCCGAAGATCTCCTTGCCATCGGTCGGAGCATGGTCGTTGAGCTCGAGGAAATAGATCCTCTTAGTGGTCACGACGTTCATGTTAGTGGCGACGTTCTTCGCAATCGGCTTGACGAACAGGATATTGCCCTTCTCAGACGGGGCAACCTGCCAACTATCTGTGTCGCCGAGCGATATCGTTTCGAATTTTTCGTCCTCGTCAAAGATGATCATTGTGGAGATGCCGTAGGTGGCAGAAACTTTCACCACATTGTTCGGCTGGTAGACGACGCTGGTGACACGCGAATCGAGCGAGCCGGGTCGTGGCGCCTGCGCAGCGTGGACGTGAGTCATCGTCGCGGCCATGACGGTCGCAGAAAGCAGGAGGCGTTTGATCATTTATCGACTCCAGGCGTCACCGTCTCTTGATCGCGACGGTAGTTGTAGACCTGGAAGCCCAGCGGATTTTCGAAGCGCCATTCATTGGTCGACGGCGTGTCCGTATAGCGATAGCGGACGACCGAAATGTAATGCTGGGTGATAGAATCCGTGTCCGTTTTCTCCGTGGTCGAAAACCGCACTAGGGCCGTGCTGGCATTGGAAAAGGTGACGGATTTGATATCGACCGTCACACTCTTGTTCTTCCCCAAAGCCCGTGCAGGATTGTTGGGATTTGCCGCGCTATAGAGTTCCTGCAGCTCACGGGCCGCGTCGCCTGTGGAGAGCAGGGCGGCAATGCCGAAATTCTGCTCAATCGCAAAGGGGTCGTATCCCTCACGCGAGCGAATATAGCGCACGACGTTGGCCTGGGTAACCGCCTGTTGATCTGTGAGATTCGCCGAACGTGTGAGACCGGTTTTGATCTCCATGTATCCGGTATTCTTGTCGACCTCGACGATGTAGGGCTCAAAGCTCTTCAGCGGTACGAGCATCACCAGCGCGGTTAAGGAAAGCAAGGTTATCGCGCCGAAAATCGTGGTGACGAACCATGCGAGCGTGCGAGACCGCTTGGCCTTCTTTACGATTTCGTGCTCCCACCGATCGCCGTCTTGAAAATAGCTGCGAAGAACTGCTTCATTTGTTTCTGCCATTCGTCTAGCCCTTAAACCTAGCCCTTACTTTCGCGCCTCAACGAGGCGTGCTGTTGTTGCTGATGCGGTTCTGCATCGCCTCAGCGCTGGCGTTTCGTATGTTGGCTCGCATGCCTTCTTGCGTGCGCGCCCTGGCTTGCATTCCTGCGTTGCCCGCTGCTCCCGCGAGGCGCTGCCCTCCCGACAGAGCCGAAACGGGCGCCGATATGCCAGCAAATCGGCCGACTGCGCGCGCGACATTGCCGAGACCGGCAGCCACACCACCGGTAATCCCTTGCGCGAGAACCTGAATATTAAAGAGAACAAACGCGCCGGCGGCGCAGAGCAGCAAGAAAGCGGAAATGTCACTGAGCTGAAGGCGCCTTTGGCTTGCTGCGCTGCTGACCTTGGTCAGTTCCGGGTCCATTGCTGCAATAAGGAATGCCGCCACGACATAAACGAACAGCGGAATCAATGCATACATCAGCACCTGTTGGAACCAGGCGACGCCCAAACCCCTCGTCTGGTCGAAAAGCATGCAACCGATGAAGATGGGAGCCGTCCCGATCAAGACCCACATCATCACCTTTGCAAGCAGAAGGATTGCCAATGCTACCGCAATAAAAACAGCGACGGCGAACATGATTAGAAAGCCGACCATCGACGGCAACACCGAAAAATATCCTGACTGTTCCGCGAAGGCTGAAGCTGCCTCGTTGGCCGTTCTCCAGATCATCGACAGGCCGTTTGTCGGTTCCGTGATACCGGTCCCTGTGGCGGTGAGGATAGCTCGGCCAACGTCCTCCGGGGTGTCGTTCAGCCAAGAATAGAAGAGGGTGTTAAAATAGCCCCAATTCCTCACCAGCGCGAGGATGATCAACATACGCGCCACCCGGCCGAGAATTTCGCTGACGCTGACGCGAGCGGTTCCCATGAACAGTTGGAGGCCGTAAAAGGCCACGTACGCGATGAACATGATCGTCAGCAGCGGCACGACCTCATTGCCGACGATCCCGTAGGCTCGCGATGAGAAATTCGCTCCGGTCTGTTCAATTCTTTCCAGCAACGCCCCAAGGAAGTCGTTCATCGCCAACCGTCCTTAATTCGCCGCCATGGCGTCAATAGCCGCGAGGGCGTCGGCTGCGTTGCCGTTGACGCTAGTCATCGGCCCACATTCGAGGCGAGGATCTGACGCATAGGAGGTCAGGTTGGCAGGCCTCTTGCAGGGAGCGGTCTTTTCCTTGGCCGCCGTGCCGCAGCCGGCGAGGCCGGCCACGATCAAGAAAGGAAAAAGCACCTTCGCTGGCATGGTGATTTTACTGGCCACTGTAGCTGAGAGCCTTCTTTGAATTAGAGATGTCGGTCAGGCGTCTTTGGTTGTCGGCCTGGAGTGACGACACGGCTCCGTTCATCACGCCGATCAGCTCGTTGATCGTCAGCCCGGCTTGCACCTGAAGCTGAGTGTTCTGATCGATCGAGCCCTTAATGTCCTTGGCTTGGCCGATATTTGCGCCAGCCTGCTCGAAAGACGAGCGGCGTGTCTGGACGGCCTGCTGCGAACCGGTGACGAGGGCAGCGACGCCAAGAACGGTGTTCACCATCTCCTCATAAGACTTGTCGCCGGAAAAGGAGCTGCCCGACTGGCCAGACAGATTTTTCACCAGCTGCAGGCCGTTGATGAAGGTCGTTGCGACCTTGGCGACATCGCCGCCCATACCGCCGAAGTTTGGAACGCCACCCGACATCAGGCTATCGAACGACGGCATCTGTGAGACGCTGAAGCCATTGCCAACGGCAAGATTTTGCATCTGGTTGGCATCGCTTCCGCGGTCGCCGGTCACTGCCTGAAGGGTTTCCTGGACCGTTTTGAGCACTTCCTTGTTAGTGCCAAGGATATCATCGGTCGTCTTCGACGTTCGCTGCGCAATCTCAAGATTGGCACCGTCGATCACCGGAACTTGCGCCAAAGCCGAGGACGCAAGGGCGGCCACCGAATACGCCGTCAAAATCAAACGTTTCATGGCAGTTCTCCTCATTGAGCGTTCAACATCAGTTCTACGTTGTCCTCGCGTTCCCGTTTTTGGACGCAAGCCTTCTCCACCGGGCTCCATTCGAGCTCTTGGCGCGGATCGCACAAACCGGTCGTTTCGCGATCCTCCTTATCGTCATCATCCTTGAAATCGCCGGTGCGCGAGGATCCGGACAGGCCGCTGAGATCAACCGCATTGCGGGAGTTCATCAAATCCGCCATCGTTGTGCCGAGGCGGATGACCTGGTTCATCATTTCGAGATTGGCATTGCGGGCACCGGAGTTGTGGTCCCAACTATCTTGGATAGTGCCGCTGGACATCGCACCCAGTTGTTGCAGCCAAGACGCGACATTGCCGCCGCCTTCCCCGATCGCCTGCGACGTCGCCATTGAATTGATGGTAGAATCCCGCATGCCGGTAAAGGACGTGGATCCGCCGCCATAGTTCACCGGGATATTGGCAACGTCGGAACCGCCGAAAGCAGGGAGCCACTTTTGGGTGATGTTCGCGACATACCCCTGCGTTTCCTTGAACGGAGGGATCCCGCCATACTTCTGTACGTTGCCGGGTCCCGCGTTGTAGGCGGCCAGCGCCAGATTGGTGTTGCCATTGAACCGGCGAAGCTGTTGCTTCAGATAGCGCGCCCCGCCGCGGAGATTGTCTTCGATATTGTGCGGGTCGACCCCGAGATCTTTTGCCGTACCAGGCATGAGCTGAGAAAGCCCGATCGCGCCGACCGGCGATTTCGCACAAGGATTGAAGCGGCTTTCTTGGTAGACGAGCGCCATGAAGAGATTTTCATCGACACCTTCCTCCTGGGCGACACGCTTCACCAGCCCGGTAATTTCAGGATTTGCCGTGGCTGCTGAGGCTGCATCGCCGCTTCGGCCCGGGCGATACATCGAGCAGGTCACACTTTTGCTGACCGTGTGACGGTCGCTGTCCGTTTTTTCGATTTCCGTAGTTGTCGCGTCGCGTTTTGTGTCGGTCTCGAGCACTTTCCCGTCGATGACAGGGACCTGAGAGACAGCCGGTCCAGCAACGCCAAGCCACAGCGCAGAAATTACCCCTAATGCAGGACTTTTCCTCATTCGGCCTTCTCCCATCCGCAAAAGTCAGCCAGCCAATTTTCAGGCTCGTCGCCATATTTTTCCCGAAGCGCCGCGCACTCCTCGACGGTCTCCTTGCGCCCGGAGAGCACCTTTACGAGATCGGGCATGGTGGAGAGGTCAAGCCGGGCGATGACAGAGTCATTGCCGTGTTTGATCAGGAAAGTTCGCTTTTCGGGCGGGGTTTCCTTGATGAACTTGAATTCCTTCACCGTCAGGCCGAAGCGCTTGATGTAGCTGTCTTCGTCGGCGCGGGGATTCGGGAAGTGAATGTTGGTCGCCGACTGCTCAATCAGGGTGTGGGAGGCTTTCGCCTTGGCGATATCGGCCGCGGACTGCGTGCCGAAGCCAACAATGCCGCCGAGCTTGCGGATGGTTTTCATCTTGTCGACGATGAATGCCGAAAAGGTATCGTCCATGAGGAGCTGCCAACCCTCGTCCATGAAGAACATGACCGGGTTTCCGTCCAGCAGTTCATCCAGTCGATGATAGAGGTACATCAGCGCCGGCGTGCGAAGATCCTCGTTTCCGAGGATGGTCGTCATGTCGAACCCAAAGACGCTCCGACCAGAGAAGGAGAGAACGTCATGCGGAGCATTGAAGAGCCATGCCTTTTCGCCGTCGATCCAGGGGCGAAGGCGAGAGTGAAGGTCATTGGCGTCCGCCCGAGATCGACCGACCAGTAGCCCCGCGAGGTTCGCCAGATTGCGCTCGGCCGCAGGTTCTTGCATCAGGCGGACGATCGCCCTCTCAAGCGTATCCTCGTCTTCTTGCGTGAAGTCGCTGTGATCACCTGAGCGCAGCATTGCCTTCAGCAGGCGAAGGAGGAATTCGCGGTTGGGACCGGTGTTTTCGAGCTGAAGTGGATTAAAGCCAGTCGGTGTTCCTGGTGACAGAACCTCATAGGAACCGCCGATTGCCCTTACAAAGATTTCCGCGCCACGGTCTTTGTCGAAGAACACGGCCCTTGGCGTGGGCGAAACGCGCATCGCCTGTGCCAGCAGGAAGGTCAATGCAACCGTCTTACCGGAGCCGGTTGGTCCGGTGACAAGGAAATGGCCGATGTCGCGGCGATGGAAATTGAACCAATAGGGCGTTTGCGAGGTGGTTTCGAGGATCGTGATCGGCAAGCCCCAATGGGTGCGATCGGCTTGCCCGATGGCAAAGTTATGCATCGAGGACAAGCCGGAGAAGTTCGCGCTCGACAGCATGGCCTTGCGAGCAACGTAGCTGTGATTGCCGGGGAGTTGCGCCCAAAATCCGGCTTCCAGGTTCAGATCCTCGCGAAGCCAGGTGATGTTCATGTCAGTGAGGCAGGCGCCGAGTTCCGAAACAGTACGGCCGATGCCATCAAGATTGCGGGAGAGGCACAGAAGCGATAGATGGTGGAAGCCAAAAACGGCCTCCTGGTTCATCAGGCCATTGAGCGCAAAGTCGAGGTCACTTTCGACCGAACTACCGGCCTCATCTGATGCTCTGATCTGCCTTTGAAGCCTGCTGATGCGCTCTTGCGCGATCGGCTTATCGGCGATGGTGAAGGATTGCGTCAGTATGAACTCATGGTTCACCTGCAACAGGCCGTCGAGCATCCCCGGACCGGTAAAGGGCGGATATTCCTTGACGGACAGCAGCGCTCCAAAGCGCGTGTCTTCATCGACAGCCGCCTGAGCTTGCATGGTCCGTTTGCTGAAATGCAGTCGCGATGTACCGACATAGTTGCGGATCCCCATGCGTGGCAGGCGCATTTTACGCGGCACACCGCAGGTCAGAATCGCATTGAAGAATTCGCAAGGTTCGGAGTAGGGCTCGCCTTTCTCCTTCTCTTTTTCCTCGAGCTTTGCCGCGTCGTCATTTCTGCGACGATGGGTAATTCCAAGTGCCCTTGCTCCATACTTTTGCAGATCACGTACGATGTTGCCGATCCGCTCTTCGAGCTCGGTGACATCTTCGCGCGTTTGCTGGACGCGAGCGTCTTTGTTAGCCTTGTCGAAGATCCTTTTCAGCGTGTCGCCGACGCCAAGTGCTCCTCGCATGCCGGAGCGCACAATGGTTAGATAAATTTCGTTCGTGAACATGCGCTTATGGCGCAGTTGCTCCATATAGCGCTTGTTCAGTAGGTCGCAGAAAGGCTCATCAAAAGCGCCGCCGATCTCCGTTTCGACCTCGCGACGTATCACGGTTGACCAAAGAGAATAGCGGCTGGACCCCAATGCGCGGATCATCGTGTTTTGCACGACCGACCGCATGTTGAGCTCAGCCTGGTCCTCCGTCTGGAAGAACAGGCCGTCCAGTTTGATAACGCTCAAAAGCGAGCCGTTTTCCAGTCCGATCACCGTATCGGAAACGTGCCGCAGATAGGGTATGTGAGTCGACATGGGCCGCTCATTGCTGGCGACCTTTCCAAATCCAAGCTCTTCTTTGACAACTTTCAACATGATTACGGCCCGTAAGAGTTGGTGCCCCAAAAGCGCTTGTTGGGCGTGCGGGGCGTTTTGCGCGAGGTCACCTGCAGCACGTCTAGGATCTTGTTGTCCCAGGTGCAGAGCGAGAACAGGACGAGGTAGGCGACCGGCGCAATGAGCAACGCCAGAAGATGGTTTGTTGCCAGCCAGCCAATGATGGTGATGCCGACGATCAGCACCACCGCCATGTAGGGCACACCCCAAAGCGTTGGTGATTTGGTTAAGCCAATCACCAACGGCGTAAGAGACGGCTTTTCGTCCTGAAACTCGCTCATGATCAGTTGCCGCCGCCGACTGACGAAATCATCTGGTCAACGATCGACGGAGCACCAAACACAAGACCAATGCCAATGACGACCGCGCCCGCCGTAAACCATGAAAGACGGCCGGCGAAGGCGAGGAAGCCAAGTCCGATGACGGCGATGATCGCCATCAGGCGGCCGAAGGGACCGGTGATGAAATCGACGATCATCTGGACTGCGGTTTGAAGCGGCGCGAAGGCGCCCCCTCCGGCAGCCTGCGCAAAGGCGATATCGGCGCCAACGATCTGAATAGCGGCCACGAGACCGAACAGAGCCGCAAGCTTTACGGCCTGAGACTTCCCCGTTTGCATTGCATTCTGCATACTTCTCTCCTTCAAAAGTGCATCACACCGCCGACAAACGCGCCGGTTTTCTTCACAGCGATGACACCAGCGTCCCCGCTGTCATTTGCTTCCGGGACCGCTTGCTGAGCGGGCTTTCTGGATTTGTCTTTTGCCGCCGGCATGGGCAGCCCGAGCTGATAGTTCACGACCTTGGCGACGTATCCGACCGTTTCCTGGAAGGGCGGGATGCCACCGTGTTCATAGATCCGCTGTTCGCCGCTGTTGTAGGCGGCCGCTACGAGTAGCGGGTTTTGGAACTCGTCGAGCAGTACCCGCAGATACTTCATGCCGCCCTCGATGTTCTGCGCCGGATCACAGACATCCTTGACGCCAAAGCGAGCGGCCGTAGCCGGCATGAGCTGCATCGGCCCGCGAGCACCCTTGGGCGAGTTGCGGCTTTGATCAAAGCCACTCTCGGCCCAGGCGATTGCCGCCGCGAAGACTTCATCGACGCTGTATTTCCGCGCCGTCTGGACAACCAAAGACTTAATTTCGTCAGTGTTGAGCGGAGACGGACCACATTCATGCACGTCATTGGTGCTGCCGTTAGCTTGAGAATTTGCATCAAATTGCGTTATTGAGCCTGTCGGTAGTTGCGGATTCTCAGCATTCTTCGCTGTGCCAATGCTGGTAACAGCATAGCCTAAAGCTGCATCAAATTGGTTCGAACCCATAATTTTTGGTTGGTTTTCATCTGCGTTGTCGATCTGCTTTGCGACGCCATCAGCGCCAAGGACGAACTCCTTTTCGGACCCATTCCATCGTTCGTCAAAGTTCGTTGCAAGCTCAGCATTACTCTGAGTCTGCCAAGTGCCTTTATTATCAGCAATATTTCTAGTTTTATGACCGTCTTGGGCGTGACAAATCCCGCCCAAGATCATGGTCAAAAGGGCAGTCCCCGCCAACGCGGCCTTACCCGAACTGCCTGCAATCCTAGCCCTTTTTTCCATCGGCCCCCGCCAAACTTGCGGTGTTGTGATTGACGCGAAAACTGATTAAGTTGGTGAACGCGTGACATCGATTTGGTTCAGCGATACACTTTTTTGCTGCACACTTAAACCCCTTTTCGCGGGGTAATAGACCGAAGCAATATGGGTAAGGGCTAGAAAATGAAACGGATGATAATTGCTGCAGTCGCAAGTTGCGTAATGGCAACACCCGCCTTGTCCGTTACGGACATCAACAAGGACTACATCAAGTCCCTGGCAGCACCGGGAAAGACAGTGCTGGTGATCGAGTATTATGACGGGAGCGGTAAAGTCGGCGACCGCAAAGGCTATGCAACAACAGCGGGCTTCAAGGCTGTTTCGCCGACTGACTTCCGCGTAGACGAGAAAACGACACTGCGCCTTTATGGGCTTGAGCCTTGCAAAGGCGAGATGGTCAATCGCAACGAAGACTTCGCCGGGACCTGCACCGACTTTGCGCAGCAGCAGCTTCAAATCATGCTGCAAAACCCCAAGGTCGTATTTTGCCGCGCCTTCGTGAGCGAGCAAGGTGCCCCGGTCCAGAACGCGACTTGCTACGGCTACTATAATTTTCCCGGAAGCCTCGATTCCGTCGATATGCTTGAAGAGCAGCTTCTATCGCTCGGTGCACTCCGCCTCTCAAAGAAGCCAGACGGAACGCCTGTTCGTCCAGATCTCGCCAAGGCCGAGGAGATCGGCCAGAAGGGCTCATTCGGAATGTGGGCCGATCCGAGGGTTAAGGGTCAATGAGAAAGGCTCTTCTCCTTCTTTCGGCTCTCTTGCCAACTACCGCCATGGCCGCGCCCGATGGATATTTTGATCTGCTGCCGGGAGTCACCTTGGAAACCGGCGATACGTGGACCTCGGACGGCAAGCGCTTCCGGCTCTATGGAGTTCAATCATGTTTGCGCGGCACTTCATATACCGACAAGCATGGGCAGAAGCGCGATTGCGGCGAGGCCTCCCTTGCCGTGTTTGCTGCCTACATCAAGGACACCAAACCTGTATGCGCCCCGGTGGCGAAGAAGGATGATACCGCCTACGTCGTCTGCTACGCCACCGTCGGAAAACAACGGCTGGACCTTGCGAACGTCCTGATCACAAGTGGATACGCCTTCGCAGCCCTTAACGGTGAGGGCCTGCCCTATCACGTCCCTTATGCCGTGGCCGAACAACTTGCTCGAGATAAGCGAGCAGGCCTCTGGCAATTTGAAGACGTTCAGCACCCGGCCATTCTACTGAGCCGTGAGGTGAATGCACGAAACAAGAAGGCAAACCCATGAAGCGATACCTGTCCGCAGCCGCGGTTCTTACTGCGATCGTCCAACCCGTTACGGCAGCTGATCTTGTCAAGAACCCGGCGGCGGCGACCAGGCAGCAGCAGGATTGGTCCGATGTTCCGGCATATCCCTTCTACAAAGGACGTGTTGCGGTCATGGATGGCCGCACCCTATGGTATCCACAATATGCGCAGCGCGTGCGCCTCGTCGACATCGATGCGTGCGAGCTCCCCCAATGGGCTCTTGATCCGAAATGGCTGAACCGCGAACGGCAGAAGGCACCTTCGCCAGTTCCTTGCGGCCCGCTCGCCAAAGCCTGGCTCAAAAGGACCGTAGGTAACAAGCCGGTCGAATGCAGCGTCGTATCCTATGGCAATGACGGAATCCCACAGGCACGTTGCACATCGGGCGGGCGCGACATTGCGGTGGAAATGCTTCGCGTCGGCTGGGCGCGTCTGGCGTCCCCTTACTCATATAACAGCCAGTACCTAGCTTATCAGCGGCACGCAATGGCCGCTCGCTATGGCATGTGGGCCACCTATGTCCTCGACATGAACGAATGGCGACGCAAGGCAGTGGACAAGACGTTAGACCGTCAGCCGATCGCTGATGCCAACCTCATCGCCCAGCGCGAAAGTGAGATTTCACCTCCCTTCATCGACGCACGCAGGAAGCCTAAGAGGACAGACCGATAGTTGCTCGACTTCGCTCATATTGCGAACTCGTTCGCAACGGATCCGCTGGCAAGCCTGCTGCTCGCCATTCCGCTGTCGTTCGCGCTGGTCGCCGTCTCGGAAAAAATCTGGTGGGTGCACGCACCGTTGGCCGTGGGGCTCCTCATCGTCTCAATCCTCTTTCTCGATCAACGTCATCTGGCGCTCGACTGCTTCCTGGTCGGTCTTTTCGCCTTTCCGCCGCTATGCCGGGACATCCCCAATCAGCCGCTTCTCTTTCGGATCGGGATCTTCTGGTTCTCAGTCTTCGCGCTCATCGCGGCCGTCATCTATGCGGCCGGTTATCGGGTGCAACACGTCGCTCCGATCGACAAGCTGTTCGTCGGTCGGGCTTCTTCAGCCGCAACGATCAATGAGGACAAACTGATATGAAACGTCTGCTTTATGCCGCTGCGGGTCTTACCGCTCTCGCTTTCGCGCCAACAGGTGCAAAGGCTGAGGATGCTTCCTGGGGCTGCCAAGTGCTGCTTTGCGCTGCCTCACAAAACCCGTCGTGGCAAGGCGTTCCCTACTGCGTCCCGCCAATGAAAAAGCTCATCTCCGCAATGTCAAAGCCTGGGTTCGATTGGCCTATTTGCCACGAGGCGAAAGCCGGGGAACCTGGCAAGGAAGTCTTCGAAGAATGCCCTGCCGGCTCTCAACCCGCCTCGAGCAGCAATGGAGATGATCATAGCTTCCGCGATGAAAAGGATCTGTGCGTCCGCATCGTAGACAAGTGCAAGGATCGCTCTGAATTCCATCGCCTGTATGGAAACGACGAAGCCAATGAGCAGGGCCGTATCACGCTCGAGGTCATTCGAAGCGGTCGCGATGACGATTTCTGGAATCAAGACAACGGCTGCAAGGTGAAAGTAACGTCGCCCCGGCCCCGTCGGGCGGACCCCTGGTTTTTTGACATTCCAAATGACAAGGGCGTCAAAGAGCGCTTCTGGTTTAATCTCAGAACCTAAGGGGAGCCCTATGAACCAAAATATCCTGTTGGCGGTCGCGGCGAGCGTCGGCCTCGTAGCCGGAGCTGGGGGCACTTATCTAGCGACCGCAGAGCCAAAGGTGGAAGCTCAGGCTATTTCAAAGGCCGAATTGGTCGCTGCTATTTCCGCCGACCCGTCCCTCTGCCCGATCCCGACAGTCGAGGCGCCATCGGAGGCCGAAGCAACAGCGGCCTACCGCAAAGCTCACGCGGCGTCTCCCCTCGTTTGGGACAGGAACAATATGCCGGAAATTTCCGTGGCACTCGGCCAGTGCGACAAAGCCGGTTCAGGCCCAGGCGTAGCCTGCATGACCTCAGTCAAAATGTCGCCTGAGGCGCAGCCCATCGAAAGGATTGTCGGCTTTGCCAAATCAGCATCCGGCGAGTGGATCGCGACAATCAACTAATCGTAGAAAAGCCCGCTGAACGCGGGTTTTTCGACTAAGCTATGGGAGGAATGTGGGCTGCAGCGAGGCCTGCAATTTGAGGCAAAGGCGCTGAGCTATACCCGCCACCTTCCCGCCCCTTCGGGGAATGAGCCTGATGTTTTAAACTCTCCCTCATGTGCTCGTAAAAGCGATCGTGAATCCTATTTTGCCGATCTTTATTGCGTAGCACCGAGATTTTCACATGAGGCAGCGATGGTAACCCAAACCTCCCATCTATGATGCTCCCCCCATGTGGAACCGTGCTTTCTTCCAACGCAGAGACAACTCGGCCGGAGAGGATTGCCGAATGGATAGAAACGATGCTGTTGCTGGAATAAACGAACTTCCATTCACGATTGTTTTGATTGAGTGAACGGATCATTACGTCGCGGCAGACACATCCGAGCGGGAAACCGGTCAAGGGTACTGGTTCAGAATCAGTGATCTCGGTTTCCGAGGAACCTACCCATACCAATCTCTCCGTTCGGAGAGTTTCACCCATTTGCTCGTCCGCCATGACCGGCGTGAGAAGGATGTCGATCTCGCCCTTTTTCAACTTTTCGAGATTCTGGTCACGGTTCGAGCAGTTCACGGTCATCGTGACATTCGGATGTGCAGCCGAGAACTCGTTGAGGATTTCCGGAAGCAATATAACGGCGTAATCATCGGATGTTCCGACGCGAATCTCCTCTCGCCGTTTCATCGATCTAAGATCGGACTGCAACTCATCATTCAACCGCAGGATCTCAACTGCGTACGGTAAGAGGGCGTCCCCTTCATCCGTCAAACTGAGCGATTTTCCAGAACGGTAGGTTAATCTGCAACCCAGAATTTCCTCCAGCTTTTGCATTTGCATGGTTATCGCGGATTGGGTGCGGAAGAGGATTTGGGCGCTACGTGTGAAGCTTCCCGTATTCGCTATCGTGACAAACGTTCTAAGAAGGCTGGTCTCTATATTTTGCAACATGAACCTATCCTATGAGCACCGCTGCATCCGGTAGCGCAGGCATAGTGCCATCTTACGCTCATTATACAAGTTGCAAAACAGCGCAAACGTCGCGCAGCACTATCAGAAGCGCTGATGCAACTATCAGGCGTTTAAATTTCCCTGAGTAAATTTGTCCAGTTACGGTGAGAGCAGAAAGACAGAGCTCGATCTGCTTGAGGAGAAGCGATTTGCGAGAAGGTTTAGATGAGCTTTCGGGGTGCATAGTATCCCCCGTCCCAAGTATATTCCATGAAGCAAACCTCGCTTTGGTCCGGCATTCTTCCAATAAACCTGGGTTTGAACGTACGCCGGTGTTGTTTTTCCATGGTGCCACCGTTCCAACATTGATGACGTCCGCCTATCGGATCGATGGGCAATCTTGGTTTGATGCGTTGGCTGCCTCCGAACGATCAATCTACGGGATCGATCTCCTCGGTTATGGTGAGTCTGATCCATACCCACCAATCGCCGAGGATGCCGGCGTTGACCCTAGCGAGTTCGGAGCTGGCGAGAGGCTTATTCCGGAAATAGACGCAGTTGTCGATCTGATCCGGGCAGAGAACGGCGCGGAGAAAGTTCACATCATAGCGATCTCACGCGGAGCCATCCCTGCCGGCTACTACGCGACCGCCCATCCTGAAAAGGTGCAGAGCATCACCTTTCACGGCCCGATCACACGGCAATCTGGCTTGGGCGCCGCGGTTGTTCAGAAATACTTCGGAACACCGACGCTGCCGCCAATCTCCCACTTCGCCGTAAGTGCGCATGAAAGGTTCATCCTGCTGCGAGACGATCGGCCTGCCGGAACGCCATCGCCGCTAGAAGACGACTTTGTCCGCAATTGGGCAGCTGTCTACAGTGAGCGTGTGCACGGTGATCGAAGCAAGATTGGCGAGCCCATCAAGGCACCCATGGGCTTTGCGGTCGATATCAGCAGTGCCTGGGACGACGTCTATTTCGACGAAAGTCGACTGACGATGCCGACGTTCATCATTCGCGGAGAATGGGACGAATACCTGACGCCGGCCGCGAGTTGCCAACGGATGTTTGAAAGAGTTTCAAGCGCAAAGAAACTCTATCTCCAGCTCCCCGAGGGAACGCATTCGATGATGTTTGAGCGATGCCGGCACTCCGTGCACCGCTATACGAAACTGTTTCTCGAAGAACACGACAACAACGGAGGAAGTTATGCAAAAGAAACCCCGCATCATTACGCTTGAAGGCAAGAAGGACCCGGCATTCTACCGGGAGCGGACTAAGCGGAACGAGCTGTTCGTCGGCATAGGTCGCGAACAAATGGCGCGCTCGCAGGAGAAACTTGCCAATGCTGTGGTCGGCGTGGCCGGCGCAGGTGGACTGGGTGGTGGCCTCGCCATGATGCTTGCACGTCTCGGCGTGGGGCACATCAAAATCTGTGACCCCGATAGCTTCGAGGTTTCGAACATCAATCGTCAACTCGGGGCGACTCCCGAAACGATCGGGCACAACAAATCGATCGTCGTTGGCGAACTCATTCATCAGACAATGCCGGATGTGACTGTCGAGATTTTTCCGGAGGGAATGCAAAAGCATGTCGCGAAGGAGTTCGTGGAAGGTTGCGATCTCCTTGTCGACTGCGTCGACTTCTATCTCGTCGATCAGCGCTACGACATGCACAAGGCGTTTCGTGAAAGTCCAACCTGCAAGAGCTGCGTCGCCGGCACGGTGGTCGGGTGGGGTGCAAACGTCTACCATTTCACGCAAGATGGTTTGACGCTCGAGGATTTCTATGGGATCCCGGCCGACGCCGCGCAGACCGAAGAGGTGGTCGACAAGCTGGTGAAGCTCCAGGCGTCGTTCCTGCCGCGCTTCCCCAGCAAGGACGCGATCTACGACTACATGCGCGATACGGGCAATGTTCCCATCCTGTCTCTCGCTCCTCCTCTTGGCCAATACATGATCGTGGCTCGCGCCGCCCTGATCCTCATGGGGCTCGACAAAGCACCCTACTGCACTGAATTGCCGCCGATGCCTTCGTATCTCTGGATGGACGCTTCGACGATGGAGTGCGGGGTCTACGAGTTCAATGGCGCATTCGTCAACGAAGACGAATTCGAGACGCACTTCAAAAACTTCGAACCGGAACGTCTCCGGGCCTAATCAAACCCTCTACGCTTCGAGACGGTGATCCCATGACAATCGAGATAGGAGAAGGCATGTCCCAGGATTCTGTTGTAACCCGGCTGGCCAACACCGAAGCAGATATGCTGGGGGTCACCTCTCTATGGCGCAAGGTTTACGGAAACGAGTTTGGGTGGCTGAGCGCCCAAGCGGATCCGTACACCGACGGTTTTCACGACCGTTCCACCTATTATGTCGCTTGGCTTAATGATGATCTCCCGATTGGTACCATGCGCATTGTCAAAGCGCAGGAGATGGGCTTCCACATCACTGACGCAGTCGATGTGCGCGCTCTTTCGAGCCGGCAGCCAAAGGTGGTCGAAGTCCAGCGTCTGATGGTTGTGCCGGAGTTCCGGGACAAACGTTTTCCGGGGGCACCGTTCGGCGTCTACGGCTGCATGGTGAAGGCATGCCTTCATCATGCGATCGCCAATGGTATAGATACGGTCCTTGCCGATTGCCACCGCGACATGGCGATCAGCCCGCTGAAGTCCATGAAACAAATGGGCTTCACGGAAACGGGCGAGACTTACGTCGACAGCATGAACGGCCTGATCTGCGTCATCCTCGCGATCGACACGAAGACGTGGCTTCGGAACATCTACAACAACCAGAACAATTTCAATCGATATCTTCTGGATATCGGCGAGTGGTCGGTCACCCAATCGGACACCATGAACGCAATTGGACTCACCGGTCTTCCGATAGTCAAGGAGCACGCCCATGCTTGAAACAAGAAACACCGCGGTCATTGAGCGCCCCGGGGAGATCATCGGCATTCTGACGATTGTCGCCGCACTCCAAATTCTGCCCTTCTCCGACATCATGGCCAAGTATCTTTCGCTGAGCCTGCCGATTATTCAGGTCATTTGGGGCCGATTCTTCTTCCACTGCATCGCTACTGGTGCCTATTCGTCGATCGTCTACGGTCCGCGATTCCTACGGCCGACGTTGTCGGCAATGTTGGTGTTGCGAAGCGCTGCATTGTTCGCCGCAGTGGCATTGTTCTATGTGACGATCCATTATCTCCCGCTGACGACGTCGCTGACACTCTGGTTCGTCGAACCGTTTATCCTGACATTGATGGCGGCTGTGATCCTGAAGGAAAAGGTATCGCCCTATCAATGGTTGGCCGTTCTGGTTGGATTTATCGGGATCCTTGTCGCCACAAGGCCGACGCTCGTTGCGTGGCATTGGGCGTACCTGGTTGGATTGCTTGCCGGGTTCTTCTACGCGCTTTTTCTTTTCTTGACGCGTTTCATTGACGCCAAGGTACCCGCGGTCGTTTCGGTCTACCACACAGGGCTCGTTGGAGGTGTCATCGCTTCCTTCGCGGTTATCCCTTACTGGACGAACCCGATGCCGGAACAATGGGTTCTGCTGATTGCCACCGGCATTGTGGCGGCAGTTGCGCACCTCCTCATCATAAAGTCTTTCGAGTGGGCAAGTGCGAGCACGATCGCACCCTTTACCTATACCGAAATCATCATGGGCGCGGTGCTGGGATACCTCGTCTTCTCAGACATGCCGGACGTCTGGGTGTTCGCTGGCCTCGCTATCGTTGTCGGGTCAGGCATCGCGCTGGCGAAAGGGAAATGAGCAGTCAGTAATTGGAGTTTCAATTAGGGGAGGCTGGGATGGACCAGTTGGTGGTAAATTGCGCAGAATCTGAAGTTCGCAGCTATTGCCGGTCCTATCCGGCGACCTTCTCAGCTGCCAGAGACTCTCATCTGGTGACCGAAGACGGCGAGCATTATCTCGACTTTCTCTCCGGTTGTGGGTCTCTGAACTACGGACATAACAATCCGATCCTGAAGTCGGCCCTGTTGAAATACCTTGCAGCCGACGGCATAACCCTGGGGCTGGATCTCAAAACCACTGCCAAAAATGCGTTTATGGAAGTCTTCGCCAAGCGGATACTTGCGCCCCGCTCGCTTTCCTACCGGGTGCAGTTCCCCGGCCCGACTGGTGCAAATGCGGTGGAAGCAGCGATAAAGCTTGCGCGTAAAGCGACTGGACGAACCAACGTCGTCGCCTTCACAAACGGCTTTCACGGTTGCTCCCTGGGCGCGCTGGCGCTTACGGCGAATTCCCACAATCGAGGGTCATCAGCTCCGTTGCTGACGGGAGTTCATCGCGCGCTCTATGACGGCTATCTTGGGCCAGATATCGACACCGCCGACATTCTCAGACGCCAGCTCGACGACCCCTCAGGTGGGATCGACAAACCGGCTGCGATCATTGTTGAAATCGTCCAAGGAGAAGGCGGCCTGAACGTCGCAAGCCGGGGGTGGCTGCAAAAGATCGCAGCTATTGCGACTGAACATGGTGCCTTGCTGATTGTCGACGAGATTCAGGCTGGTTGCGGACGATCAGGACGTTTTTTCAGCTTCGAAGACTACGACGTCGCCCCGGACATCGTGACCATGGCGAAGTCTGCGTCGGGCTTTGGACTGCCGATGTCGTTGGTACTTCTAAAGCCGCACTTGGATGTTTGGCTGCCGGGAGAACACAACGGAACATTCCGCGGTAACAACCACGCTTTTGTCACTGCCGCTGCTGCAATCGAGCACTATTGGGGTGAAGATGCGTTTGAGAACGAGGTCAGACGCAAGAGTCGCCTCCTGCTGGACCTGCTGACGGATTACTGCGACAGTCGGCCGTTCCGACCGAAGGGAACTGGCCTTATGCAGGGGATCGACGTCAAGGATCCCGCGCTCGCCGCCCGCGTCAAGGCGGAAGCTTATCAGCAGAGACTCATTGTTGAACTGTGCGGACCGTATGACGAGGTCATCAAGCTGATGCCTCCGCTGACGATCCTCGAGTCGGAGTTGATCGTGGGAACAAAACAACTTCTCACGATAATCGACAACGTAGCGCATGCAGCGATCTGCAGTCCCCAGAGCCGATAAAGTGAGTTAGACGAGGAGGCTGACGTGCGTGGATTAATGATGGACTACCCCTTGCTGCTGTCGTCAGTTTTGCGGCATGCCGCAAACTATCATGGCGACGTGGAAATCGTTTCTCGCACTCCCGAGGGAGGTATCCACCGCTGCACCTACGCTAACCTCTACCGTCGCAGTCAAAAACTTGCGAACGCGTTGGCGAACTTGGGGTTGAGGCGTGGTGACAGGGTCGGGACGCTCGCGTGGAACGACTTCCGGCATATGGAGCTCTACTATGGTATCTCCGGTTCCGGCTTCGTTTGCCACACCATCAACCCTCGCCTGTTCATCCGCCAGATCGAATACATTGTTGATCACGGCGATGATCGCGTGATCTTTGCCGACCCCGCCTTCCTGCCAATTCTTGAGCAACTTGCGCACAAGCTCAAAAAGATGGTCGCAGTGGTCATCATGACCGACGAAAAGCACATGCCGAAGTCTTCGGTACTACCTGCCATGGTGTGTTACGAAACGCTCTTGGCTGGGGAAGCCGACGCGTTCGATTGGCCGGTGTTCGATGAGAATACAGCCTCCGGTCTCTGCTATACGTCTGGCACCACCGGCGACCCAAAAGGAGTCCTGTATAGCCACCGCTCTTCAGTGCTTCACGCAATGGCTATCTGTGTGCCCGATGTATTGGGTTTCTCTGCTAGTGACGTTGTGGCGCCCGTCGTTCCCATGTTCCATGTGAATGCATGGGGCTTTCCCTATGCTGCGCCGATGGTGGGGGCAAAGCTTGTCCTTCCAGGACCACGGCTCGACCCCGCCAGCCTGTACTCCCTCTTTGAGGCGGAGGGGGTGACTTTCGCGGCAGGTGTGCCGACGATCTGGCTCAATCTGTTGGATTGGACCGACACACAAAGTCAAAGTTTCGCAGCGCTCGAACGCGTTGCAATCGGCGGGTCAGCGGTACCGCCTGTCATGGTTGCTCGGTGGCAAGACAAAGGAATTAGGGTCCAACATGCGTGGGGAATGACAGAAACAAGCCCAGTTGGCCTTTCGGCCACTCTGAAAGGCAAACATGGCGATCTTTCGGATGCGGACAAACGGAATCTGCAGATAAAGCAGGGCCGACCGGTGTTCGGAATGGAATTCCGTATCGAGGGTTCCGACGGAAGTGAGATTATCAAGGACGGCAAAGAAATCGGCTCGATGAAGGTCCGAGGCCCCTGGGTTGCAAAGTCCTACTTCAATGCTCCGGAAAGCGTAGGCCACGTGGCGGACGGCTGGTTTGATACCGGGGATGTCGTCACGATGGATACAGATGGCTTCGTGCAGATCGTGGATCGCACCAAAGACCTGGTAAAATCAGGCGGCGAGTGGATCAGCTCAATTGAGTTGGAGAATATCGCCCAAGGACATCCAGCGATCAAGGAGGCGGCAGTCGTTGCCAGGCCGGATAAGGTATGGGGCGAACGACCTGTTTTGGTTGCCGTTCTCACGCCAGGATCGGAATTCACGCAAGATGATCTGGCCCGCCTTTACGACGGCAAAGTCCCTAAATGGACCATTCCCGACGACGTCTATATCGTCTCGGAGCTTCCTCACACAGCGACCGGAAAAGTTGCCAAAGTCGTCATACGGCAGACCGTAATTGATAGTGGAGTAACGAGCATCCCCGAGAACGCTGCCTGACAAAAGCAGTTCGAATCACCGTGGGCTTCTTTTGACATGCCCACTGGTTTGAGAGGGTATCGCTTCCATGATCTCAACTCGATCTAATCGGAAGAGCGTGCACCGCTCGATCCAATTGCTTTGTTCAGGGAGACGAGCTGAAATGTCCTACGTCAATCCAACCGAGTTCGTGGTGAAAATGATCGATGCCGGAGCGGCAAAGATCTTCATGTCCACCCGTGACACGCTGATCCGAGCATTCATGGCGGGTGCCATTCTCGCATTGTCTGCAGCCTTTGCGGTGACCATCACCGTCCAGACAGGCGAGCCGCTGGCCGGCGCGATCCTGTTTCCAGTCGGCTTCTGCCTCCTCTATCTGATGGGCTTCGACCTTTTGACAGGGGTCTTCACGCTGGCGCCGCTTGCCCTGATCGATAAGCGAAAAGGTGTTACAGCGGGTGGCGTCCTGCGCAACTGGTGGCTAGTTTTCGTCGGCAACTTCGCGGGTGCATTCATGGTCGCCGTGATGATGGCGATCATTTTTACCTTCGGCTTCAGCGAGGCTCCCAACGAGGTTGGGCAGAAGATCGGCCATATCGGTGAAGGTCGTACGTTGGGCTACGCGGCGCACGGCTCGGCCGGTATGCTGACGCTCTTCATCCGTGCCGTGCTTTGCAACTGGATGGTCTCGACGGGTGTTGTCGCCGCTATGATGTCGACTTCCGTATCAGGTAAGGTCATCGGCATGTGGATGCCGATCATGCTCTTTTTCTACATGGGCTTCGAGCATTCGATCGTTAACATGTTCCTGTTCCCGTCGGGCCTGATGCTTGGCGGCAAGTTCTCGATGATGGACTATCTTATCTGGAATGAGATTCCCACGGTTGTCGGCAATCTCGTTGGGGGCCTCACCTTTGTCGGCCTGACGCTCTATTCGACCCATGGCCGTAAGCGCGTGGAGCCGCCGCGACCAAGCGGCGGTTTGATAGGACCGGCCGGCTTTCCTGCGGAGTAAGCGATAAGCACCGCTCTGTCTGCGGCGTTCGCACGGTCCGTCGAAGAACATCGACCCTCCTGAGAATGCCCCCTACTCTAAGACCGAATTCATCTCATTGGCGTGCAGGGTGCCCCGTGTCGCTATCAGGTAAGCCGCCATATAAATCAGTTTCCGCCTCGATTCCCAATCGTCCCGTGGTCTGTAGTTGACGATCGCCAGGCGGCTGGCTTCTTCGTCACGCGCGACGCCCAACAGTCCGTTTATGTAGGCGACGCTCGTAACTTCGCCAGCCACCCTGCGATCATCCCACGCACGAACCGCATCTGCGGTCGCCAGTTGCGCCGCTACGTGCCGATCCATCAACTCATCAAGGGAAACCGCAGTTTCCGCCCTGCTCTCTTCCATCATAGCAACCTCAATCCCGGGTTCTAGCGTCACTCCCTGGCCTCCCAAATCGGAGGGGAAAGCAGGAGCCCCGCTCCTGCTCCCCGAGTTCGCGCGGAGCAGCGGAAGAGAGGGGGACAAGCGCTAAACCGGAGGGGGATCACCCACCCGCAGGGCCAGTCGGGACAGCCGGCTGGTGCTGCAGGCCATCGGCCGAAGCATGGGGAGACCGGTTTAGTGCTTGTGGGGGAGAGAGGGCAGCGCTCTTTCTCCCCTCTCAGTGAGTTGAATCTATTGGCCTTCGGCCGAAATACGGTGCCATACGGAGAGGTATTTTCTCTCTCTCAACATAAGTCGACCGTACCGAGCTGACGGGCCTATATAAATGACAGTCGGTTTCCCCCAATTTTGCCGCAAGCGACAAAATCGGCTCCCCCATCTGCCCTTCGGGCCGCCACGGCGGTCATTGACATAAACCCCTCAGCTCGGGGGCGAGCCTCTGTTTTTCAATCAGAGGAGCTGACGATGACTACATATGATCACATTCAGGAATTGCGGGCTGAGTTGGCGGCATCGATTGACGCTGGCGAGCGTCTGCAGATTACGGCCGAGTTGGAGCGTGCCATAGCTCAGCACGAGCAGGAAGAGGCCGCATTCGATGCACAGATCAGCGCAGATCCGCCTCAATAGGGATCAGCGATGATCTTTCCTCAGTTTTACCATGATGATTTTTGGATTCTCTCCGGTGCGCTCGACATCGACGATGCCAGATGCTTCGGCCAGATCGCTAAGACGAGGAAAGCCATAATTACGAGCATCGAAATCCGGTGCTTGCTTTGCCAGATGTGCGCCGACGCGAGCAAGATTGGCGCGTCCGTCTTCATCGGCCGAGGCGGTCACGGCCTTGACCAGCATGTCGAGCGCGGCCTTGTCAAGCGCCGGCTTCGTCGCGACAGACTTGTTGGCCGGCGCGGCATCAACAACAGGCTTCTTCGGTTTCGACGCCAGGACGGCCGGCTCAGACGCTTCCGGTGTAGCGGCATTGAGCACGTCGAAATAGACGAACTTGTCGCAAGCGGTGATGAACGGACGAGGGGTTTTTCGCTCTCCGAAACCATAGACGGTAACGCCCTGTTCCCGCAGGCGGGCCGCCAGCCTTGCGAAGTCACTGTCGCTGGATACGATACAGAAGCCTGAGAAACGGCCGGTATAAAGAAGGTCCATGGCATCGATGATCATCGCACCGTCGGTGGCGTTCTTTCCGGTTGTGTACGCGAATTGCTGGATCGGCTGGATGGAGTGCTCAAGCAGGCACTCCTTCCAGCCTTTAAGATTTGGTCCGGTCCAGTCGCCATAGATGCGCTTGACGCTCGCCACCCCGTAATTGGCGATTTCGGTGAGCAGGCCGGTGACGATCTTTGGGGACGCGTTGTCGCCATCGATCAGCAGTGCGAGGGACGGTACGTTGTCAGTTGCCATAGTTTAACTTTGTGCCAGTCAACCGCCGAAGTTGCAATCGTTGAGCTGAAAACGCTGCCTTCTTCATTGAGCCGTCGCTTGCGCCACGAACGCGGCCCAAACTCGCTTGACCTGGCTGACACTGCAGCCGGCTAGCTTC
>NZ_JAPCZO010000034.1:0-74790 GCF_025941625.1 Rhizobium acaciae
AGGGACTCCAATCGCAGCATGGGTATATCGAAGCAGGCGGGAGGCCAGCCCCGTCCTTCGAGGCCCCTTCGGGGCGCTTCAGGATGAGGCTGGAGAAAGGTCGCAGCCCTGTTGCTTGTGTTGCCGCGATGATCAGAGCTTTCCCTCTGCCAGCAGTTGGCGGGTCCGCTTCAGCGTCGACAGCAGGGCGGCCTTGTAACCCGTTTCGCCGTCGAATTGAGCCTGCTCGGCCTGCTCTTCCGGGCCGTTCGGCTGCTTGCCGCGCAGGCCGAGATAGCAGTAGAAGCGCAGTTGCAGCTGACCTGCTTCATCCTCGAAGAGCTCGTTGACGATCGCTCCCTCGCGTGGCCCCGTCGCCTGAAAGAAGGTGATCTTGCTTTGCTGGTCCAGGGTGACGATCTCGCGCAGATCCTGCCCGCCGATCGTTGCCTCGCGCACGAAATGGGTCGGGCTTTCCTCCACGACATCGCAACGGGTGCAGAGACTGGCGGGAAGAAAGAGCCGGGCGTCGCGTGCCTTGCGTTCGAGACCTTGCCAGGCCTCGGCGCGCGTCAACGGGGTTTCGTCTTCCGGGTTCACCGGAACTGTGGCGGTCGAATAGATCATGGTGATAGTCCTTTCGAGGTATCCGTTGGTTGCTTCAGGCGGAAGCAACAGTTTCCGCGGCGAAGGCGGAATAGGAGCGCAGCGGGCGTCCGAGCAGTGCCGTCAGGCGCTCGACGTCGCCCGCCTCAGGCAGCATCCCGTCGGTCAGGAAGCGCTCGCCCATCAGGCGCATGTCGTAGGCCATCCAACCCGGCATGAACTGCTTGAGATTTTGCTCGAAGCCCTCGGTATTGTCGCCGCCGTAGTTGATCGGGCGGACGAGCACGTCTGACCAAATGGCGGCGATATCGGTTCCGGTCAGTGTCTCCGGACCGACGAGGTTGATGCGGTCGAGCGCCAGCGGCTCTGCAGCCTGTTCGCGGCGCAGCAGCTCGAGGGCGGCGATCTCGGCGATATCCCGAACGTCGATCATGGCGAGACCCTTGGGCCCGATCGGCATCGGGTAGGCGCCGTAGCCGGTGATGACGTCTTTGACCGTCAGATCGTTCTGGATGAAGTAGGCCGGACGCAGGATCGTCGCCTTGAAACCCATCTGCTCGATCATTCGCTCGACGCCGAACTTGCCGGCGAAATGCGGCACGTTGACGTAGACGTCGGCATGGATCACCGAGAGATAGACGATCCGCTCGATGCCGGCCGACCGGGCGACATTCAGCGCAATCAACGCCTGGGTAAATTCGTCCGGCACCACGGCGTTGAGCAGGAACAGGGTCGACACGCCTGACATGGCGTTGCGCAGGGAGTCGACGTCGAGGAAGTCGCCTTGGGCGACGCTGACGCCAGCCTGGAATTCGGCTTTCGACGGGTCGCGGACAAGAGCGCGGACATCGGCGCCGCGCTTGACGAGGTGTTCGACGACTTGGCGGCCAACATTGCCTGTGGCGCCGGTGACGAGAATGGTCATGGTCTTTCTCCGTGTTGGGTTTGCTTGACACGTCGAATATGTGTGGTTCACTGGCAGCCCGATAGACGGCGATTTTAGACAGACCGTCTCGCTGATGGAACAGACATGGATCTTCTTGCGCTTGCCGATTTCAATCTCGTTGCCCGCCATGGTGGCTTCGGCAAAGCTGCACGGGCCACGGGCCGGCCGAAGGCGACATTGTCGCGGCGTGTCGCCGAGTTGGAAAGCGGTCTCGCTCTGCGGCTGTTTGAACGGGGTGCGCGTAACCTGAAGCTTACCGAGGAAGGACGGGCGCTCTTCGAGCGGACGGGGGCGTTGCTCGCCGAACTGGACGAGACGGCTGCAGCGATTGCGTCCGGCGGTCAGAAACCCAAGGGAAGATTGCGGATCAGTGCACCCTTGCATTTTTCCCAGACCGCCATGGGAAGGATCGCCGCCGGCTTTGCCCTCCAATATCCGGAGGTGAGGCTCGAGGTGACGAGTGAGGACCGATCCGTCGATATGATCGAGGAAGGCTACGATCTGGTCATCCGGGTCAATCCGGATCCCGACGAAAGCCTGGTCGGACGGGTGTTTCTCCGCGACCGGCTGGTGGTGGTGGCAAGCCCCGATCTTCCCCACCCGACCGGCGGACACGCCGCCCCTGGCGTTGCGCGCGGGGCCGGCGAAGCCCAATCATGGCAGGTGAAGACATCAGGCGGCCGGTCGGCGATCAGGATCGAACCTGTGCTCACCTTGGCGACGCTCATCATGGTCCGGGATGCGGTGCGCGCCGGCGTCGGTGCAGGACGTCTTCCCATTTCGCTGGTCAGCCACGACCTGGCTGACGGCACCCTGGTCAATTGGGGGGATATCGACGGCCCCGAAATCGCTCTCTGGACGCTCTACCCATCGCGGCGGCTGCTCAGCGCGCGCGTGTCGGCGTTCCTGGACTTTCTGAAACAGGCCTTCCCCAATGGCACGGCTGACGAACTGGCCGCCTATATCGGCAGGTGATCACCGAACCCGCTTTCGGACGCAGAGAATCTGGCCCATAACCGACGAGATCGACATCCAGAGGAGAGCAGCGTGTTTCGTTATTGCTTGCGGAGAGGTATTGCGGGGCGGAGCCAAAGCCGATGCGCCCGCTCTGCGCGCCGTCTTTCGTCTTGATGCTGTTTATGATGTCAATTCCATCCCCAATAATTATTTTGGTTGAGTTCGCCAACGCTCCAGCTCAGCCTGCGTGAAGCGCGGCGTGATATGCTGCGGGCAGTTCCAGTCGAACGCCTCCACCGCGATGAGGACGAGACGTTCCACGCGAGCGGGGTAGTCAGGCACGGTCAGCTTCTTCGCCAGCACCGGATCGTCTGTCGCATCGATGATGCACATGTGACCAAAGATCTTCAGACGCCGCCGGTGCGCATAGTCCATCAGGAACAATGAGACGCGGTCATTCGTGCGCACATTGCCCGTCGTGATGTATTGTCGGTTACCGCGAAAATCCGCGAAGCCCAGCGTCGATGCATCGACGGTGGTGAGAAAGCCCGCGGGGCCGCCACGGTACTGCACATAGGGCCATCCGGTGTCCGAGACACTGCCGAGATAGAAACCATCGCGCGCCCTGATGAAGGTCGTTTCCGACGGACCCAGGCGCTGGCTCTGCCCGGTATCGTCTGCGTGGCCGCGCGCGCCTATCCGCTCCCACTGCGCCGCGCTGCCATAGTGTTCCTGCGCGGCCGCGACGGAGGCCGTCGTGGCGATACCGAGATATCTGGTGCTCATGCCGTTTCTACCCTTGCGACTGCCGGAGCGGGACCCGCCGCAGCGGACCTCAGTTCTGCAAGGCCCAGTCCGCTACCTGCCAGCGCATCTGCCCGCGGTCGGCGACGACACGGCCGAGCCCTGGGAAGGGCATGTGCGTGGCGGCGATGAGCGCGCCCTCCGAAGCGGCGCGAGGAAAAAAGCGGTCGCGCATCGCTTTGGCCGCTGCAGGGTCCTGCTCGAACAGGAAGAACACATCGGTCGCCCCAGGATGCACGACCGGAAAGATCATATCCGAAACCATGATGAGGCTCTGCCCGCCATCTTCGACCCGCACGCCGATATGGCCGGGTGTATGGCCGGTAAGGTCGACAATGGAGACGCCCCGCACAATCTCACGCTCGCCGTCAATCGCCTGGAGTTTCGGGTAGAGGCGCACGACCTCCCCCGCCATTTGGAAGCTGGTCTGCAGATAATCGGGCGCGCCGCTGCGCTTGGCCGGGTCGGTCCAATGGGTGACGTCGCGACGATCGATGTAGAGTTCCGCCTTGGGGTAGTTGTTCTTGCCCCCGACGATCAGACCGCCCATGTGGTCCTGATGCATATGCGTCACGATCACCGCGTCGATCTGGTCGCGCTGCAGGCCGAGCGCGCCGAGTGCCTGCGGCAGGTCGCCGGTCTGCCCGATCGAGCCCGCCGGACCGGCATCGATCAGGATCCGGCGCTCGCCATCCTCCACCAGATACTGGTTGAAGAGGAACCGCACGCCGCTCGGCCGGGCGGTGAACTGCGCGATTGCCGCCTGTTCGACCTCGGCCGCGGCGCGTCCCGGAAAATAATCGTAGGGCATATCGGCATACCCGTCCGTCAGGGCTGTCACCGTGAAGCGGCCAATGCGGATCTGCGCCAGCGGCGTAACGCTGACCGGCGTCTGAGCGGTATCCTGCGTCGCGGCAAGGGCGGGTGGGCCACCGATCAGGCCTCCCCCGAGGAGGCTCCCCCCGATGAGGCCTAGAGGAAGGGCGCTGGCAAAGGCGCGACGTGATAGTTGAGGCATGCCGTGTTCCTCCGGATCTTTGGCAATACGGGAGCCAGCCGGCCGGCATCCCCTGGACGACATGAAAGCTATGATATCCACAATTGATAGGGTATCCTACCATTTAGAGAACTTACCTCTCAAATTCCGGAAGGTTTCGATGGATCGGTTCGAAGCAATGTCGGTGCTGCTGGCGGTGGTCGAGGCAGGCAGCCTCTCGGCCGGGGCGCGGCGACTGCATGCACCGCTCGCCACGGTCAGCCGCAAGGTCGCAGATCTCGAAAAGCACCTTGGCGTGCGCTTGGTCCTGCGCACCCGCCGCGGCCTCGCCGTGACGGAGGAGGGGCGCGCCTTCGTCGCCGCGTCACGTCGCATTCTAGAGGAACTGGACGCGGCGGAGCGGCAGGCCAGCGGCGATTCCAGCGCGCTTCGTGGCGGGCTGCACGTGACCGCACCGATTGCCTTCGGCGAGCGCCATCTGCTGCCAATTGCGCTGGAATTCCTGAAGGAGCAACCCGATATCAACCTGCGCCTGAGCCTGGTCGATCGGCAGCTAAGTCTGGCGGATGAGCACGTCGATGTGGCCCTGCGGATCGGGCATCTGGCGGACAGCGCGCTTATCGCAACGCGCGTGGGCACCGTCCGCCGGGTGATCTGCGCGAGCCCCGACTATCTCGCCCGCCGAGGAGTGCCGCGTCAGCCGGATGAGCTCGCCCAGCATGACGGCATAAGCTTCCAGGGCTTCGCAACCGCGCCGGAATGGCGCTACCGCCGGGATGGCGCGGCCTTTGCCGTCGAACCGCGCTACAAACTCGCGGTCAACACGACGGAGGCTGCCATTCAGGCCGCACTGGCCGGTATCGGCATTATCCGCGTGCTGTCTTACCAGATCTCCGATCAATTGCGCTCCGGCGCGCTGCAGGAATTGCTGACGGAGTTCGCACCGGAACCGCTTCCGGTGAACGTTGTCCATGGACCAGCCGATCCCCTGCCGCTGAAGGTGCGTTGCTTCCTCGACTGGATCGTGCCCCGCCTACGCGCGCAGATGGCTGGCTAGCGTCCCCGCTATCCAGGCGCGCCGCCGTTAATGGCAGTCAGGCACACCGGTGCGAATGCTGCAAGGTGCAGCGCGCCTTCCCGAAGCTCCGAACATGTCGGGCCTTCCAGAAAGAGCCAAACATCTCCAGGACTGCAACGAGGGCGCAGAACTGCCGTTGATTGGAGGTGGGACCATAGATGTATTTCACATGTGATATTGGTTATTGTCCTGGGGCTGTGAGCGGTTTCATTAAGCGATCGTTCACGTATTCAAGGGGTTTGTACGTTTGCGTCCGGAGCTTCGATCGTGCTTTCCTACTTCTTTGGCCCGTACGTATTTGTACCGGAGCGGCAGTCGCTGATGCGGGATCAGACGGCCGTTCGTGTCGGTAGCCGCGCACTGGAAATTTTGGCGGCGCTGATCGAGCGTCCCGGCGAACTGGTGAGCAAGGCTGAGCTTGTGTCGCGCGTCTGGCCGGATACCTTCGTCGAGGAAAGCAATCTCAAGGTAAACGTTGCAGCTCTTCGTCGCGCGCTTGGCGATGCTCCGGGCGACATGCAATACATAGCGACGGTGAGCGGCCGGGGCTATCGGTTCGTCTTTCCCGTGCGTATTTCGGGGCAGAGTGACACCTCCGTCACGGCGACGTCTCAAGGTGCCCGCACGCACAATCTGCCTGTTTCAACAACCCGTTTGGTGGGAAGAGGCGAAGCTGTTGATGCAATCCGGTGCGCACTTGAGGTATCGCGCCTCTTGACGATCGTTGGCCCGGGTGGCGTCGGCAAGACGCGGTTGGCTCTCGCAATAGCTGATCAACTTACTGCTGCGTATCACGATGGCATCTGGTTCGTTGATCTGGCGACCGTGAACGATGCGACTCTCGTACCGACGGCGATCGCCACGGCGATGGGATTGAGGGTCCACTCGGCGAATATCAAAGCTGCGGTCGCCGCCTTCGCAACCGACCGGGAATTCATGCTTGTGCTCGACAATTGTGAGCACGTCATCGAAGCGGTGGCCTCCTGCGCAGAAACGCTCCTGGCCGCCGCCGCGAGGGTACGGATTCTCGCCACGAGCCGGGAACCCATGCGGGTTGTCGGAGAACAGGTCTATCGCCTGCCGCCTCTCGAAACACCACCCGAAGTGTCCGGACTTTCCGCAGCCCAGGCTTTGGCGTTCCCAGCGGTCGAGCTCTTCGTCGAGCGCGCGGCCGGAAGTCGCGGCGAGTTCAAGCTTAACGACGGGAACGCGCCAGTCGCTGCTGAGATCTGCCGCAGGCTCGATGGTCTGGCACTTGCGATCGAACTCGCCGCGCCGCGCCTGGATGCGTTCAGTACACGCGAGCTCCTCGACCTTCTCGCCGATCAATCTCATGTCTTGAGCGATAGGCGGTGTGGCGACCCTCGCCACCACACCTTGGCTGCAACGCTGGACTGGAGCTATGGCCTGCTCGCCGAGCCTGAGCGCGTCTTGCTGCGACGCCTCTCGGTCTTTGCAGGCGCCTTCAGTCTCGAATCGGCCTGCGCCGTTGCAGTCGACAAGGGTCGTGCCCGCTCCGGATGCATTCACGGTGTCGCGAACCTCGTTACGAAGTCGCTTATATCGACGGAGAGAGGAGAGCTCGGGACGCACTACAGACTGCTCGATACAACTCGCAAATATGCGCTGCAGAAACTTGCCGAGAGCGGCGAAAGCAACAGCCTGCGCCAGCGCCACGCCGAACATCTCCTCGAACTCGCCGAACGCGCCGAGGCGGAATGGAAAATCCGGCCAACGGCCCAATGGCTCGCCGAGTACGGGCGAAAGATGGACGATATCCGCGGCGCTTTGGGCTGGGCGTTCTCCGGGAACCGCAGCGTTGCCACCGGCGTAGCGCTCACGGTTGCTGCTCTCCCGTTTTGGGAACATCTATCGCTCCTGGAGGAGTGCCGCACCGGGGTAGAACTCGCCCTCAGTCGTTGTTTTGCCGATTTCCGCAGTGCGAGCGACGAGATGAAGCTGCAGCTTGCCTATGGCACGGCGCTGCTTCACACCCGCGGCCCGCTACCCGAAGTCAAGACCGCCTGGACCACAGCCCTCGGCTCCGCCGAAGTGCTCAACGACACCGAATACATGCTCAGATGCCTGTGGGGATTATGCGACTATTTCACCTGGACCGGCGATCACCAATCGGCCCTAACGATGGCGGATCGGATAAGAAGGCTGGCAACCGACCGCGGCGATCTGGATGCACGCAACAATGTCGATAGGCAGACTGGAACCGCTCTGCGCTACCTGGGAGAGCTTGCCGAGGCACGGCGTCACCTCGAACGGATGATCTCGCGATATTTCCCTCCCGTGACCCGTTCCGACATTGCGCGTTTCCAGTTGGACCCACGATCTGCGGCAAGGGGTACCCTTGCGAACGTCACCTGGCTGCAGGGGCATCCCGACAAGGCGGTTGCCATGGCGCAGCGTCAATTGGAAGAGGCACGGGCCTCGCAGCACGCCCTCGCGCTCTGCAATGCCATCGTCCACACGACCTGCCCCATTGCGCTGTGGACGGGAGACCTTGCTGCCGCGGAGCGCCTGCTTGTTGGCATCGAAGCCCATGTCGCGGAGCACGCGATGTCGATTTGGAGTGCCATGAGCCGCTGCCTGCGCGCAGAGTGGTTGCTGCAAAGCGGTGATCCGTCTGGACTGGCGATGTTGAGAGGCGCGCTCGATGAGCTTCTTGTGGTCGGTTTCCGCATGCGTTGCCCTTTCTATATCGGCGTTTACGCTGCGGGTCTGGGGGATTATGGGGACGTTGATGCGGGGCAGACCGCGATCGGCGAGGCAGTCGCGCTTTCGGCATCGACCGGCGAAATCTGGTGCATGCCGGAACTGCTGCGCATAAAGGCGGTTTTGTTGGGCAAGGAAAGCGCCCCCCGGACGGCAAAGGCCGCAGAAGCCCTTTATTTTCAGTCGCTCGACCTCGCGCGCCACCAAGGTGCACTCTCATGGGAGTTGCGCGCCGCAACGGCTCTCGCCGAGCATTGGGCTCAGTCGGGACAAAGCGAAAGGGTTGGCGGGCTTCTGGCGCCGATTTATCGACGCTTCGGCGAAGGGCTCACCACCCGCGATCTGGTGAAGGCGCGCGCACTCCTCGATAGCCTGGGGGATGCTGGCAAGGGGAGCAAAAGCGCTGCTCGTCAGGCTCGTCGCGATGGGCATACACATCCGAACTCCTAGCTAGCGCGTCAGCGCTCGCGTACGGCGATCCAACATGAGAAGGATCGGAGCGATCGCGGCAATGCCCGCGAAGATTGAGAAGGCCTCGACGTAGCGCGTACCTTCGGCGGCCATGATGTGCAGCGATGCCGGGCCAAGTCCAGCGCCCATGGTCAAAGCCATGTAGTTGATGCCGAAGAGCTTGCCGAAGCTTCGCATTCCGAAGCGTTTCGACAGCAGGTAGCCGATCGCGTCGCCCTCTGCTCCGGTGGCGAGGCCGAAGAAGACGGCGCTGACATAGACCGGGATCAGACCTTCGGAATTCAACAGAATGAAATGACCGATAACGGGCGACAGGAAAGCCAGGCTGGTCAACGGGACCGGGGGAAATCGATCGAGCAGTGCCCCGAAGCCGAGACGCATGACAATGAAGGACAACCCCACAAGGCTCATGACCAAGGCCGCCATTGCCGGATCCGCTCCGCGATCCGCCAGCACGACAGGGAGCGAAATAGACCCGGCTGCAGCGGCGAAGTAGTTGAGAAAGAATGCGCCCAGCATCAACCAGAAGCTTGCCGTCTCCACCGCCCGGCGAACAGTGTGGCCCTCGCCCCCTGTGCGGTCGGGTCGCTGAAGCACGGGTGGATCTCGAATGGCGAAAAGCGCGACGGGAAGCGTGACCGCCATCGATATCAGACCGGCTGCCATGAAGGCAAAGCGCCAGCCCCACTCGGAAATCAGCAATGCAAGGAACGGAGGAAGCGTTGCGATCCCAAGCCCCACGAAGGAAAGCATGACACCCAGTGCGAGACCGCGTCGCGCGGAGAACCATCCGACCACCACATAGGTGTAGGGCACGCCGGTCTGCGCGGCACCCATGAGGCTTGCCACGGCGACGGCCACGATGAATGTGGTCAAATTCTGAGACGCAATGCCGACCCCGATAAGGCCGATCGCCATCGACATGGACGATACGGCAAGCACCCGGCGCGGGCCGAACCGATCCGTCAACGCCCCTACTACAGGCGACATAAGACCGTTTACGACGGCTATCGGTGCGACGACGGCGGCCACAACGGTCCGATCCCACCCAGTATCCTCGGTGATCGGCACGATGAAAACGCTGAAGCCATAGATCAGCACGATTCCGATGCTGAAATACATTCCCGCGCCTGCACCCAGCACGATTGCAATCCGTCTGGTCCGCCCCGCCGTTGTGTCCATATCCCTTATGAGCCTCTGTTGGCGCCGGTCCGGGGGCCGCGGTCCGCGCGCAGGAAGATACCAGGTCGTCCTTATCGTACTGGCCGGATGGCTGTTCGGTTCACCAAATTTCCCAGATCTTAACCAGCCTCGCAAGCGCGGACGCGTTAGAATTTGCGCAGTCACCCCGCGAACACAGGAGGCAACGATGTCTCGCGATCTAAAGCCAGCTACCCAACCGGACCCGGAGCGCCGCGCCATCCTTCGCGCCGCCGGAGGCGTTGCAATCGGCGGAATTGCCGCTGCCCTCGCAGGCGATGCAACTGCGTTCGCACAGACGCCAGTCGCAGCCGGCGATCCAGGTTCGCTGGGTGCCCGGCTTCAGGGCGTACAGCATTTCGGCCTGACCGTGCAGAACATGGAACGCGCGTACGAGTTCTACACAGCCGTACTCGGTGGGACCGAAGTCTTCCGCCATGGTGACTTTCAAGGCGACGCCGTGCAGAACACACTGCTTGCCGACCAGGAAATCCTGGCCAATCAGCTCGGCGTCAATCCGCGGACGATCGGCGTGCCTGACCTCAGGGACGGCGCCCAACGCCTGGATGTCCGATTCATCCAGTTCGACAACGTCGTCATTGAGCTCTTGCAGTATCGCGATGCGGACCAACCGATGGGTGGCTCCAAGGCGTTCGCGGAACCTGTGGAGCACATGAGCCCGGCTTTTCCGCGAATGATGCACATCTGCTTCTATGTCCGGGATGATGTCGACTTCAATCAGTTCATCGCCGATCTCGAGGCGGAGTCCGCACGACGCGGCATGACGCAGGTGCGGGCAAATCGCATCATACGTGTTTCGACAGAAGACGAACGAAAGGCGGCCCCCCAGAGCGCCAACACCAATAAGGTGACCGTTGCGCCATCAGACGGCTGGGAACTGATCTATTGCAAGGGCCCGGAGGGGGAACAACTGGAGTTCGTGAAGGCGCTTGGACCGGTGAAAAAGCGGTTTGCCGATGCATTGGCGGCGCATCTGCAACTTGCGAGCGCGAAGTAGGCGCAAGAGGCATCAGCATCACTTTGCAAGCCGGCATCCGGATTTGGCCAGCGGGCCATCTTACCGCGCTTGGCAAGATAAGGAGAAACGACATGATCACAACGCTGCGGCTGCAAGCTTCGGCTATTCTGCTCGGGGGCCTGCTCGCGGGACCCGTTCTCCAAACGGACGCGCTCGCACAGGAAGGCCCGGGCCAAGGCTATGCCAAAATTGCAAGTGGGGCCTATTCGATTGTTGCCGAGGTCCGTGCCAAACCGGGCAAGGAGGCCGAACTGCGGGCCGTCACGCTTCCTCTCATTGACCTTGTCCGCAACGATCCCGCAAACCTCGTCTATTTTCTTCAGGAGAACCGTGAGACCCCCGGACACTTCATCTTCTACGAGATATTCGCCAACGAAGCCGACTTTGAGGCTCATAACGCCATGCCGTATGTGAAGGAGTGGTTTGCCAAGCTGCCCGAACTCGCCGATGGCGGAGTGAAGGTGATGCGAATGCAGATTCTCGCGCCGGCTGGCGACTAGCACACTTCCCACGAAACTGGTCCCACGGAACTGGACGTCGGCGAACGAGGGCCATCGCGGGATTGCTCGGGGAAGAACACGCCGCGCCGCAGGCGCCGCTTTTGCACACGACACCATCGAGCCAGGAAGGAGCTGCAAGATGAGACTCGAGGGCAAGGTTGCATTGGTCACAGGAGCCGCAGGTGGTATCGGTTTCGCAGTCGCGGAGCTGTTCAATAGCGAAGGTGCCATCGTTATCGCCGGCGACATCAAGCCGTCCGAAAAACCATATCCCGACGCCGTCGAGGCAATGACACTTGATGTGACCAGCGAAGAGCAATGGGCAACGGTCGTTGCCGCGATCGTCAGGAAACATGGCCGACTTGACGTGCTTGTAAACAATGCCGGCATCATCGCCTACGAGCCGCTCGACAAGCTGGAGATGAAGGACTGGGTGAAGATGATCGCCGTCGACCAGACTGGTGTCTTCCTCGGCATGCGGGAAGCAATTCGCGTCATGCGCAAGCAGCAAGCGGGTTCGATCGTCAACATCTCTTCGATCTGGGGCAGTGCAGCGGTTGCGGGTGCGCATTCCTACCATGCCGCCAAAGGTGCAGTCCGCAACATGTCGAAAAACGCGGCGATGACGTACGTATCCGACGGGATCCGGGTCAACTCCGTGCATCCGGGCTTCGTACACACGCCGCTGACGGATGCACAGGCGCCAGAGCTCAATGAAGCTGTCATCGCGGCAACACCGATGAAGCGCGGTGGCAGGTCGATCGAGATCGCCTATGGCTGCCTGTATCTGGCTTCCGAGGAGGCAAGCTACGTGACCGGCGTCGAGTTGAACATCGATGGCGGTTATCTTGCCCAGTAGCGCAAGAGACATGCGGGTCATCGCGGGCGGCTCCATCAGGTAGATGGCCGAAAACAACCGGCCTTCCCCAGTGGCACGGCGGACGAACTGTCCGCCTCTATCGGCAGATGATGACCGCGCTTTGCCGGCCTCATGGATGAGCCCCGCGGCACATGATTCATGGAACGCGCAGCGGCTTATGCGAGATGACGGAGGATGGGCGCGTGCTTTCGCCGCGACCCCGCAGTCGAAGAAAAGCCTTCCTGCGAAACTCCTCGAATCAAAGTCGATTTTAGGGTAAAATTAACCAGTGCATCGAGAGGGCTGAAACGTCCTTGCGCGCCGCATGCGTCGCGCAGCGCTTACGAAGGAAAGATGAGCCAATGAAAAGGTTAGCAATCGTTATCCTGTCGCTGGTGACCGCGCTGACGAGCGTCCCGCCGGCCATGGCGTTTCCCACCGTTGCCATGCCGAAGATCGAAGCCCCGGAGGCGCAGCCGGTCCAGTACAGACATTACCGCGGCGGTGGATACCGAGGCGGCTATCGAGGTGGATACCGAGGCGGCTATCGAGGCTATCGCGGGGGTGGATACCACAACGACAATTGGGCTTGGGGTCTCGGCGGGTTCGCGACCGGCGCAATCATCGGCGGAATGCTGGCGCAGCCTTATTATGGCCGAAGCTATTACGGTCAGGGTTACTACGACCAGGGCTACTACGGATCGCCCTATTACGGTCCGCCGCGCTACTACGGCTCGACCATTTACCGTCCGCGCTACTACGCGCCGCGTTACCGCCAGGTCTATAATGGCGGCAACGGACATACGAGTTGGTGCTATTCGCGCTACCGGTCTTACAGGGCTTACGACAACACGTTCCAACCCTATTACGGTCCGCGGCGGGCGTGCGTCTCGCCCTACTAAGGCATGTCGCGCAAACGGTGCAGCGGTTTTGCGCAACGACATGCGCAAAACCAAGACCCAAAAGCGTGGGCCAAGCGAATCTGAAAGATCGCGACGCGCTTTAGAGCAGTTCCGTTTTTCTCCGAATCACGGAATGCTCTATCTCTTTGTTTTCACGCAATTCCGGACGCAAAACCGCTCCGCACTTTTGCTGGAATTGCTTTAGCGAAAACCGCCGCTGGCGGCCAATCGTTCGCCGGTCAGCCAGCGGGCATCGTCGGAAGCGAGGAAGACGGCAATGTCGGCGATATCGTCCGGCTGGCCGATGCGGCCGAGCGGCGTCTGGGCGACCAAGGTCTGTTGCAAATCCGAGCCGATGACGCCGGCCGAGTGGGTGCCCTCAGTCTCCACCATGCCCGGCAGAATGGCGTTGACGCGGATCCTGCGCGGGCCAAGCTCCTTGGCAAGCACGCTATTGATGCCCTCCACGGCTCCTTTCGTCCCGGTGTAGACGGCCGAGGCCGGCAGCCCCAGGCTGGTGACCACCGAGGAGATGTTGATGATGCTGCCGCCTTCGCCAAGATGTTTGGCCGCCGCCTGCGTGGTCAGGAGAACACCGAGAACATTCACGTCGAACATGCGACGATACTGTTCTTCGGTCACCTCACCGATCGGGGCGAATTCATAGACGCCTGAGTTGTTGACCAGCACGTCGAGCTTGCCGAACTCCTTGACCGCCGCATCGACCAGCCCCTGTGCCTCACCGGCCTTCGAAACATCGCCCTGCACCGCGATGGCTTTGCCACCGGCCGCGCTGATCGCCTCGACCACGGCGTCCGCTCCCGCCTTGCTCGAAGCGTAATTGACCACCACTTGCGCACCCTCTGCTGCGAATGCCTTGGCAATCGCAGCGCCAATGCCTTTGGAGGCGCCCGTTACGACAGCGACCTTTCCTGTGAGCTTAGCCATTTCTCGTTCCTTCAGATCTGGATAGCCGCCGGGATTGGCAGGCTTGTTCCATAGTTCAGAAATTCGGAACTGTTGATCTCGATGTCAAGGGACGCTATATAAAATTCATGAGACCGCTCTTTCACCCAGCCCTGGAGGACATCAAGCCCGAGGCGATCCTCTATGCGCTGTCCGATCCGGAGCGCGTTGCCATTTACGCAAAGCTTGCCGGCGCCAGCGGTGGCGGGACGTGCTCTGCGCTTGCCGATCTCGGCGACCGCGTCATTCCAAAGTCGTCGCTGTCCAACCATTTCAAGGTGCTGCGCGAGTCCGGGCTGATCATGAGCGAGCGCCAGGGTGTGGAGATGCGCAATCAAACGCGCTGCACCGAGTTGGACGAACGCTTCCCGGGCCTGATCAAGGCCATTCTGACGGCTTACGGCCAGCTCCCCGGGCAGCCGAAGGCGGACTGATCGCCACTAGAGCATGTCGCGCAAAAGTGTGCCGCGGTTTTGCGACAACGACATGCGTAAAAACAAGGACCTAAAGCGCGAGGAGCGAATCTGAAAGATCGCGACGCGCTTTAGAGCACGGCCCCCAATGGCCGCTGCCGGCGCAGGTTCGCCTAGAGCCTTTCCGGGTTAGATTGAAGCATTCTGTTGGCTCAAACGGAGTCGGATGGTCGACCGGCCGGCGCGCGTCGTAGCCAAGCTCTACGGCCAAGCCGGCCGGTCGATCAGCCGGCCCGTTTCAGCCAACCTTCCCGCAGATTTGCTTGGCAAATTTGCAAGACTCAGAATCGCCAGGCGCACCTATCGCTTCGCCATGGCGAAGCGGTGCGGCCGGTGGGCCGGGCATCTTTGCGCCAGGGCAAAGGCGATCGGCTCGGACGTACCAAGAGGTATGCCCGTCGCCAATCGCCTTTGCCCTGACGAAAACCTGCTCCGGCAGAATGCTTCAATCTAGCCCGGAAGGCTCTAGGGTCAGGACTCGCTAATCACAGCCGGAAGATGACGGAAGCTGGCTCTTTGGCGTGAAAGCGGGGAGAACCTTTCCGCCGGGTTCATTTTTCCCCATGATAACTGCCGAAGTATTTTACGGGTGACCAGGCCGGAAGGATCTCGGGCAGTTTTGGCGATAGAGAGCTATAGTCCTGCGCACCAAACACGACCTTTCCGTCCATGATAGTGAGCACAGAAGATATAGAGCTGATTTGATCTTCCGGCACGGCGAAGTAGTCCCTGTCGAGAACGGCGAAGTCTGCCAGATTTCCGGGGGCGATCACGCCCAGCTCGGCTTCTGCATTCATGAACCAGGCTGCCCCACTGGTGAACAGTTTCAGCGCCTCAACGCGGGAGAGCTGGTTGTTCTCGGCGAGAACCTCCGATCCCGACACAGACTTGCCGGACACCATCCAGCTTATACCAACCCACGGGTTGAACGTGGCTGCCCGGAATGCATCGGTGGTCATGGCCAGAGGGATGCCACTATCCAGGAGTGTACGCAGGCGCGGTGTCTCCAGCGCCTTCTCGCGACTATATGTCTTGATGAAGCCATCGGCGTGCAGCGCCATTTTGGCGTCCAGGGCGATGCCGCCCCCCAGCTTTTTCACCCGATCGATGTTCTCCGGACTAATGGTCTCTGCGTGCTCGAGACTCCATTTCAGGCCATCAAGCGGGGTCGTTTCGTTCACCTTCTCAAGGGCGTCGAGAAAGGGGGAGATGTTCTCGTCGTAGCTGGCGTGCATGCGAAACGGGATACGCCGCTGGATCAGCTTCATCACATCCTGCTCGACGAAGCGCCGCATCGTCTCGGGCTCGATGATGACCGCCGGACGATCAAAGTTCTCATGATCGTGCACTTCCGCGCTCAGAACCTCCCCAGCCCCTCGATATACATGGCCATGTGCCAGAGTGGGGTGCAGGTTTTGTCCTGGGCTTACTGGCGCCGTTTTCGTGATCGCCTCGAGTTCCAGATCCACCATGTTTACCGGCCCGCCATCGCCGAGCTGCAAGTCCACGAAGGGCATGCGCACGTTGAGGCGGTTGTCTCGTGCAAGCACGTCCACCCTCGCCTGGGCCTCGGGGTATGGCCACCTGCCGCCATTATCGATGATCGAGGTCACGCCGACCCGGTTCAGACCGTGAATGCTATAGACTATCGAACTCACTTGTTCGTCCAACGTGGGCTGCGGCACCATGGTCTCGAGGGCGAGAAACAACCAAGTATAGCCGTGGACCACACCGGTCGGATTGCCGCGGCTGTCCTTTTCGAATTCGACGTCCGGCAACTGCGGGAACCGATCGGTGCCCACGCCAAGTGCCTCCATCGCCTGCTCATTCAAGAAAGCGCGGTTATAGGCATATTGCACGATCATGGGATGATCGGGCACGGCCTTGCGCAGTTCGGCCAGCGTGGGAAAGCGGCCCTCCTCGAATTGGTAGGGGGACCAGCCTCCGATCACCTTGACCCACTGATCCTCAGGCGTGCGTTGGGCCTGCTCGCTGAGCATGGTCAACGCGCGACGCAACGTCGGCACGCCATCCCATCTTACGTTGTAGTTGTAAGCCATGTCGTTGAGGACGTGCGTATGAGCATCGATGATGCCGGGGATGAGCCGGCGGCTGCGCGCATCAATCACCTTGGTCTCCGAATTTTTCAGACCGAGAATATCCACATCAGAACCGACGAAATAAATGCGGCCTTCCTTGATGGCCAAAGCCGAAGCTTCGGGCTGAGCACGGTTGCCGGTGAAGATCTTTGCGTTGAAAACGATCAGATCTGCGCCGGGCTGCTCCTGCGTCGTTTGTGCGTGAACTGCAGAGAAAGAAAAACTCGTCACAAACGCGATGAATATTTTTCTGAGCATTTTACCCTCGTTCGAATGATTTTTACGAATTGCGGTCATGCGCAAGCCGGCGCCTTGCGGATGCGTGCGATGGACGAAGAAGTGAGTTGAAGCCGTTAGATAGCCTATGGAATAAATCCTATATTGGCGGTTCGTCAGGCAGGTTGCGAGGATGCCTCCACGGGAGAGTCAGCCGCAGCGACGTTGTCATTCTCTTCTTTGCCTCGGTAGTCCTCGGTCGTGTGAAGCCGTGTTGCAAAATAAGGAACGCTTTGTGGAAGTTGAGGATCTGAGAATATTTGTCGAAGTTGCTGATGCGGGCGGAGTATCGTCTGCAGCGCTGCGACTGGGCATCTCCAAGTCGATGGTCAGCCGGCGGATCACCAGGCTTGAGGCGGAACTCGGCGCACAGCTATTTGCACGGACGACCCGCGGTATAGCGCTCACGGAAGCAGGCTTTACATTCAGAGATTACGCAGCACGGGTTTCTGCTGACTTGGATGTGGTGCGCGAAACGATCCTGCCCGCCGGTGAGCTTCGAGGCCGCATGCGCGTGGCCGCGCCCCTGTCATTTGGTCCGACCTATTTTGCTCCCGTCCTCTCCCAGATGGCTAGCCGACACCCGCAACTGCAAATCCTTTCCTCCTACACTGATCGCTTCGTCGATCTCGTGGGAGAGGGTTTTGATTGCGCAATCCGGCTGGGGCATCTGCCGGACTCGAACCTCGTCGCAAGACGTATCGGACCGATCTTTGGCAAGCTGGTTGCGAGTCCTGCCTACATCGAGGCTCACGGTGCCCCCGAAACACCGGACGAGATTGTCAATCACCAAGTCGTTATGCGGGACGCCGAGAAGTGGCAATTCATGAATGGCGACGAGATTGTCACGGTGCGTCCCCAGGGACGCTTCATAGCTGATAACGCGTTGTCCCTCGTAGTGGCCGCTCTGGATGGGCTCGGGGTCGCCTATCTGCCAGAACCGCTTGTCGCGGACCATATTTGTTCGGGCGCACTGGTGCCAATCATGACGCGTCATCCGATTCCGCCAGCCGGCATCTTCGTCGTGAGGCCGCCCGGCCAGTATCCCTCGCGAAAAGTGCGAACCCTCACTGAGATGCTTATCGAACGATTTGGAACTCGCTAATCACAGCCAGACAGACCGATCGAAAGGACAGAAATCGAAATAGAGTTTTCCTTCAAAAATCGCGAAGACTGCATTTTGTTTTTCATCTCTTGGTTTTATGAATAGCGCCATTCAGCTTATAGAATCAGCAGCTCATTGCAATCGTAGGTGCCTGCAGCCGCCACCGCCGTCATGGTCTTGTCACCGCGGAAAGCAGCCTGCCAGCAAAGCCCGATGGTACAGCGCCGATGCTCGACTTCGATCCGCTCTATTCGACCCCGCAGATTGCGGCCATCGAACAGTTCATTCATCGGCATTATCCGCTTGCAGGGCCGGTTTCCTGCCGGATGCTGCAACGCGGCTTGAATGATGTGTATCTTGCCCTCGGGAGCAACGGCGAGCGTTATGTGTTCCGGCTTTCCCACCGCCGCGCCCGTGGTCCGGCCGACGTCAAGACCGAAACGGCGTTCCTGGCGCATCTTGCGCAATCGGGCGTTCCCGTCGCCGCAGCCATCCCGACACGCGAGGGCAGCTTGTTCGTTGAGGGAGATGCGCCGGAGGGCGTGCGCCAGGCCGTGCTCTTCCGGGCGCTCGAGGGCCGCAAGCCGGATGCGGCGGATGCCGGCGATGCACAGGCCAACGGCAAGACCCTTGCTTTGCTGCACAATGCAGCCGAGACATTCCAGCCGGACGGAGCGCTCTATCGGCTCGACCTCGAACACTTGCTGCATCGGCCGCTTGCCCGCATATGCGATAGCGGCGTCGTGGACGACGCCGAGGTCCACAGCGATCTTGAAGACATCGCTGCGCGGACCGCAAAGGCGATCGAAGCCTTCGGCGATTTGACGTCGACGTATTGCCATGGCGACTGTCACGGCTTCAATGCACGGATCAACGATGCCGGCGAAGCCGTCTTTTTCGACTTCGATGACGGCGGTCCGGGATACCTCGCCTACGACTTGTCGGTGTTTTTGTGGGCGCAAACATCCTTCGGCCGGAGCTCAACCGCCATGTGGGACGCCTTCGTCGATGGCTATCGGGCCGTCCGGCCGATCACGCCAGCCGACTTCGAAGCCGCCCACCGCTTTGTGATCGTCCGCCACATCTGGCTGATGGGCGAGTACGCCAGCCGGGCACAGGAATGGGGAAGCGAGACGGTCGGCTGGATTGCAAGGCAGGCGAATTTCCTCAGGCAGTGGGAGACCGAGCGATGCGTCGATCGTCTGTTTTGAAGTCAGCTCTGCTCAGCAGCCGGAGGATCGGCGGTGCGTCGGCGCAGTCGGCGATCGCTTCGACCTTCGCCCACTCCTGGCGCAGGTAAAGGGATGCCCGTGAAGGTCGGGATGCAGGATGCCGATCCGCAGGGGACGTCAGAGACCAGCACGGCGATGACCGTGCCCTACAGGTATGCAGCAAACCGTTGACGGGCAGTTGGTCCACATTACGAGCCTAATCGACTTCTTTCCGCGTCACGTGCCCTTCGTGCTGGGGCAATGCGTCGGTGATGGTGAACCAGGGCGCTTTCGAACCGACGAACATGTGGTCCGTCGGTGAAATTGACGGAGCATCGACCAGCGTCCCCATCGCGACGTGCACGAACCCTCCGTCAACTCGAGAAAACAGCAGCGAGCCGCATGTCTTGCAATGCTCATCGCTGAACTGGTCTTTTTCGAATGAGGAGATTTCGCTTTCACCCTGAAGGATAGTCAGTTCGTTACCATGGATACGGGCGAATGCCTTGAACGCCGACCCCGTTGTGCGACGACAAGCTGCGCAATGACAGTTTGCTGCAAAGATGAACGCGTCTGTGACCTGATAACAGACTGCTTTGCACAGGCAGGTGCCCAGTAACGGGCGCTTATGGTTCGTCTCGCTCATCTAGAGCCTCCGCATGTCGTCATCGCTGCTGAGCTTCTGCCCTGCCCCAGACTTCGTCGAGCGTTTCCGCCCAGTGCTGACTGCGTTGGAAGAAAGACTTCTCGCCGGTTTCTGCCTTGGCCAAACGCCATCGATCGCGGTTTCGCCGCGTCGCAATTCAACACGACCCAACGCCGGTAACTCCTCGCGGCCGCCACTAGAGCATTTCCGTTTTTCTCCGAATCACGGAAATGCTCTATCTCTTTGTTTTCACGCAATTCCGGACGCAAAACCGCTCCGCACTTTTGCTGGAATTGCTCTGGTGGTTATCGGTCCGAAGCCTTGGCTACAAAGGCGAGGGCCGTCGCGTTGAATTCGTCCGGACGCTGTAACGGCGCGAAGTGACTAACGCCGGGCAGAATGATCAATTCGGCGCCCGGAATAGCGTCAGCCAGGTAGTTGGCATGCTCTCGCTTGATAAATTCGTCATGCTCGCCGAGTGCGATGACCACAGGCACTTTGATGGCGCCAAGGTCCTCTTTGGTATAGTTTGGCTGGGTTCGCATCATCAGTCCCACCGCGCCGACAAACTGGTCGAAGTCACCTGGCGTGGCGGAGAGCATGGCGTAGTCTTTCTTGTGGCGGCTGAAGCAGCGATCGAGAAGCGGACTCGGTTCGATCTGCTTTGTGCCACTAGGATCCATGTTGCAGGCAAAAAAGAAGACGCCTGCCACGCGTGCTGGTGCCTTGGAGGCAAGCACCAGAGCGACGCAGGCGCCGTCACTCCAGCCGACCAGGGTAGCCTTGTCGAGGGACAGGTGGTCCATAACAGCCACGACGTCAGAAGCCATGAATTCATAGGAATATGGTCTGTCATCGCGGGTGCTGCGGCCGTGCCCGCGACTGTCGATCGTCACCACGCGGTGGCCCGCCGCCGCCAATGCCGAAACCTGATTTCCCCAGTTGCCGCTGTGGCCGAGTCCGCCATGCAAGAGAATGATGGGAGGACCGCTACCAAATGATGCGTACCAGATCAGGGCTCCGTCATGCTCTACCCGACCCTCGCGATCGGGGACAGGAAGGGCGGCTCCATGCTCGGCAAACCGGCTAATATCGTCGTCATATAAACTCATATCGCGTCCCGTGTTTTTAGAGCTATGCGCCTCCAGCGAATAGGCGCTTCATCGTTGACACATACCGAACGTACGGTATAAATAACCGTATGTCTAGACCAACCAAACATACACCCGAGCGGGGTGATGCTCGAACCCGGCTCCTGGAAGCTGCAAGAGACATTATGCGCGCCAAAGGCTTCGCCGCGGCCAGCGTTGATGATCTTTGCAAGGCGGCAGCGGTAACTAAGGGGGCATTCTTCCACAGCTTCGGTAGCAAGGAAGCTCTGGGAGTTGCCGCTGCGGAATTTTGGGCGAGGACCACCTCGGACTTTTTCGCCGCTGCTCCCTATCATCATCCTCTCGGCGCGCTGGATCGGGTGCTTGCGTATGTCGCTTTTCGCAAAGCAATCATTACCGACGATGTCGCAGAGTCTAGCTGTCTGGTCGGGACGATGGTTCAGGAAACCTACATGACCTCCCCTCGCATCCGCGATGCGTGTGGAGCCAGCATATTCGGTCATGCGTCAACGTTGGAGGCCGACATTGAACTGGCCCGCGGTGAACGCGGCATTATGGATGATTGGACTGCCGAAAGCCTGGCTCGATACACGCAGACGGTAATTCAAGGAGGTTTTGTTCTTGCGAAAGCAGGAAATAATGCGGAGTTGGCGCGCGAAAGTCTCGCTCATTTGGAGCGCTATATCCGCCTTCTGTTTCGCGTTGCCGAGGACAAGACGTGAGCGAGATCAACTGCCGCAGCTGGTTCACTCCTTGAGCGATGGCTGTCCGGCCGTCAGCTCTGCACCTGCGAGCGCAGCCAGTCCTGAAGCTTGTCCACCGCTTCGGACTTCCGATATCGCGGCTTCACCAGATAGAAGTGCGAGCGCGCTCTGAGGGCGCCGTCGAAGACCTGCCTCAGCCTGCCCGCCTCGATGTCGGTCGAGACGAAAGCGCGGGTCGCCGTAGCGATGCCCTGCCCGGCGATGGCAGCTTCGATTGCGTGCGATGTCTGTGAGAAGCTAATGCCCCGAAACAGCGTGGGATCGCCGCCGCCGAGGAAGCGATCGATATATTCGGGCCAGGAATTATGGGCATCGTGAAGCAGCGTGTAGTGCGAGAGTTCTTCCGCATTCTCAGGCTCGGCTCCCTCGGCGACGAGGCTCGGATTGCAGATGGCAATGATCTCCTGCTCGAACAGCAGCTCGGCGGCGAGGCCTGGACCGAAGGGAGGGCTGCCATATCGGACGGCGAGATCGACGCCGTCGGCCTGGAAGCTGGAAATGCGGTCCGTCGCCAGGATGTGGAGATCGAGATCGGGATGCCTCGAGGTGAAATCAGGAAGACGCGGGATCAGCCATCTCGAGGCAAAGGTCGGTGTCGTGCTGACCACCAGCTTGACCGGCTGTGGCTTCAGGTTCGCCGTCGCGTTTGAAAGCAGTTCGAAGGCGCGCCGGACGTCGGCGACGTAGCTTCGCCCCTCGCCCGTCAGCGCCAATGACTTCGGCAGGCGCTCGAACAACGTCACCCCGAGTTCCGCCTCAAGCCCGCGCACATGCTGGGCGACGGCTCCCTGGGTGACGCCGAGCTCTTCGGCCGCGAGCCGGAAATTCAGATGACGCGCCGCCACGTCGAAGGCCTTGAGGCCGTTGAGGGAGGGAAGATTACCGACGGACATGGACATTCGATAGTTTTTCTACTGGGACATTTCACGAAAACTGGTTCGCTCTCGCGTAAAGCCCATGGTATTCCAGGGATCAACGCCCGGCAATGGGTGCAAACCGAGTAGGGATAACGGCGATGGCAGTAGAAAAGGTGGCGATCATTACGGCTGGCGGCAGCGGCATGGGTGCGGAAGCCGCCAGGCGGCTGGCGGTCGATGGCTTCAAGGTCGCCATCCTGTCCTCGTCAGGCAAGGGCGAGGCGCTTGCCGCCGAACTGGGCGGCATCGGCGTCACCGGCTCGAACCAGTCGAACGACGACCTCAAGCGCCTGGTCGACGCGACGATGGAGAAATGGGGCCGTGTCGACGCTCTCGTCAACAGCGCCGGCCACGGCCCCCGTGCGCCGATCACCGAGGTCACCGACGAACAGTGGCACGCGGGCATGGACATTTATTTCATGAATGTGGTCCGTCCCGTGCGGCTGGTCACGCCGATCATGCGGGCGCAGAAGTCGGGCGCGATCGTCAATATCTCCACCGCCTGGGTGTCCGAACCGTCGGCGATGTTCCCGACCTCGGCCGTCTTCCGCGCCGGGCTCGCCGCTTACACCAAGATTTATGCCGATACCTATGCGGGCGACGGCATCCGCATCAACAACGTGCTGCCAGGCTGGATCGACAGCCTGCCGGCGACGGAGGAGCGCCGCGACAGCGTGCCGATGAAACGCTACGGCACCAGCGCCGAAGTGGCCGCGACGATTTCCTTCCTCGTTTCCGAAGGGGCGGGTTATATCACCGGCCAGAGCCTCAGGATCGACGGCGGCCTTACCCGGTCCGTCTGAAGGGATGACTTTCAACGCCAAGGAGAACAGCGATGTGCTTCAACAGGTACGTCAAGGCCGGCGAGATAAACAAGGCTGAGGCGGCACAGTGACCCTCGCCGAGGTCGATGCATCGGCCTGGGCCGAGCTGGAAGGTGCCGCCGCCGATCCGCAGTCGGCCTTCCGCTACCTGAACCTCTGTTCGGTCGATGCCGGCGGCCGGCCGCAAGCCCGCATGGTGGTGCTGAGGCGCGTGGATGCCGCGCGACGCCTCCTGGAAATCCATACGGATGTCAGAAGCCCGAAATGGCAGGAAATATCGGCCGATCCTCGGGTCACCCTCCTCGGCTTTGGCCCGCAGCCGAAAGTGCAGCTTCGCCTGCAGGGATCGGCCGAACTCCATGGACCGACAAGCCAATGCGCGGCCGAGGCCTGGAGCTCGCTGCCGCGATCGACGCGCAGCACCTATATGGGCGGGCCGCCGGGCGACGACATCGGCGAGCCGGCAAGCGAGGCACCGGTCGCAGACGGCGAAGGACGGGCCTTCTTCGGGGTGCTGATCTTCCGGGCCGAGACGCTGGACTGGTTCCAACTGCGTCACGCCGACAACCGACGCGCAATCTTTGCCTACAACAATCTGGGCGCGCTGACCTCCTCCCGCTGGGTCAATCCCTGAACGCCAGGCGACATCGAAACCGCCGATCGGTTTGTATCGTCCACCACATCCGGCTGATGGGCGAATACGCAGGGCACAGGAATGGGCAAGCGAGGCTGTCGGCTGGATTGCAAGGCGGGCGAATTTCCTCAAGACGTGGGAGACCGCGCGATGTGTCGACCGCCTGTTCTGAAGCACCCTTTGACGCGCGGCTTAGCGGCTTAGCCGCTCAGCCTTCAAACCGAACATGATGCTCCAGCCATGCGACAGCGAAGCTGCAGATCGCGGCCGCGTCGACCAGGACCGATTCTGCGTCTCCGACCAGGCCCTGCGCACCCTGCCCGCTGGCGAGAAACGCGCCCACGATCCGGCCGAAATAATCGTCGTCGAGGCCCGGCACGACTGGGTCGCTTGTGTCGAACTCTTCCAGCATGCGCCACACCACGCCGGCCGATGTGACAATGGGCGCCTCGTAGCGGCGCAGGCGCTTGTTCGGAATTCGCGCCAGGTGTTCTGCATGGTGGAGCAGGGTCATGGTGTCGAGCGGGGCGCCGGCCATCAGAACCTTGCCGCCTGCAGCCACCAGCCTGCCGAGCGGCGATGTCTCTCCATAGCCGTAATCGAGTGGGTGATCGGCGGTGAGCCAATCGGCGCACGCACCGATCGTCGCGACCGAGGCGCCCGGATTGCCGCTGCGCCTTGCCCCCGGTGTCGTTCGAATAAATTCGGCGAGCACGCCATTATCGCGGGCAGCGCGACAAACAGCCGGATCGAACGGCGCGATATGTGCGCGCCATTCCGGCGGGACGCGGCCATTTTCATCCAGCAACGCATCATAGGCGCCGTTCCAGTCGGTGTAGGCGACGATGGTGCCGGAAGGCCCCACGGCATCGCGAAGCGCTTCGATCAGTACATCAGGCCCGTTGAGCAGCCGCCCCACCCGCTTCATCGCGGCGTGGACCATGACAAAGTTGCCGGCGCGAATGCCGAGACTGTCCAGGTCCCTGGCGAGCGAGAGGCGGGTGTGAATGCGCGGAACGATCATCGGCAGACGATCCTAGGGTCACGAACCTATTGAATCTGGCATCAACGCCAAGAGCAATCGCTATCAAGATAGCCCACGAACGGCAACTTCTCGCCATTATGAGATTTAGATCAAGGTCTCAATAGCGCTGCAACCACACCACGCATTTGCCTCGGTCACAGAACCCTTCTTCAATAAGGACTCTCTCGTACTGCGCAAACGGATCGACCTATTAGGCCTTACGATCCTTGCGGGCGGGTATCGTCACTCCCCTGATTACCCCGAAAATCGCTCCAAACATTCCGCCGATGACGATCCCTGCGGAGCCTCCCGCTAACGCCGCAATGAAGCAGTAGGCGATCCAAGAGCCAACGCTGGATGCATCGCCCAGGAGCGCCGTGGATACCGCCCCGATCACCGCACCAAGGATGCCAAACACGATGCCCACCCCGGTAACGGACTCCGAGGGGTCGATGGTGCGAATACGCGGGCTTTGTGTGGTGCCGGAGGCACCTAACGGAGACTGATGATCCGTCTCTTCCATTCGAACCTCCTTCAGAGTGTTTTACATTTGTGTTTTCAGCCGCCGAGAGGCTTGTCGTCCTTCTCGAACAATATCCTCTCTGCTGCGCCATCCAGATCGTCGTATTGGCCGGTGCGCAAACACCAAAGAAAAGCGCCAAGCCCGGCGATACCCATCAGGAGGGCTACGGGAATGAGAAACGACAACGTGCTCACTGTCTTGCTCCTACCAAGCCACTTATCCGGCCCAAGTTCCGCTCTGGTGGCGTTCTGTCGATCTCAAGCCTCATTGCATTCGCGACGACCAGTATGGACGACGAGGACATCGCTATCGCGGCGATGAGCGGGTTTACATAGCCGAGCAATGCGAGCGGGATGCTGCAAGCATTATAAACAATAGCCAAAGCAAAATTCTGACGGATCAGTGCACCCGCGCGCCCTGCCGTTGTAATGGCGATCTCGACCCCGTCCATGCCTCCACTGAGCAGAATGAAGTCGGCGGCACTTCGACCGATGTCGCTTCCCGAAGCCGGAGCCATGGCAACATGGGCGGCCTTGAGCGCCACCGCGTCGTTTATTCCGTCACCGATCATCGCGACGTTGCGTCCGCTGTCGCGTAACGCTTCGATAGTCTTCGCCTTGTCCTTAGGAAGGGCGGCTGATGTTACCGTGTCGATTCCAAGCTCCTTTGCCACCGCACGAGCCGCTTCCGGGGCGTCGCCCGTCAGCATCTGGACGGCGATGCCGCGGCTCTTCAGGAACTGCACCGCCTGCGCCGACCCCACCCGGAGGCTTTCTCCGAAAACGAAGGAAGCGAGGATTTCTGCCTGTCGCGTCAGGACGACCGTGGAAGCTGCGGCAGTCCGATCCTCTCTCTGGCCGCCCGTCGCCCAGGCCGCTCGTCCGAGTCGATAGATTTGCCCATCGAAAGATGCCTCGAGACCGCTGCCCGGAACCTCTCTGACGTCGTCGAGCGCGAGGGCTTGCGGCTCGCGTCGTGAGGCGTAGGCCGCAATCGCAGTCGACATCGGATGACTGGAGTACCGCGCCAGCGAAGCTGCCAATGAAAACTCCAACGGTCCGACGCAGTTCCCGCTCAGCAGCGTCGGCTCGTATTGCGTCAGGGTGCCGGTCTTGTCGAACACGACGGTGTCGATTTCCGCCAGGCGTTCCAACGCAGAACCGTCCCGCGCCACGACGCCGTGCTTGAACAACTTACGGGCGGCGACGACCTGGACCATCGGAACCGCGAGCCCGAGAGCGCAAGGGCAAGCTATGATCAGGACGGAGATCGCGGTCGTCAGGGCGAGGTGGACGTCTCTCGTCATCACGAACCACTGAATGAATGTCAGAATCGAGAGACTATGGACAATTGGAGCATAGAGGCGCGCTGCCCTGTCCACGAGCAGCCGATATTGGGATCGGCCGCCCTCGACGGCTTCGAGCATCCCATGTATCTCGGCGAGGATCGAATCTGCAGGCATTGCGGTGGCTTCGACAGTCAGGGGATGGCCAACGTTCAACTCGCCCGCGCGAACCTTTTCGCCTGGTCCGACGCTCGTCCATCGGCTCTCTCCCGTCAGCAACGAGCGGTCAAGCTCCGTGAGGCCGGAGAGAATGGTGCCGTCAGCCGGAATTCTGTCGCCGGCGGCAATCAGAGTGTGGGTTCCGGGCGCGATTTCGTTCAGCGGAACATACTCGATCCGTCCGTCCGCGCGTATCACATTCGCGCCTTTCGGCATCATCTCGGCCAGCGCCGTCGCCGCCGAGTGTGCCTTCCTTCGCATCAGATGATCCAGCGTGCGTCCGATGAGCAAAACGAAGAGTAGCGAGGTACTGGCCTCGAAGTAGGCTTGCCGTCCTTCGGCGAACGTGTCGTATACGCTGAGACCGAACGAGAGCAAGACGCCGATGCTGACGGGCACATCCATGTTGGCCCGACCGTGCACGAGCGCCCGCCACGCCGACCGGTAGAATGTCGCCCCGGAGTAGATCACGGCCGGTAGTGCGAGCGCGGCCGACATCAGGTGGAGCGTCTGACGTGTTGCCGGGTCGGCACCCGCCCAGACCGATACGGACAGCACCATGATGTTCATTGAGCAAAAGCCGGCGACTGCCAGCGCGCGCAGCAGGCCTGACACCTCACCGTCCGGTTGATCGCGGCCTTCCGCCGGCAAGACGGCCGTGTAACCGATCGTTCCGATCAGGGCGGCAAAATCGGGCGGCGAACCATTTTCCGCGTGCCAATGGATGGTTACGCGCTTCGCCGTCAGATTGGCGCGCGCCATGTGAACGTCGGGGTGCTTGCCAAGGGTCGATTCCAGAAGCGCCATGCATGCGCCGCATCGCATGTCCGGAACGGACAGGGTGATCTGCCTGAGACCGTTGCCCAAATCCCTGCTTGCCAACGCAACCTCGTCCACACCCGGCCTTCTTGGTCCGGGCTCGTGGAGTGACGACGCAATGGACGCGCAGCAGGTCATTGTCCGTTCCTCGCTACCTCATTGCCTTGTAGGCATGCCATGTGGCGTGGCCGAGCAAAGGAAAAACGACGATCAGTCCGACAAGTCCCGTCAGCAGGCTGGCGAGGAAGAGGGCGAGCACGATCGCACCCCAGACCATTGACGGTCCCATGTTGTTCCAGACCATGACAACGCTGACGCCCATCGCCGTGAAGGCGTCAATGCGCTCATCCAGAAGCATCGGGATTGAGAACACCCCGATTGCAAAGGCGAATCCAGCGAACAATGCGCCGACACACAAGCCGACGATCAGCATGCCCCAGCCCGAGGGAGTGGTGACCAATAGCCTTGCTACGCCATCAAGGCCGGGGAACGGATTAACGCCGAAAAAGAGCGCGTAGATAATGACCGCCGCCCTCATCCAGAGCAGCATCACCATGCACAGCAGCATCCCCGTGAAAAACACCTGCCCTCCAGCTCTCGGCCGGACGAATAACATCTCACGAAGCGTGATGCGCTCCCCGTTCGCCAAACTCCTGCTCTTGACATAGAGGCCGGCGGCAAAGAGCGGCGCGACGATCAATATGCCCGCCAATGCGGGAAAGAGAAGATAGTCGCGCTCGAGCCGAAACAGCATCACGGTGGCCGCCAACGCGAGTAGGAACACCACGAACCCGTAGGCCAGACTTGGCCAGGGTTGCCGGATCAAGTCCTGCCAACCTTTGCCAAGCCAACCGAGAGGAGCACCGAGGGGCAGATGCCGCTGCCACTTGGGATTCATCGTCTCCTGTATCCCTGATACCTCGCTCCGATATCGGCCGGAAGTGTCGTCCTGCGGCATCTGATCCTCCTCGCGCGTTCAGCAAGCTGAAGCGGCGGCCCTGAATTGGTTGGGTTGCTGGCCTTTTTCCTTGATATGCTCGATGCAGGCGGGCTGGGTGGCGATCGCCATGTAAACAAAATGGGCGTTAGCGCCGACAAAGATCGCCCCGGTCAGCCCGATCAGCAGCCACTTGAAAGCGCGTGGTATAGGTCTCTTCGCTTCGGGCATCACTGTTGACCCCCACCCAGCTTGTTCACATAAAGCGCGAGTATCTTTATCTCAGCGGGACTTAGGCGTTCGTCCCAGGTGGGCATATGTCCCTGCCGTCCGCCATGGATCGACTGGACGATCCGTTCGATGCCCCCGCCGTAAATCCAGCGGCCATCGGTCAGGTTCGGCGCACCCACATCCTGTTTGCCTTTGGCGTCTTCGCCGTGGCATGCCACGCAGCTAGCCATGAACACCTCGCGGCCCGCAGCTATCTGGCTGGCGTCTGCGGCTTCGGTGGACGAATTGCTCAACGAATAGACATAGGCGGCGACATCGCTCACCTGTTTTCGGTTGAGCATTTCGTCTGTTCCGAACGCAGGCATCTGCGACACGCGGCTTTGCGAGTGTGTCGTATTGACTCCCACCGTCATGGTCTGGACGATCTTTTCTGGTCCTCCACCCCAAAGCCAGTCGTCATCGGTAAGATCGGGGAAGTCTCGTCCGCCCTTGCCGTCCCTTCCATGACAGGCGGCGCAGTTGTCTCCGAACAACTGGTGGCCGCTGGAGGCCACCTTCTCCATCAGCTTTGCGTCTGCACGGATTTCATCAAAGGAACTGGTCTCGATCTTCTCGATCCAGGGCGCGCGCGAAGCATCGGCTTCTATGATCTTTCGCTCTACCGCCTGCTTTTGACCCGTCCCGATCAGGCCCCTCGTATACGTGCTTCCAAGCGGCCAAGTCGGATACAGTATCCACCAGAGAGCGGCGAACAGGTGCGTGATGATCAGGAAGAGCAGAACCCCGCGTGGTACAGGAGTATCGAGCTCCTTGATGCCGTTCCAAATGTGTCCCGTCGTCTTCCGGCCTGTTACGGGATCGACTTCCTCTATCGCCATGGGGTGTCGTCCTTATCGAATATGTCCGTTTCCGCCCGATCGAAACGCGCCTTGTTGGAAGGCCAGAAGGTGTAGATGATCACCCCGATCGAAAACAGAATGAGATAGAACAAGCCCCAAACCTTGGACAGTTCCAACATGGTTTCGTGGGTAAGATCCATTTCAAATCCCCTGAGCAATCAATTGTTGGGGTTCGGCATTTGCTCCGGTGCCGCAGTGTTCTGGTAGGCAGCCTTTGTGAGCCTGCCAAGCACCTGCAGATAGGCGACCATGGCGTCCATTTCCGTCACTCTGGTTTTTACGCCGTCAAAGGCTGAGACCTGCGTGTCTTGCCCATAACGTTCCGTGACGCCTGAGGACTGTTCGCTGTCTGGATTGGCTTGGCCGAAGGCATCGGCAGACGCGTTTGCGACCATGTCGTCCGTATAAGGCACTCCCACGGTTCTCAGCGCCGCCACTTGGTCGCGCAGATCGGCCAGATCGAGCGGGGTTGTCGCCAACCATTGATAAGACGGCATGTTGGATTCCGGGACGACCTCGCGAGGGTTGATCAAATGGGCTACGTGCCAGAGATCGGAATACTTCCCGCCGATGCGCGCCAGATCGGGACCCGTGCGTTTTGATCCCCACAACATGGGATGGTCGTACTTGGATTCGACCGCAAGAGAATAAGGACCGTACCGCTCGACCTCGTCCCGCAGCGTTCTGATCATCTGGCTGTGGCAGGCGTAGCAGCCTTCGCGAACATAGATGTTCCGGCCCGCCGCCTCGAGGGGTGTGTACACTCTCATGTCGGGGGCGTCCTCGACCGTCTCGTGGATCGTGAACAGCGGGGCGATCTCGACAAGCCCGCCGACGCTTCCCGCCACAACGATAGCCAGCATGAACCCGACGGCCGTCCGTTCCAGTCTTCCGTGCAGAGGTTCGCTCATCTCTCACTCCGCCGGCGCATGTTCGAGAATGCCCGAAGTCAGGGGCGCATCGTGAACTGCTCCCGCGGCGGGAGCCGTTCGGACGGTCATCCAGATATTGAAGCTCGCCACGATCGCCCCAAGGAGGAAAAGCAGCCCTCCGAAAGCGCGTGCGATGTAGTAGGGATACATCGCCAGCAGACTGTCGACGAATGAATAGACCAGGGTGTTGTCGGCGGAATACGTGCGCCACATCAAGCCTTGGATAATGCCGGAATTCCACATGGCGAAGACGTAGATGAGTGTGCCTGCAAGCGCCAACCAGAAATGGACTTCGACCAGGGCTGCAGAATACATCCTTTCGCGTTTCCAGATCGATGGAACGAGTGTGTAGAACGCGCCGAACGTTATCATGGCAACCCAGCCCAGCGCACCGGCATGAACGTGGCCGACCGTCCAATCGGTATAATGAGACAGTGAGTTGACGGGTCTGATTGCCATGAAAGACCCTTCGAATGTCGACAGCCCATAGAAGAACGCCGCCATCATGATGAAGCGAAGAGTGGCGTCGTCACGCACGCGATGCCAAGCCCCGTTCAACGTGAGCAACGCGTTCCCGGCCGACGCCCACGACGGAACGAGCAGCATGACCGAGAACGTCATTCCAAGGTTTTGCACCCAGAGAGGCAGTGCGGTGTAATGGAGATGGTGGGACCCCGCCCACATGTAGAAGAAGGTGATCCCCCAGAAGCTGAGAATGGACAATCGATAGGAAAAAATCGGCCGCTCAGCGCGGATCGGCAGGTAGTAGTAGAGCATCCCTAGGAAGCCCGACGTGAGAAAAAACGCCACGGCGTTATGCCCGTACCACCATTGGACCATCGCATCCTGGACACCGGGCCATACCGTGTAGCTTTTGGCGTGTCCGAACGACACGGGCACTGCCAGGTTGTTGACGATATGGAGGATCGCGACCACGATGATGAAGGCGAGATAGTACCAGTTGGCCACGTAGATGTGTGGTTCCTTGCGCCGCGCCAGGGTGCGTACGAAAAGTATAAAATAGGCGATCCAAACGATCACGAGCCAGAGGTCGGCATACCATTCCGCTTCCGCGTATTCCTTCGACTGGGTAACGCCCATGAAATACCCGCTGACCGCGATCAGACAGAAAAGGTTGAAGCCGAAGATCACGAACCACGGCGAGAGTTGATCGGCCAACCTTGCGCGCGATGTTCGCTGAACGACATGGAATGATGTCGCGATCAACGCGTTTCCGCCGAAGCCGAAGATCACCCCTGTCGTATGGGCGGGCCGTATACGGCCGAAGCTCGACCACGCCGTATCGAAATTCAGGCTCGGCCAGGCAAGCTGTGCAGCTGCCCAAACGCCGATGAACATGCCAAAGACCGCCCACGCCAGTGTGAGGGCCACGCCGACCTTGATCGGATCGTCATAGTAGCTGGAAAAGCGCGAAGCATCCGGTTCTTCGCTGAAAGCTGAAGTCAGGATGTAGCAGAACAACGCGCCGCAATACACAAGGACGATAGCGCCGTGTATGCCGATGGGATCAAAGCGGCCAGCGGCCGCCATCGCGACACCGACAACCATCAAAGTGATAAGTATAGCTGCCGCGGACCCCCGCTCTCCGCTCGTGAGCTGTCCCATCGTTCCATCCCCCGGCTGTGCCGATGATGGTGCTCCACAAAGCGTTGAAAGGCAAATCAGTTCTACGCGCGGAGATAGACTAGATCGTCCATCGGTGTCTTCGTTGCGGCAGGCGCTGCGCACATCTTATTCTGGTGGTCTCGTGTCACGTATAGTCGCGGGGCGTGTGTCACGCTGATTTCACGCGATTTCGATGGTGGATTTTACTAGATTTCTTCATGACTTCGCCGGGATGATTTGGCGGGACGCGTTGACTTTTGGATCGCGTTTCGGACAGCGCCGGCCGCCGAAGTGGCAAAGAGTTTCGTGCCGATCAAGCATTGCCCCTCCAGGGTGGGCGGCGGTCGGTCGTTTTCACCTTGATCATGCTGCAGCGCAGGAGGCAGTTGAAGATGCACTTTCTGGTCCGTTCAAAGACGATCGCCGAACTTGAATATGACAGCGAGACCTGCCTCTTGCGGGTGCTCTACAAAGACGGACGAGTGAGCTCTGTTCCTGATGTCGCTCCCACGCTGGTGATGAAGATCGTCGCGCGGGTTCCCGTCGAAAAATCTCCTTATCTCATGCAGACCGCGATCTGAGACTTCTGCGAAAGGCACAACGAGTCGGAAAGGGCGGGTAGCGCCGGTCCGAAGGTCAGGCGAGTTGCGGCAGCGGAGACACGGCGCCCGCTTCAGCCCGCGCCGGGCAGCTAGTAAAGTGTCTTTCGGTAGGCTTGCTCCAGTTCTTCGTCCATCTTTCGCATTTCATCCCCGTCCCTCGGCGCCCCTGTCGTCTCATCCAGAATGATCTTTATCAGCGAGGGCATCTCCTTGCGGCCCTGGAAATGATCCGGACTCCACAAGCGGGACCGTCTGAACGCCTTGGCGCAATGCATGAAAACTTCGCTGACGTTGACGATGATAGCGAGTTTCGGGAGACGATCGGCGACGCTCATGCTCGCCAACAGCTGAGGATCATTGGTCAGATTTGCCCGCCCGTTGACGCGCAATGTGTCGTCGAAGCCGGGGATAAGAAACAAGAGCCCGACGTTCGGGTTGGCGATGATGTTGCTTAGGGTATCAAGACGATTGTTGCCGGGTCGATCCGGGATCGCCAGGGTGCGCTCGTCAAGAACCTTGACGAACCCCGGAGGGTCGCCGCGAGGACTGACGTCGGCCTTTCCCTCCGAACTCTGCGTACCGATGCAGAAGAACGGCGAGCGCCGAATGAATTCCTGCGCGTGCTCGCCAAGAGAATTCTGACACTTCACGATTGCCAGAGCGTGGGTCGGCTCGAACAGCGCCCGAAGCGACTGTTCATCCGCAATGGCAAAATCTGGATTGAGTTGTAAGGCCGTCATGATCCCCTCCCGAAATCCCTTTCATCGCATGGCCTGCAGGTCTGGAACCTCGCAACGCTCGTCTCCGCCCGCAAGCCATAATGATGTACGTACCTCAGAAGATATACATGAGTTGCTATCCGGGATCAATGGACAGCCAAAAGCCACCAAGGCAGTGTTTCCGCTTTATCGGATATATCCTGGTCGCCACCTCTAACGCGAAGCATTCCGGATCCGCGGACCTCGGACGCTCGACAGCGGTCGATAACTTGGCGCGTCATCAGGGAGGTTCTGACTGGAGTTCAGCAAACATTGCTAAAACCTCCCTGATGTCCTTTGAACAAGGATCAGGAGAATCTAGGCCGGATCGCGCCGAGGGAAAGCCGGACTTAAGTCCAGGTGGCGGCCTCGGGACACGCTGCTCATATATTATGCGAGGTCATGTGAAGGTCCGTGGAGGGGCGGGACAGGAGGAGAATATGAAGTTCGGCCCCGATAACTACAATCACGAAGAGCGCTGCTCGCAAGGCCACAGTTCGGCATCCACGATCGCCACGATCGAAGCGGCCCTTGCCGCTGATCCGGATATCGACAGCACTGCCATCGAGATCAGGATGCTCGGCCCTGTCGTGCTGCTCGAAGGCTTTATAACCAAGGCTGCAGACCGCGACAAAGCCATCTCGCTTGCGGCGATGATCGTCGGCTGGGAGAACGTCCAGGACCGGATGCTGAGCCGTTTTCCCACGCAATAGGCAGGCCAATGCTGCGCTCGAGCAGGATGATTTTAGGCCGGATCGGCCCTCCCGCTGGATCAATCCCGGAACGCCGGACGACCACGCGTGAGCGCTAACCCGAAAACGTGATGAAGGCGGCCGGTTTGCCAGGCCGCCTCCTGTTTGATCAGGCCGTACGTCTGACCATTCTCGCAACAGCGATGAGGATACAGGCCCCGATGAAGCCCGCGATCAGATAACCCAGCCATCCGCCAAGGACGACGCCGAAGAGCGACAGGATAAAGTTGGCGACGATGGCGCCGACAATACCGAGAAGGACGTTCATCAGCACGCCCATGTTGCTCTTCATCAGCATTTCGGCGAGCCAGCCGGCAATGCCGCCAATGACGATTGCGGCGATCCAGCCGATACCTGCACTTTCCATAGCAATTCCCCCTTGTGAATGATGAGCGGCCGGCGCGGGCAATCACGTCTCGCAGATCCAGGCTAAATCGATTGCCAAGCGACAAGACTATAATCTTCGCCGCGCCAGTTGGTTCCATAACCCCCGCCCCAAGAGGGTCGCGTGCCCTCCCCGATCGGCTTCAGGTCACTTGTCGGCCGCGGGCCAATCGTTCGAAGGCTCCTCCATGACGGCAACATCGTCGTCTGCAGGATCGGGATCGCGCTCAAGGGCTGCGCGCAGATTGCCGATCTCCCTGATGATCGCATCGAAGACGTCCTGCTGCCTGGCCCCGGCGACAACGCAGTCGTCGACGAGATGCTCCAGCTTGGCGCGAAGCCCGACCTTCCAATTATTCTTGCTCATGATCTTTTCCTCCTCTGATCGACCCACACGGTGCATGGTCGCTCGCGTGTTCCACCGCCTTTGATGGGCGGGCGGCGGTTCCGCGCTCAGGAGGCTGTTGTCCGGGATGAGATCGCGGCGAACGGGTAAGGTGCTCGCCTGGCATTTCGTTGCCCGCACCGAGAAATCGGAAAAACCGGTGCGTTCACCATCTCCGTCACGTCCGATTGGCACGCCGCGACCTCGGCGGATTAACCGATAGCCGCAGCAACGGTTCCGCCCTGTCTGGACTCTTTTGCGGGCATCGCAAAAGTCAGGAAACCAAGTGTCGCTTCAATCGGGAATTTCGCCTTCCCGAACCGTAAGAATACGGTCGATAAGACCCCATTCCAATGCTTCTTCCGCCGTCATGAAGCGGTCGCGATCCATCCCGCGCTCGAAGTCTTCATAGGAGCGTCCGCAATGCTCCGCGTAGAGCCGCGTCATGCGCTGCTTGGTCTTCAGAATTTCTTCGGCATGAATCTGCATGTCGGAAGCCTGGCCTTGGAAGCCACCGGATGGCTGGTGAATGAGGATACTGGCATTGGGCAAGGCAGCTCTTCCGCCGGCCTCGCCTGCCATCAGCAGGAACGATCCCATGGAACGGGCCGTGCCCATGCAAAGCGTATGAACCGGCGCCCGGATAAAGCGCATGGTGTCGTACATGGCGAAGCCGCTGGTCACGACGCCGCCCGGAGAATTGATGTAAAGATTGATCGGCTTCTTTGGATTCTCGGCCTCGAGGAACAGCAGCTGCGCGCAGACCAGAGCGGAAACGGTATCGTTGACCTCGCCGTTGAGGAAGATGATGCGTTCGCGCAAAAGGCGGGAGTAAATGTCAAAAGACCGCTCCCCTCTGCTGGATTGTTCTACGACCATAGGGACGAGTTGCATCGCTTCGCGCATCGGCGAACTCCAATCTTCCAGAAATCAAAGGGGAGAGCTTGCCGCGTCAGGCGGCGAGCATGAGGGGCGGACCGTTGCTGTTCGCGGCCGCTTTCGCCACCCGGTCAAGCCTCGCGTCGGTCAGCTCGTGGGTAATGCGCAGGCGGGTGCCGCCGGTCGCGTTCGGGACGATCGTGAACGTCACCGTGCTTTCAAGGAAAGGTGGAGCGTCGTCGCGCAGGCTATAACGGACTTCCTCGCCAGGCGTGATCGTGGCCGGGGTGGGATCGGCCAAAGCGTCTTTCGGCAACCAGTTTTCCCGAAATTCCGGAATGCTGATTGCACGCCAGACCTTTTGCGGCGGTTCGTCCAGATCGAATTCCAGCTCGATGCCGTCTTTCTGCTCCTTGGCCTTTCCATCGTTCATTGGTCCATATCCTTCAGCAAGACCTTGAGAGCTTCGATGCGGGCAGGCCAGTAGGCGCGATATTTCGCCAACCATTGTGCGATGAGAGCCAGTCCCTCCGGATCGACTTCGTAATTCACGAAACGCCCCTGCCGTTCTTCCCTCACGAGCTTTGCGCTCCGCAAAACCGAGAGGTGTTGCGACATTGCCGGCTGGCTGATCTCCATGCCCTCACGCAGGGCACTGGCGTTCATGCCGCCCGCCGCCAGCTTCTCGAAGATCGCGCGGCGGGTCGGGTCAGCCAAGGCTCGGAAAATGTCATTCTCGATCATGCGAACACATAAGCACACACTTATGCGATTCGCAAGTCTGTTTCGCGATGGCTTTTGCGTTGTCGCGCAACTCCCGACTTTTGCGACACTCCGGTCTTTCCTCAAAGGTTCGAGGATCCTCCCCGCAAAACTCTGCCGGTTTCTTGAAGGCAGCGGCTCCGCATCGCGGCGTCCTCGATTACCATGCCTGCGCCCTACGCTGCGAAGCCGCGCGTTCGAGACAAACCGGTTTCCTTCAGTGGTGCAATCTTCTCGATCTTTTCCGTGCCTCAGCATCTGGGATCAAATCGGCCATCCGACGTTCAAATTCTGCCCGTAGGATACAGTAAACTACCTTCCTTGCGAGAGCGCGATGCCGTAGCGTCACCTTGAAGCAAGACCTTTGCCTTGAATTTTCAACAAGCAGCACGGACCACGACTTCCAGGCGGAGACTTCTATTGGGTGCGCTGGTTCTCGGCGCGGTTTCCTATGCCGGCGTCGCGCGCTGCACCTATCGGCGAGCTGTCTTGTACTGAGGGACCAACCGCGCGGGGACGGAGCCGCCCGTTTTGTCACGGCGCAGCGCGGAAATAACCAAGACATCTGCAGGGGACAACACGCCTAAAGATCCAACCACATCAATGGGAAGCGCAGGAGGCTTGTGATGAAATCTCGCACGTTGTTGCTAACGTCATTTCTGATCTCAACCGGATTCTACCTTGCGCCAATCCACGCGCAGACCGTCACCGGCACCCCGGGCTCGCCCAGCGCCACGACGACCATCGACGGGAGGTACCTTCCCAATCCGCCGGCGGCATTCGGCGGTGAGATCAATCTCAGCGCCAAGGACTCGAAGCCCTATTGGCCGCCGCAAATCGTGCCGCCCAAGGGCGCGCCGAACATCCTCCTGATCATGACCGACGATGCCGGGTATGGAGTCTCAGGCACTTTCGGCGGCGTCATACCGACACCGGCGCTCGACCGGATCGCGCAGTCGGGACTGCGCTACACGCAGTTCAACTCCACGGCGCTCTGCTCGCCGACACGGGCAGCGCTGATTACCGGACGCAATCATCATTCGAGCGGTTTCGGTGTTATTTCCGAGCAAGCCACGGGCTATCCGGGCTATGATTCGGTCCTCGGCGTCGAGAACGCTACGATCGGCAACATTCTGAAGCAGAACGGCTACGCCACGTCATGGTTCGGCAAGAACCACAACACGCCGTCTTTCCAGTACAGCAGCTCCGGGCCTTTCGACCAATGGCCGTCCGGCATGGGTTTCGACTATTTTTATGGCTTCATGGGTGGCGACACCAACCAGTGGCAGCCCTATCTCTTCCAGGACCACACGCAGATTTTCCCCTGGGTTGACAAGCCCAGCTACAACCTGATCACCGACGAGGCCGACAACGCGATCAACCACATCAAGCAGTTGAACGCGTCAGCGCCCGACAAGCCGTTTTTTGTCTACTATGTTCCCGGCGCCACGCATGCACCGCATCATCCGACGCCCGAATGGATTGAGAAGTTCAAGGGCAAGTTTGACAACGGCTGGAACGCCATGCGTGACGAGATATTCGCCAACCAGAAGCGCCTCGGCGTCATCCCGCAGAATACGCTGCTGACCGCCTGGCCGGACGACCTGCCGAAATGGGAAACGCTCGACCCCGAGAGCAAGAAGCTGTTCGCCCGGCAAGCCGAGGTATTCGCCGCCTACGTGGCCTACTCCGACAACGAGATCGGTCGGGTGATCCAGGCGGTGGAGGACGTCGGCAAACTCGACAACACCCTCATCATCTACATCGAGGGCGACAATGGCACGAGCGCGGAAGGGAGCACGCTCGGCACGCCGAGTGAACTGATCACCATCGAGGGCCTGACAATTCCGGTTGCCGAGCAGATGAAGTTCTATGACGCGTGGGGTTCCGACCAGACCTACCCGCATATGTCGGTGGCCTGGTCATGGGCTTTCGACACGCCGTTCAAATGGACCAAGCAGGTCGCCTCGCATTTCGGCGGCACGCGGCAGGGCATGGCGATGTCGTGGCCGGCCCGCATCAAGGATGCCGGCGGCGTCCGCAACCAGTTTCACCATGTCATCGACATTGTGCCGACGATCCTGGAAGCCGCGGGCATTCCGGCGCCGATGATGGTCAATGGCGTTGCCCAGAAGCCGATCGAAGGGGTGAGCATGGCCTATACCTGGGACAAGGCTAACGCCGAAGCTCCTTCCGCTCGACAGACGCAGTACTTCGAAATGTTCGGCAACCGAGGCATCTACCACGGGGGCTGGTATGCATGCACAACCCCACCAGCCGCGCCCTGGCTGATGGGGCAGTCCGCGATGCCGGAAGTCGTCAACGGCTATAAATGGGAGCTCTATAATCTCGCCGAGGACTTCTCCCAGGCTAACGACCTCGCGGCGGTCAATCCCGACAAGCTGAACGAAATGCAGGAGCTATTCCTGCTGGAAGCCGCGAAGTACGGCGTGTTCCCGCTCGACAACTCTATCCTGGAGCGCCTCGTGACACCCCGGCCAAGTGCGACCGCCGGGCGGAACGTGTTCAGCTATTCGGGCGTCATCTCCGGTCTGCCTGGCAGTAACGCCCCGAACATCGTGAACAAGTCCTACACCATCACCGCGGAGATCGAAGTTCCGGCAGATGGCACCGAGGGCATGATCGTCACCACGGGTGGCAAATTTGCCGGCTACGGCCTCTATTTGCTCAAAGGCAAGCCGGTGTTTCTCTACAATTTCATGGATATGGAGCGGTTCCGTTGGGAGGGCTCCGACGTGCTGGCGCCGGGCAAGCACACCATCGTGTTCGACTTTAAGTCGGACGGACCAGGCATGGCCAAGGGTGGAAGCGGCGTTCTGACGGTGGACGGCAAGGAGGTTGCCAGCCAGAAAATCCCGCATACAGTCCCTGCCTTGATGCCGTGGGACGAGACATTCGATGTCGGCTTGGATACGCGCACCGGCGTCGAGGACAAGGACTATCGGGTTCCGTTCGAATTCACCGGAACCATCGACAAGCTGACCGTGCAGTTGAACTGAGTTGAGCTATTGGCGGCTCTGACGCGAACCAGGGCCGCCAATGGCGAGACTGCTGAAAGAGGGAAACTGAGTGCAAGCGCAAAGCCAGTATTGTTATGCTCCACTCAGACTGCAACGAACGCGATCTTGACGGAAGCAAAGTTCTGAGGCTTGCCGATCGTTGCAGTGGATTGGTCCGACCGACTGCTCTGGGTCGAAAGCAGACCCATCGCCCCATCATCATCCCCCATCATCATCCCCCCCTCATCATCCAATGGCGAAGGTAAACTGACGACCACCGATCGAGCCCGTGCCGCTTCCCTTCGCTCGCTTCGAACAGCGCGTGAAGGAGAAGGAGCCACTTTCGCCGTTACTGCCCTTCGCTCGACTTTGGCCCTTGGTCGATCACAAACGCTCCGCCAGCAGACCTGCCGCCAAGGCATGGAAAGCCTCGACCGCCTTTGGCAGCACGCTTTGCGGATCTTCGCTGGCGGCGATCCAGAGGGCGGCATTGAGAGCCGCGCCGCTCAGCAATCGCGCCGCCGCCTCTGCGTCGAGCGGCTTGAGGATACCTTGGGCGATCAGGCGCTCCACCGTGCTCTTGGTCACCTGCAGGCAATTGTTCTGGCTCGGCCACTGCGAGGGATCCCCCAGCACCGCAGGTCCGTCGAGCAAGACGATGCGCTGGACTTCCGGATTGAGCGCCATCTCGATATAGGCCGCCCCCTCGGCGAGCAGGCCCTGCCAATCATTGCCTGCGCGCGCGCCAATCTCTTGAGCGCGTACCGCCATTTCCGTGTCGATCTGATCGACAACCGCCGCCAGCAACCCGCGTTTGTCTTGGAAGTTGTGGTAAAGCGCGCCCCGCGTCAGGCCGACGTCGGCCGTCAGTTCATCCATTGACGCTGCGGAGTACCCCTTTTCCGCAAACGTCTTGCGCGCCGCCGCGATCAGCTTGACGCGGTTTTCCTGCATCGTTTCGCTGCGTTTCCTGGCCATTCAATCCCTCAATTTCATATACGAAGCGTATATGGACTTGACATACGATGCGTATCTCATACATTTCACATACGAACCGTATACCAAATTGGGTGCGAGATGTGAAGCGTCACGCCGCGCTCAACGGTCGTTGTCAACAATGAAGAGAGATCAGAATGACAAAACGCGAAGCAATCTTTCCGGCCGACAGGCACGCTCTTTACGAGAAGCACGGCTATTCCGCCGCGATCCGATCCGGCGATCTGTTGTTTGTATCAGGACAGGTCGGCAGCCGTGCGGACGGGACACCGGAACCCGATTTCGAACAGCAAGTGCGGCTGGCCTTTGAAAACCTGAAGGCGACGCTGAGTGCCGCCGGCGCCACGCTGGATGATATCGTCGACGTCACCAGCTTCCACACCGATCCCGAGAACCAGTTCGGCACGATCATGGCGGTCAAGCAGGAGATGTTCAGCAAGCCACCCTACCCGAATTGGACTGCCATCGGCGTCAACTGGCTCGCCGGCTTCGACTTCGAGATCAAAGTGATCGCCCGTATTCCGTGAAGTCACTGACATTGCCGGGGCTGCATCTACCACCCGCACGACGTGCCGGCAGGAAAGCGGCCCCGCGCGCGCGCCCTCTAGGAGATTTAGCAGCGGCACAACCTTAGGAGTTAAAGAACCCGCCTCACTCCGAGAGGTTTCCTTGAAGGGCCCGCAGATCGTCGGTTACCCTCCCCCGTTACTGTCTGCTTACATTGCCCCGGCGCCGCAGAAAATGACCCCGCAGCGCGCCGCGTTGCCATATACTTAGAAAAATCAATTGCATAATCTTCGGGAACAAAGAACTCCCTTGCGTGTTTTCAGCGCATGGATCGTCATCTGATCCGCAAAATGAGAGGAAACACATATGAAGAAGATCGTCTTTGCGGCGACAATTCTCTGCGCGTCTGCCGTTGCGGCCCTTGCCCAGACAACGCCGGCTCCATCTGCGGATGGAAACACACCTGCGGTTGCAACCCCGGACACCAAAAATCCGACTGCGCCGGTTGAAGGCGCCAACAGCTTCACCGAAGCCCAGGCGAAGGATCGCATTACGGAAGCGGGTTACACCGACGTCAAGGATCTCAAGCTCGATGACAAGGGGATCTGGATGGCCGCCGGCATGAAGGACGGGAAAGCCGTCTCCATTGCCCTCGATTATCAAGGCAACATTGTCGCCAAGTAACCCCAGGGAGAAACATGATGAGAACTGTAACCGGACTTTTCGACGACTATTCGGACGCTCGCTCCGCCGTCAACAAATTGGAAGCGGCAGGCATTCCCTCAAACGATATCAGCATCGTCTCCAACAAGGCTGGCCGCATCGACCGCGACTCTGACGTTGGCGAGGATGCCGCGACGGGCGCCGGCATTGGCGCTGCCGTCGGTGGCGCCGGCGGACTGCTGACCGGACTGGGCCTGATGGCCATTCCGGGTGTCGGGCCGGTGGTTGCCGCAGGCTGGCTTGCCGCGACTGCGGCTGGCGCCGTCGCCGGCGCCGTCGCCGGTGGTGCCGCCGGTGGCCTGATCGGCGCCCTCACCGACTCCGGCGTCCCGGAAGACGATGCTCACCTCTATGCCGAAGGTGTCCGCCGCGGCGGCAGCCTGGTCACCGCCAAGGTCGACGACGCCCGCGCCTCCGAGGCGCAGGCTATTCTCCAGGGTTCAAACTGGGTCGACCCGGTCGAACGTCGGCGCGCCTATAACGAGCAGGGATGGACCCGCTTCGACGACACGCTCGATCCATATGCGCCTGAGCAGATCGCGCAAGAGCGCGACCGGTATCGACGGACGATCTAACCGGCCTTGATTTCAACCCTCCTTGCACGTCGCAAGGAGGGTTGAGGTGTTGATCTCCCGCACCGGTCGATGCGTGGGATCCGCCGTGGACAAGATCACTTCGGAGATTGCCGAGGGAGGCATGCCGAGATGTGCTTAAGAGCGTTTGCTCACAGGCGGCTGCTTGATGGCCTCGCTCCCAGACTATCAATATTCGTCATCATCGGCTCATCACGTCGACATGGCAGCCGCGATATTTAACATGAAGGGATTACCCGTCAGGCGTGTTACGGTCTCTTCGTCGGGCCGAGCCTTCTGGCCGGTTGGCATTGTTGCCGAGTGATGACTTGCTTCGTGAGTCTCCGGCCCTTGAGGGCCTCTCCATGCAAAAGACACCCCCAGCGCATTTCGAAGCGGCGAGCACGCTTGCCGTGGTGGTATCACCCAATGAACCGTTGCTGTACCTGTCCGACGACCAGAGGGTCATCGCAGCCAGCGCATCCTTCTGCCGGGCCTTCGACATCGACCCCAAGACAGTTTGCGGCCAAAGCCTCAGGGAAATAGGAAACGGCGAATGGGCGATGCCCCAGCTTGCGTCACTGCTGACGGCGACCGCCTCTGGCAGTGCTGACATCGAAGCCTACGAAATCAACTTTCAACGGCCAAACCAGAAAACACGGCACCTGGTCGTCAACGCGCGCAGGCTCGATGACGGCGACCTCGATCATATTCGCCTGCTTCTGGCCATCACCGACGTGACCGATGCGCGCGCCGAGGCTCGGCTGAAAGATGATCTCGTTCGCGATAACGCGATCCTGCTGCAGGAAGTCCAGCACAGGGTGGCAAACAGCCTCCAGATCATTGCCAGCGTTCTCATGCAGAGCGCCCGGCGGGTCCAGTCGGAGGAAGCGCGCGGGCATCTCCACAACGCCCATCACCGGGTCATGTCGATTGCGGCCCTGCAACGGCAACTCTCCATGTCCAACAGCGGCAAGGTTGAACTCCGTACCTATTTCACTCAACTTTGCCAAAGCCTTGGCGCGTCGATGATTGCTGACCCCGACAGGCTTTCGATTCAGGTGACGGTCGACGGCAGCGCCGTGGAAGCGGACGTTTCCGTTCGCTTGGGGCTTGTCGTGACCGAGCTTGTGATCAACGCCCTCAAGCACGCCTTCGATGAACGACCGGGGTCAATCGTCATCGACTATCACTCATCCGGCAAGGACTGGACTCTCTCCGTTACCGACAACGGCATCGGCATGCCTGCGGGTCGCGATGCACCAAAGGCCGGCCTGGGGACCGGCATTGTGGAGGCGCTGGCAAAGAGCCTGAATGGCGACATCCAGGTGAGTGATGCGGGTCCCGGCACCGCCGTCACAATCCGCCACCTGGAAAGCGCCGGTTTGCGAACGCGAGGTTCACACTCCAATTTAACCGAGTGAATGATGAAAAATGGCAAGGCGGTCGTCCTGGTCGTCGAAGACAGCACGATTATTCGGATGAGTGCCGTCGATCTGGTGCTCTCTGCGGGCTACCAAGCGCTGGAGGCCTGCGATGCGGATGAGGCAATTCGCATCCTTGAGTCGCGAAACGACATCGATCTGGTTTTCACCGACGTTCAGATGCCCGGCACGATGGATGGCATCAAGCTATCCCATTACATCAGGGATCGGTGGCCGCCTGTCAGGCTGATCGTTGCCTCCGGCGCGGCAATCCTCGAAGAGAGCGATCTCCCCATGGGAAGCAGGGCCTTCTCGAAACCCTACGACAACCACGCGATTACCGACGCAATGGCTCATCTGCTGTCGATCGGGAATGCGGCTGACTGCTAAGCTAAGTGTTTTTCGACGCCCCTCGGGTCGAGCCGCGGGGTGAGACGATCCGCCATCCGCTGCGCCGACGGGAGTTTGGCGGAAAGCGCCTCCCCACCCTCCGTCATCCCAGCCTCAGCCCGGGATGACGGAGGGTGGGTAAAAAAATGCAGATGAAGCGAACCATGTTTGTCTCCAGCCGGCTTGATGCGAGGCTGATCCGGGCGTAGTTCAGGACGATAGCCACCCTCTCCTTCGACACCGATCTGAAACGAACCCATGGCGCACTCCCTCAATACAGCCCCAACGCCCACCGGCGGCCCCAACCAGCCGAAACTCGATACGGACGACATCTGGCAGGCCCGGGTCGATCTTGCCGCCTGCTTCCGGATGGCGGCAAGGCTCGGCATGGAGGAAGGGATCTGCAACCACTTCTCGGCCGTCGTTCCTGGATATGACGACCTGTTCATCGTCAACCCTTACGGCTACGCTTTCGCCGAGCTGACGGCCTCGATGCTGTTGATCTGCGATTTTCACGGCAACGTCGTGTCGGGCAACGGGCAGCCTGAGGCCACCGCCTTTTACATCCACGCCAGGATTCACAAGAACATTCCCCGCGCCAAGGCGGCGTTCCACACCCATATGCCCTATGCCACCGCCCTTCGATGACGGAGGGCGATCCCCTGATCTTTGCCGGGCAGACCGCATTGAAATTCTATGGACGCACGGCCGTCGACCGCAATTATAACGGCCTGGTGCTCGATGCGCGCGAAGGCGATCGGATCGCGGCTGCGATCGGCGATGCCGACATCGTCTTCATGAAGCACCACGGCGTGATGGTCTGCGCACCCAATATCGCCGAGGCTTGGGACGACCTCTATTACCTCGAGCGCGCCTGCGAAGTGCAGACGCTCGCCCTGTCGACCGGACGCGAAGTCCTTGCCGTCGCGCCGGAGATTGCGGAAGCGGCATACCGGCAAATGCGCGAGGGCGACCCGGAGTCGGCCCGGCTCCATCTGGAGTCCGTCAAACGCGCGCTTGATCGCAGCGAGCCCGAATACAAGCGCTGAGCCGCAGCTCGCGGTTTAGGCGTGGGCCGGCCGCCAATGGGGATAGGTGACATAGGCGGTGAGCGCGCCCTCCTCGTGCGAGCGGATGGTCACCGTTTCACCTTTGGGCATGTAGACGATCTCGCCGGGGCCGGCGGTGACCGTTCCCCCGTCCGTCGAGACCGAAAGCCGGCCTTCCAGAACGATCATGACGTCATCGACCGCCATGGTCTCGGTGAGGCTCTGGCCGGGCGCATAACGTCCATAGCCGATGGTGATCGGCCCTCCGTGCCGCTCGTCGACCAGATTGCCGACGGAGATGTCTGCCTCCTGTCCGGGGGAACGCTCCAACGACGCATCGGCGATCGTGAACTTACGCATCTTCATCGTCTTCCTCCATTGCCGCATGCAGAGGTAGCGCGAAAATTTCGCACGCCAAGACGGATGGGAGACGCACGAGGAGGAGGTTCCTGGTCTTATGGTCTCCTCGCCAGCGAGAAAGGCGAGTGGAGCATGGCGACACGCTTCACTCACACAAGGCTTTGGCTCTTTTCGTTCGGGATTAGGCTGGTTCATGCCTATAGCTTCAGGCTAGTCGCCGTGAGTTGGTCAACTCAATCAATTCGCAAATCATCTCAGAAATTACACTGAACGGCCGAACATTCCACAACCACCTCTTGCCATTCGTAGTACCACAACAGACCTTGCGCGATAACAGTCGAGACCGCGACAACCAATATCATCTGTCGGAGCGTGAGGGATTTCCAAAACATAGACCGAGCTAGAAGTAGGCAGCTCGTCATTCCTGCCGGAAACATCAAAACTGGCACCCATGAAAAAACTTCTGCTTCAAATCGGTCTTTCGACGAACAGCACAAGAAGTATTTGTGGTCTTCCGAAAGCCCAAAAATGACCTCGGTCACCGCTATATACCCACTCCAAACCACCGACACCGGGCCAAGAAGAAACCCCACGACAGCGACGACGAGGAATGCCCCGAATAAAAACAGGAACAGCTTCACGCCAAGCATAAAAGCGAGTGTTTTCAGAACGAGGAAGACTGGCGATGCCAGAATACAAAGCAACACCACCGGGGCCCAAGCCCGCTTTTGTCTCTGAGCTGGAAGGTCGACTTCGGCTTGCACATCCATGCGTGGCCCCTCAATGTGAAAAAGCGAAACGACCATGTGGTGATAGTGCGTGGCCAAAAGCGCTAACTGTATGCTGATCACACTGTCAAGCCATCTATCGCGCGATCAGTTTGACTCCAAACCCAAGAACATCTTTTTAAATCTTTGCATATTTTGCAATCTTTTCCGAATGTTAGACGATGTTTTGTGGTTCTTTTCTGCCTAACTCCGTTTCGGTGAAATCGCTGACAAGTGACAAGGTGTCGAAAACCGGCTCGGGGACGACTATCGCGAGGTTTCCAGGCGGTGATCGCCGCTCCTTCGGATTTGCGTCGGCACCCTGCAGCAGAACTTATTGATATGTTTACGCGTAGCAGGTAGTAATTATTCTAGATAGTGATCGGTAGTAGTACCGTCGGCGTAGGGCATTCGGGGCGCGGGCATGGCATTACCTGGGCAAGTTAATGTTCCACAGCTCGTGGCATTGGAAGCTGTATGGTGCGGAGCAGCCGATTTTGGCAGTGAGGACGCAACTGAAGGCTGCTTTTGTGGGGACGCAGGCGGCTTTGTGATCAAAAAAGCGGATGCTCACCCCGATCTTCCTCACTGTGAGTGGTTCTGCTCCTCCTTGGCGCAAATCGCGGGTGTTCCCCAAGTTCCATTCAGCGTCATCCGGCACACGGATGGAAACGATTGGTTTGGCTCAAGTTGGATGAAGGGCAAGACCGCGGACTGGTGGAATCTTGCGGTCCAGGGCGTGATCGATTTCAACTCCATCGCAGAAGACTTGTCTCGGATCTACGTGCTTGATCTGTTCGTGCATAATGTCGATCGTCACGCAAATAATTTTATGGTTGTACCGGATGGTAACGGGCACAAGGCGTATTCCTTTGACTATTCACGATCCTGGATAATTAATGGATTCCCCCTCCCTGATATTATGACCGACCCAAGCGTTGCTACGATTAGCGTTAAGAATTGGCTCAAAGCGAAGTTTGGCGACTACATCGTTATAGGCGCAGCCAACGAAGTCTTGGACAGAATTGCAGCTTTGGATGTTCAAGGAGTGCAGCGGGTGCTCGCGACACATCCAAAGGTTTGGTTGACCCAGCAACAAGAGGATGCGATCATTGACTGGTGGGGTAAAGGCATGGCATCGGACAGGGTCGCAGCGATCAGAGACGGCTTGAACGATGGCACACTCATATAAATTTTCAGTCATACAAGCCCGCCCAGACGCCATGCGTGGGGAACGGGTGAATGTTGGCGTAGCTATTGCTACGCCGGACGGATTGGACGTTCGCCTCACGGAACTGCGAAAGCTACTCCATGTCACCGGCCACAAATGGGACGAGATCGCAGAGGCGTATCGAGAGGCACTGACCAAATCGAACGCTTCACTTTTGTTGATTGACCGCGAGAGTATAAAGCGCGACCCAATGCAGAGTGAGGTGTTTGTGCTTGGCAGACCGGGTGAAATTCACGCTCGGAGCCGAGAGGAATACGAAAAAGCAGTGCGCAAGATATTGTCAACTTTTGTGGAAAAACCCTCCCTTTCGAGGAAAGAGAAGCAACAAAAGATCAACACCGAAATTTCTGCCATGTTGCGTCAAGTCGGTGTGCTCGGCGAGCGCGGACAAGGGCTAGATGAAGGAAAAGTCATTCCGAAATTCGTCGTCTCCAAAGACAAAGAGATTGTCGCGGATTTCGCATACAAGCCAAACGGTCTTAAAGTGGTTTCGACACTTGAGCTTCGAGGCATGCCGAGCGGGGCGCATTCTAAGGCGTGTGAAAAGGGTGCAACTCTGTACTTTGCGAAGCAGCGTTTCGGTAGCGATGTCAAACCGCTAGGCGTTTACGCCGTTACATCTGAACAGCTCGTGATGTTCAAAGGTGAAATCGAAATCCTCACAAGCTTCGCTGAGGGGAACTCGTTCAACTGGTTGGACCCCACGGACCGGCAGAAGTTTAAGGCGGCTCTTTATTGAGCCGCGACGTCTGGACTGTGCAAAGCATCTAGGTAATTTCTCGTTTTATACGGCTAACCTTCTCGGCTGAGGACCGCTTTAAGCCGGAAGGTGCGACGAGCGTCCCGATCTCGCCTCGCCTGTCGACCACTTGGCTGGAAGCGCCACGCCCAGCACCTTACCAATCCGTAAGTTGTGGCCAAGCCGTCCTCTCGGTTAGATCTCGCCCCCAGGCATCCTGGAACGATCGGGCTGATGCGAATCCTGCTTATCGAGGACGATACCAAGACGTCCGATTATATCGCCAAGGGCTTTTCCGAGGCCGGGCATGTCTGTGACGTGGTTGGCGATGGCCGCGATGGGCTGTTTCAGGCGCAGCGCGAGGCCTATGACGTCATCGTCGTCGATCGCATGCTGCCGGGTCTCGATGGACTGGCGATCGTGCGTTCACTGAGGGCTGCCAAGGTCGGCACGTCGGCGCTGTTCCTGACGTCGATCGGCGGCGTCGACGATCGGGTCGAGGGGCTGGAGGCGGGCGGCGACGATTATCTGGTCAAGCCCTTTGCCTTCTCCGAGCTGATGGCGCGCGTCAATGCGCTTGGCCGGCGGCCGCCGGTGCAGGAGCAGAGGACGGTGCTGAAGGTTGCCGATCTCGAACTCGATCTGATCCGGCGGGAGGCCCGTCGCGCCGGGCAGGTGATCGAGCTGCAGCCGCGCGAATTTACCCTGCTCGAGGTGCTGATGCGCGGCGAAGGCCGGATCATCACCAAGACGATGCTGCTGGAGCGGGTCTGGGATTTCCACTTCGATCCGAAGACCAGCGTCGTCGAGACCCATATCAGCCGGCTGAGAGCCAAGGTCGACAAGCCGTTCCAGGTCCAGCTTCTGCATACGGTCCGCAACACCGGATACAGCCTGCATGCGCCTCGCTAGAACAGGATGATTTCAGGGCCCATCGGCCTGAAAATCTCAAAACCTGTTCGCAATTTAAAGAGTAAGAGCATGATGTCGTCCGAAAACCGCGCACACTTTTCGGCATCATGCTCGAGCCTGCGCAGGAGCACGCCGTTCCGGCTTGCCGTCACCTTCGGCGTGCTCTTCGTCGTCACCTTCATCCTGAGCGGCGCGATCATCTATCACATGCTGCGCCTCGGCCTTGAGCGGGATCTGGAACAGTCGCTCCACGAGATGAATTCGCTCATCGTCTCGACCTACGAGCCCAACGATACCGAGGATCTGGTCAACACGCTGAACAATTATGCAAGCTTCCAGTCGACCTCCGACGGGCTCTATTCGCTGACGGATGTCGGCGGTCGCAAACTTGCCGGCAATTTCGCCGCACCCCGTGTCCCGAACGGCGTCTATACCGTCACCTCCAGGGATGTCGGGCTGAAGGGGCATGAACGCTACCGGATGCAGGTGTCGACCATCGGCCCCTACAGCCTGGTGGTGGCGGAAAACTTCAACGATGTCGACGAGATGCTGCGGATCGTGCTGGTCAGCTTCGAATGGGCCGCCGCGATCGTCGTCGCGACCGCGATCGGCGGCGGCGTCTTTCTGGCCGTTCGCGCCCAGGCGCGGCTGGACCGGGTCGCCCTCACCATGAACGACGTCTCGCACGGCGCGCTCGACGCCCGCATTGCCATCACCGGCAACGGCGACGATCTCGATACGGTGGCGATCCAGATCAACGCGGCGCTGGAGCGGCTGCAGAGATTGGTCGAGAGCATGCGGCAGGTGAGCGCCGATATCGCCCACGATCTGAAGACGCCGCTGAACAGGCTGCGCCTGACGCTGGATGCCGCGGTGGCCGGAAACGACCAGCAGGCGGATGTTTCGGCTCTGCTTGACGAAGCGAGGCACGAGAGCGACCGGATCAACGCCACCTTCGAGGCGCTGCTGCGCATTTCCCAGATCGAGGCCGGCGCCCGCAAGGAGCGTTTCCAGGCGACCGATATCGACGCCGTGCTTGCCGTCATTTCCGAGGTCTATGTCGATGTCGCCGAAGACGCGCTGATGTCGCTTGATATCACGGAGCGCTGTCCGGCGCTCATCCGGGGCGACCGCGATCTGCTGACGCAGATGATCGCCAACCTGGTGGAGAACGCGATCAACCACTGCCCGGCCGGAACCGGTATCACGGTTTCGCTGCGCTGCCGGGACGGCCGCGCCATCGTCTCGGTCGCCGATAGCGGCCCCGGCATTCCCGCCGGCGAAAGGGACAAGGTTTTCCGGCGTCTCTACCGGCTCGACAAGAGCCGCACGACGCCGGGAAGCGGGCTTGGACTCAGCCTCGTCAAGGCGATCGCCGACCTGCATTCGGCTGAGATAACCATGGCCGACAATCATCCCGGCCTCATCGTTTCGATCGGCTTCCCGCTGATGCCGGCGGCAGGTGCTAATTTCGCATCCGCCATGCCGCGAGCCGGCTGAAGCGGGCGGCAAAGCGGCGTACTTCAGCCGCAGCGCGATACGGCAGCACGCTCCACGGCCGGCGGCGGCCCAGCCGGTAGGTCGAGAGCCCTGCCTGGATCTGCGAGCAGGGATCGGCCCTTTGGCTGACCGGCAGCGGATCGACGAAGCAGGCGCTCAGCCCATCATCGAACTCCAGATCGAAGGCGAGATCATAGGGCAGACGCATGGGAACAAGCACACCGGCAATCCAGCCTGCTGCCTTGCGGTTGATGAGATAGGCGCCGGACCCCTTCTCGCGGGTGAGCGCGATGGCGAGCGAGCGCGACGCGGTCAGCGGCTCCACCTTGTGCTTTTTCCCGGAATTGACGGTCGACAGCCGCAGGATGTCCCAGCGCGCCTGGTGATCGAGGGCGGCCTCGAGCAGCTCGGCCAGATCGTCATCGAAATCGAGATCGTCCTCCAGAATGAGCGCGAACTCGGCATGGCTGGCGAGGAAGCGCTTGGCGCATTCGACGTGGCTGAGATAACAGCCGATCTCGAAAGGGTTCGGCCGGCGGCCGTGCCGGCTGAGATAGGCTGCCTCGTCGAAGCCCGGATGCGGCAGGCTCAGCCCCGCCCCATCGACCGCCGCCACCCGCTCGAAGGCGAGGCCGAAGCGTGCCAGCAGGCGCTCCATTCGAAACCTGCGCAAGGGCGCACGATCGAGATTGATCAGGTAGGTATTCACCCGCAGGCTGACCGGATGAAGGGCCGGCATAAGGGCGGCAGGTGCGGCGCGCATGTTCATGAGAGAGCTGACCTCGACTTGGCATTGATGGCGCCAAGCTGCGCTCCAAACCTCACGGGGACCTCGCTGGAACCATACATTTTCGTAAAGTGCGGGGGTCGAGCGCCGGGGTGGCATTCTTTACGGATTGGTATGATCCCGGCAAAGTGCGCGTGAGAATGCCGCGCTACCAGCTCTCATGCGGTACGCAGTGGACGCCTCCCTTCCCGCGATCGAAACGACAACCCCGCGCCTTCGATGACGACTGCGCCTCACTGCGTGCCGCGCCGGATGCCCCCTGGCCTGAGCCAGCCGCTCAGCGCCCCCACTCTCAAACCCGACGGAGACCAACGATGAAACCACCTGCCAGACTGCTCCCCCTTTTCGCCGCAGCCGCCATCGCCTGCTCGGCCGGAACAAGCTTTGCCGCCACCACCGTGATCAATGTCACGGAAGACGGAGAAGGCGGCGGGGCGATGTCGCTGAAGCTCGACCCGCCAACGGTCAAAGCCGGGCCTGCGACCTTCGCAGTCCATAATGATGCGATGACGGAGCAGCATGAAATGGTCGTCGTTCGCCTGAAATCTCCGGACCTGCCCATTCCGCTCAACGCTGCCAAGAACCGCGTCGATGAATCGAAGCTGAAAAGCCTGGGCGAGGTTTCCGACCTGAAGCCAGGCGCCAGCGGCAAGCTGAATACCAAGCTGGCGCCGGGCACCTACCTGCTCTTCTGCAACATGAAGGGCCACTACGAAGCCGGGATGGAAGCCAGGCTGACGGTGACGCCGTAGGGCGACGACTGCCTTTTGCAGCACCCTCGCTGGACCTTCTTCCCCACTCGGCGGCGAGCGGCTCTCGCCGGCGAGACAGGTATCCCGCCTCCAGCGCATCGGCCCGAAAATCGAAATCAGTCTCGGAAGGCACGATGGAGGATTGAAAGTGTTAGAGCGTCCTCAGCGCGTCTGAAAAGACGCACGGCGCTCTAAATGACGGCGCTGCCGTTCGGGCCGATATACTCGGTCTTGAACCCATTCTTTCGGGCTTCGCGCAGGAAGGAATTCGCATGTGATAGATCGATGCGGGTTTCCTGGTCGCAAAGTTCCAGGTGGTTGGCGCGCAACCAGTACGATCCGCGGGTGCTCACTATCCGCACCTGCCAGCCGCCTTCGTCCTGCTTCTGCAGCCGGAAGTCGAGAACCTTGCCATCCGGGATACCGGGATTGCCTGCCGACAGGTTTTTGGTGGCTTGCGGGGTGGCCGCTCTCGTCGCATGTCGCATCGGATGCTCCTTGGATTTTCTGGTGCGGTGATCTCGATCTCTTGGCTATGCTCTTTTCGCTGGTGTCGTTTGGGTGCCGCTGACGCGTGACCTGTCTAGCGGCGAGCAAACGGATAATGGCTCGCTTTGAGACAGTCTTTGCGCTGGATCAAACTGCTGGGCTTTTTTACGGACTGCCGACTGCCTCGGCCGTTTTCTTCTGAATGGCGTCGGTGACGTCTTCCACCTGATGAAGCAGATAAAGCAGGCGACCCTCGGCATCGAAGATGGGCGTGTTCACCGGTTTCCAGAATTTGGTCACGAAGAGGCCGCTGGCGTCCCGGACATCGTATCGCTGGATGCGCATGGCATTGGGAACGCCTTCCTCCGCGGCAAGTTTGAGCGATGCGTGGAGATTGCTCACCCCGTCTGCCGTTTCGTCCGAAGGATTGGGGCCTGAGTTCAAGCTTTGCCGACGAAGCGATCTCTGCCATTTTGCAGATGCGCAGGCGTCTTCGAACAGTCTTCGGAATGGGGAAAATCTTGGCCGAGAATGATTATGATGCGTTTGCGGCGGCTTATGATGCCGATAACGAGGTCAACGCCTGGAATGCCTATTACGAGCGGCCGGCCATTCTTGCCCTGGTTGGCGAGGCCGCTGGGCTTTCCGTGCTCGATGCGGGATGCGGCGGCGGGGCGCATGCGGCAGCGCTGATCGAGCGCGGGGCTGTCGTGACCGGGATCGATGCGAGTGCCGGCATGCTTGAAATCGCGCAGCGTCGCCTGCAAGGGCGCGCGCGGCTGCTCTCGGCGGATCTCAACGAAGCATTGCCGTTTGCGGACAAGGCTTTCGATCTGATCCTTGCCTCGCTGGTCATGCATTATCTGGCCGACTGGTCGATGCCCCTTTCGGAATTCAACCGGCTGCTGCCCGAAGGCGGTCGCCTGGTTTTTTCCACCCACCATCCTTTCATGGATCACGCCTCGACCGGCCGCGACAATTATTTCGAGACCCACAGCTTCGACGAGACCTGGCAGCGCGGCGGAAAGGATATCGCCATGCGCTTCTGGCATCGGCCGCTGCACGCCATGTTCGACGCGCTGAAGTCGGCCGGATTTCAGATCGACATCGTCAGCGAGCCCCAGCCCGATCCGCGCGCCCGTACGCTTTTTCCCCAGGCCTATCAGAGCCTGACGACCAAGCCGCGGTTCCTCTTTTTTTCGGTGGTGAAAGCATGAAGTGCATGAGGCCCATTTTTCTCTGGGTGCTGGCGGCGCTAAGCCTAATCTTTGCTTCAGCGGCAATGGGTTCCCCGCAGTTGATCAACTGCACAGGCGACTGGACGAAGACCGTCGAGTCGCTCGAGCCCAAACCTGCCGGGCCGATGAGTTTGTCGCATATTCGTTGTCTGGGCATTACCCACAGCGGTTACCCGGTCTCGCTGTCGCCCGATGGAAGCAAGATATTCACCTTTCACGCCCTCAAAGGGCTGTGGGTCGGCGGCGTTGATCGAGCCGGTGCCGACTATACATTCCCCGTGCGTGTGTCCTCATCCATCTGGACGACAACGGTGCCCTTCGAATGGCTGGCCGACTCATCCGCGGTATTTGGCGTCGCTCAAGACAAAAACCGTGGAGGCTTCGCGCTTGCAGGCTTGCAACCGTACCAGTTCACGGCCACCGGGGGGCAGACACGCTTGCCTGTTTTGTCACATCCGAATGGACCGCTCGACGAAATCTTTTGGATCGGTGGCACCGGCTTGGCCTTTGCGACATTCGGCACCCGGGGTTCCTACTACAAGCCCGAGCACGAAGACCTACATCCGACGATAGCTCTCGTGGACGCCAAAGCGGGCCGGGTCCTTGATGCCGTTGAAACCGCAACGATCCCTAATCTGCCTGACTATAAGCGCTTTGTTGCGGCGTCTTCCCGGATCGACCGGAGCGGGCAGGCCCGTGTGCTGACAGCCTGGTTACCGGATACTTGGATGCTTTGGGATCAGGGCGACAAACCAAGGATTGTGCCGATCCATAATAAGGCAGAGCATCCACGCTACACCCTTTCCATGGATGGAAGCAAAGTGCTGATCATGGGAAATCTCAGCGCAACCGGATGGGTTTGCGAGTTTCGAACTCCCTGCCCGCCGCCAACGCCGCAAACGGGAGTGATCGCGGAGTTAAGGGAGGTGATCTCGGGTCGGTTGGTTTGGTCGATAACGGGGAAAGCCGATATCTTCTCCACCAGCCGCATCCCCGCGATCAGCCCAGATGACCGCTACGCTCTCATAACGATGCCAAGCGAAAAGGACTACGTTGCCCTTGTGTCGATGATTGACGGCTCTGTTCTTCAGCACTTTCAAATGCCCGGTTGGGCAAACCCGACCCTTGGCTTCTCGCCGGACGGCAAAGAGGCCTGGATCACAGGCGGGTCGACAATGGCTACCTTCAGTCTCGCAACACGGCAATGAATTGCCGGACGCGCGGAGCCGGCTCCTTCCTCGGCTAGCGTTCCCGCAATAATCGATTCTCAATACTTTCAGGGCGTCAGGTGAGTTGAGCGAGGATATCGTCGACGACACTTGGGACGGTAGCCGTCGTGTCGATATTGATGCCGATGGGAAGATATTCCCGGGCATGATGGTAGCGGAGCACCAGCGCCCGCTCTGCCGGCTCGAAGCCCGGCTCATTTGGCCGCCCATCCAATCGTCGGTTCAAGGTCTCAACGTCTATATCGAGCACGAAAACCTTGTCGAAAAGGTCCAGGAATTTGTGGAAATTGCGCGAGCCGCCACAGAAGAAGGTGGCAGGATGGGTGGTGTCGGCAGCAATCGCGCGGACCTTGTCGACACGCCAGATCCAGTGGGCGTATCCCCAAACGATGCGATCCGCGCCTGCGGGTGGTCCTGCGAGTGCCTGGCCCGTCTCGGGGTCGCCGACATAGGCCAAGACCCGGTCACCATGGACGACATGGTAGCCCCGCCGCTCCAGTTCGGTAGCGACAGACGTTTTCCCAGTGCCGGAACCGCCTTCGATCAGATAGTTCTTGATTCCCATAGGCGCCACTTACTATCGCCTTCGATCTGGTGAGAAGACCTCTCTACCTGGGAACGCTTCGCCAACGAAATGACGGCTGGTCTTATCCCCGGCGGGCGCTGCGCCGTACTGCGCGTCGTCGGCAATACCGACAATCTGGAGCCGGCCGCGCTCTTCCTCTATCGCGACTGGCTGCCGGCGGGCGGCGAAGAACCGAGGGATTCCCCCCTCTACTGCCAACGCCTCGCCTTCTTCCCAGAGGTGCCGGAGCATGAGACGGTGGCGGAGTTGTTCCTGCCGTTGGAACAGCCCGCCGGACGACGGCTTGCCGCTTCCGATCGCCGGAAGCGGACAGGCCGTTGTCCACGCCGCGCCCGAGTAACGCGCGAGTCCGGTCGTTTGCCAAATTGCGCCGGCCAGACCCCTGAAAGAATGAAGAGCCGTCGGCGAAGACCTGGTGTATGCTGGGCGACGGGATCCGTCACACGTGGGGATCGTCATGGTCGGTTCGCCAGCAACTGCCACCCTTATCCTCAACGACAAGGTTGTCGTCGACCTGGAAGGCGAGACGCTCCGTCTTGAGAACGGCGACGCAATCGCCCTCAGGCCGCAGGCCTTTGCGGTCCTTCGCCACCTCGTCCAGAACGCGAACAGGCTGGTCAGCAAGGCCGAGCTGCTTGAAGCCGTCTGGGGAGGCGCCGCCGTTACCGACGACAGTCTCGTTCAATGCATCCACGAGATCCGGCGAGCGCTCGGCGACGAGCGGTATGCGGTCTTGGCCACCGTCTCGCGGCGGGGTTACCGCCTGTCGCTGGAGCGTAGCGACGAGAGTGCGCTCGGCGGCCCTTCGATCGCCGTGCTGCCGTTCGCCACCATGAGCGGCGGCGAGCCCAATGACTACTTCGCCGATGGCCTGGTCGAGGACATCATCACCAACCTCTCGAAGATCCCGGGTCTGTTCGTCATCGCACGCAATTCCTCCTTCGGCTTCAGGGGCGAGAAAGCCGACCTGCGCACAATTGCCGCCGAACTACGCGTTCGCTATCTGCTGCAGGGCAGCTTGCGGCAGTCCGGGGGGAGGCTGAGGATCTATGCCCAGCTTGTCGACGGCGCATCGGCCACTCATGTCTGGGCCGACAGGTTCGAGGGCGCGGCAACCGACGTGTTCGATCTCCAGGATCGGTTGACCGAGCAGATCGTGGGCTCGATCGAGCCGAGTGTCCGCCGTGCGGAGATCGAGCGTGCGCACCGCAAGCGGCCCGAAAGTCTGGACGCGTACGATCTCTACCTTCGGGCGCTGCCGCACGCGCACGCGAACACGCCCGCCCAGACGGACAAGGCCCTGCAATTGCTGGCGCGCTCGATCGCGCTTCAGCCGGACTATGTCGCTGCGCATGGCTATGCCGCATGGTGTTACGAGCAGCGCTACCTGCGCAACGGGTTGGATCCCGCAGACAAGGCGGCCGCACTCAGCCACGCCGACATTGCGTTAAGCATCAACAGCGACGACCCGCAGGCGATGAGCATCGGCGCGTTCGTCCGCGCCAACCTCACCCGGGATTACGACGCCGCCGTCGAGGTGCTCGACCGGGCTCTCGCATGGAACAACAATTCGGCCCTGGCCTTTGGCTTCAGCGCTTTGGTCAGTGCCCACAGCGAGCGACACCAGCGGGCGGTGGAACATGCGCACAAGGCGCTGCGGCTGAGCCCGCTCGACGATCCGCTGAGCTACCATCCCTACTGCGCGCTCGCCCTGACCCACCTCTTTGCCGGCGCCTTCGCCGACGCAGCCAGATACGCGGCTCTGGCGGTCCGGGCAAATCCCGGCTTCAGCATCCCGTACGCCTATCTGGCGGCCAGCCACGTCGGCCTTGGCAATGTCGAAGCCGCGCACTCTGCGGCACGACGACTGATCGAGGTGGCGCCGAATTTCTCGGTCGGCGGCTACGTGCGAACGAACCTGTTTCAGCCGTACTTGATGGACGCACTGGCAGCGGCCTTGCGAACGGCAGGGCTTCCCGAATGAGGCCGGCCAGCGGCGACCAAACCGCGCGTCAGATGCGGCGCTGTCACAAGCCGCCGGTCCCCAGATCATATCCGTTGGACGGATAGACCAGTCGAGCCGCGATGCGAACAACGTCTGCGTCATGAAACGTCCATGACGCATCTCCTGCCTTGGTCGGCGTCGAGGAATTCGCGGGCGACCATATCAGCAAATGCCTTTCCAATTCGAAACAGGGTCGGGCGAAGAGGCCGATCGGGGAAATATCGTCATTTGATCGGAGTCCGTTCGTTACATGCGGCAGGACCTCACTCACAATTGCCGGCGGATTGGCGACCTGCCGCCCCCGGAACACTCAAGATGAATCGCGCTTTGTATTTCTCAACTATCCTATCGACGCTGTCTTACTGGAATGGCGCTACCGCCCACGACACCGCGTCGGGATGGATCTATCCACCCGCTTGCTGCCGAGGGGACAAGGAACGAGGCGATTGCCAGGAAATTCCGGGTACCAGCGTGAGCACCGGTCCTGACGGCTTCAGAGTGCTGCTCAATCCGGGCGACCATCACCTCGTCACAAAGCGACACTTCTTCCGAATTCCTTATGGTGACACCATTCCGTCCGGAGACAGTCATTTTCACATTTGCCTGCACCCAACCGAAGACCACGCGAACTGCTTCTTTGCCCCTCCTTACGGATTTTGATTTGCGCGGCATCGGAGGCGCCGCCTGCGGGCGGGATTCTGGCAGTCAGCTTATTGTTGGAGGTACCACAAAGCAGCGAGTGGGTAAGACGCCCTCACCTGTGACCTCACCCGTGCGCTCCGTCTTGACCCTCGAGCAGAGCGGTCCTACAAGACAGACCATGGCAACACACCTCTGATTGGCCGCGCCTTGCGGCCTTGAGCGAAGAGCAGTCCTGCACGACACCGCGGGGCCAATTCCCCTTGCCAAGCCAAAATCAGAGATTTTCCAATGCCCACGCTCTATCTCACTTGCGGTCTTCCCGGTTCGGGGAAGACGTCGCTCGCCAAGATCATCGAACAGGAAGCATCTGCCCTCCGTCTGACCGGAGACGACTGGATGCACAAGCTTTACCCCGGCATCTCTACGCCGGAAGCCGAAACCGGTCCGTGCCGAGGCAGGGTCGAGAGCCTGCAATGGCAGATCGCCCTGCGCGCCATCAGGCTTCAGTGTAACGTTGTCGTGGATTGGGGTGTGTGGTCACGGGCAGAACGCGACATCTGCCGGCAGGAAGCTCGAGCAGCTGGTGCCCGCGTCGTCCTCTGCTTCCTCGACGTTCCCTTCGATGAGCTTTGGGACCGGGTCTCCCGCCGAAACGCCGAGCTTCCAGCCGGCACGTTCGACATCTCGCGGGCGGACCTGCTTCGGTGGTGCAAGCTGTTCGAGCCGCCAACCGCGGAGGAGTTGGCGCTTTATGATCGGCAAACCCTTCCAGCCATCGCCGCCCTTAGATGAAACGCCGCAGCGCTGGGGGTATTCTCAGTCTGCGTAGCAGACGGGTCCGGGCCAGCTCGCTGGTGAGGACACCTCGCCTTCTTCCCCGGGGGCCGGAGCACGGGACGGTGGCGGAGCTGTTCCTGCCGTTGAGTGGTTCATCTTCGAAAGTGGACGAAATGTTCCAATCCATTGTCACCCATTGACGTGAACAGGTTTCACCTCAATAGGGTCAGGCCAGCCAGACGACAACAGGAGTGCAATCGTGAGCGAACCGACCGTAGCAGATGCAACAAACCGCATTTATGAGTCGCTCCAGGCGGACAACGCCGACATCGACGTGCATATCGCGACGCTCAAGGCAGCGTTGACGCGGGCGGGTTTGAAAGAGGCCGTATTCGACCCGGCCAGGCTCGTGCAGAATAACCGTTCCGGCAGGAAGCGAATGCAGGCCTACTTTCGCCAGCGCGGTGTCATGGTGAATTTCTCAGCCTCGTGAAGCCTTCCAGACGGCTGTAATCACCCTCGGTGGGGGCTGACACCACGCATTGGCATTGCCCTGCGGATGATCGTCCGGGCGCAGACGCTGAAGAGCCGTCCAACGAAGGGCCGGGAGCCCTGCCGTGATCTCAGGGCTGCCGACGTCAGGGGGGCCGAATCCCTTCCGCCCATGACATGCCGAACCACACCGCCGAATCTGGCGCCTTGCTCCACGCGATCAAGGTGTCGAGACCTGCGGTGACCGCGTCTCGTGAAAGCCCGGTCGCCACGATGTCGTCGATCGCTTCGTCGACGATGCTCGCAATGTTGCGAACCACATCCTCGGACGATAGGATCGTTGCAATGCCTGTCATAGGTGCGCTGATAAGCTTCTTCGCCGATTATTTGCGCCAGCAGAGAGCGGTCAGTTCGTGTACTGTCGCTGCCTATTGCGATTATGCATTCAAACTGATGCGCTGCATCGAGGAGACCTGCGTTCTGCCTCAGTTCGCTTCTTCTTCCGTAGCGGTCAACACCACTGATTTTACGCGGCGGCGTGGTGCTCTTCTCTTGCCGCCTCCCAGACCTCTTTTGCGGCATCGAGATTGATCGCGGCGATCGCCAATCCGACGATTAGATCTGGCCAGGCCGACCGCCAAAGGAACGCTGTCACCAACCCTGCGGCAATGATTGCGATGTTCGCCAGAGCATCATTGCGGGCGGACAGAAATGCCGCCCTGGTCAAGCTGCCACTGTGATGGCGGTACGCGGACAGCATGAACGCGCAGGAGAGGTTGACTACCAGGGCGCCGCCGCCCGTCAAACCTAGAGCGAGTGGCTCTGGCGGAACCATGGTCATGAAATGCTGATAGGCGGTCCAGAGTGTTGCCACGCCCGGCGCGAGAAGGATCAGCGCCAGCGCCATCCCGACACGGGCGCGGCCCCGCGCGGACCACCCAAGAGCGAGCAGTATGAGTAGATTGACCGACGCGTCCTCAAGGAAATCGACGCTGTCGGCAAAAAGCGATACGGATCCGATCTTCAGAGCGACCGCGAATTCAATGCCGAAATAGGCGAGGTTCAGAAAAGCCACCAGCGCAACAACCTTGCGCAGTTGCGTATCCAGGTATCGATTGAGCATATGAGGGTTTCCTAGTCGGCATGGGATATTTTTAGCCGCAGCAACCCTTCGTCGGTGGGTTGGCCATGTCCTTGAAGATCACGCAGTCGCTGCCGGGGCCACCGGCGCATGCATCATTGCATCGCATTACAAACCCTTGCAGCCGTTTTTCCAAAGCGCGCAACTCTACCATCTTGGTGCGGACCTCATCGAGATGCGCCTGAGCAATATCCCGTGTCTCTGCACAATCTCGTTCCGAACTGACTGAGAGATCCAATAGGACGCGAACCTGCTCGATGCTGAACCCGAAGTCGCGGCATTGCTTGATGAATGTCAGCCGACCAACGTCGGATTCATCGTAGTTGCGCTGTCCGCTTGCCGTCCGGTTTGCGGGCGGCAAAAGGCCGATCTCCTCGTAGTAACGGATCGTCGGCGTACTGGTGCCGGTCGCCTTGGCTAAGGCGCCGATGGTGAACCCGCGTATGTGAACATTCACGGCAAATTATCTCCTTGCCCTTCAAGTTACTTGAAGGAGTACGGTTCGGCCAGCCTGAAAATAGGAGGTCGAAGATGAATACCGGAATGAAGCTGACCGGCGCCGCAGTCGCGGCCTGTGCCGCGTGCTGCGCGGTCAGCGTCGTGCCCCTTGTGCTCGCCAGCGTCGGAACGATCCTGGTCGGCACTGCTCTTGTCAAATGGGGTGCTATCGCGGTCTTGCTGATTGTGCCAGTTGTAGGGCTGCTGTTGCTGTCACGGCGAAAGGCTGCGCCACAGGCTGTTGAAAACCATATGGCGACGAACAGCTGCGGCTGCGGCTCTTGCGGCACGGACGTCAAACAAGAGGCGCCGATCGCCTGCACGCTCGACGCTAACGAATTCAAGGCCCGGACCGAGCTCATCCACAAGCTGACATCGCGCCATCTTCGACAGGCAACACGAACCGCCCTGCGCCTGAACCTGACCTATGCGCCCGAAGCGCTTTCCGAGGTCCGGGAACTGGTGCGGAAGGAGCAAGCTTGCTGCGCCTTCTTGACCTTCGATCTTAGGCACGACGCCACTGGCGTCTTCGTCACCATCATCGCGCCACAGGCCGCAGCCGCTGCTGCCGGCGACCTGTTCGCCCACCTAGCACCTGCAGCCCTAACCATGGAGACTTCCGCATGAACCGCCGTCAACTCCTTCTTTCCTTCGCCGCTGTCACCCTCGCGATCGCGACACCCGCCTTTGCTGCCGGTACCGACCCGATACCAGGTTTCACTGAGGCGGTTGCCGCGGGCGGTCCGGTCCTCGTCCACGTCACCGCACCCTGGTGCGGAGAGTGCAAGCTTCAGAAGCCGATCGTCGCCAAGCTTCTCGGCACACCTGACTTCAAAGAGATGAAAGAGTTCAAGGTCGATTTTGATACGCAGAAAGACGCCCTGAAACTGCTGCATGTCCAGATGCAAAGCACATTGATCGTCTATAAGGACGGCAAGGAGGTCGACCGGATGACCGGTAAGACCAAGCCGGCCGTGATCGAGGCAATCATGCGCAAGGCGCTGTAAGTCGATGCTGCTCGCGCTACTCGCCGGTATCCTGTCTATCCTGTCGCCCTGTGTCCTGCCGCTTGTCCCCGTCGTTCTGACGGGCGCCGTGGCGGAACACCGCCTTGCGCCGCTGGCTTTGGCTACCGGCGTGGCGCTGTCGTTCACGGCGATCGGCCTGTTCGTCGCCACCATCGGGTTCTCGATCGGCCTGGACATGACCGTCTTCCGCACCGGCGCGGCAGTGCTGTTGATCCTTGTCGGCGCGGTGCTGGTGGTGCCGCGCCTGCAGGTTGGTTTTGCCACCGCGGCAGGACCGGTGAGCAACTGGACGCAAAACCGCTTCGGCGGCCTGTCCACCTCGGGCATCTCAGGACAGTTCGGTGTCGGCCTACTCCTCGGCGCGGTATGGACGCCCTGTGTCGGCCCAACGCTGGGTGCTGCCTCCATCATGGCCGCCCGCGGCGAAAATCTCAGCATGGTCGCTTTGACAATGCTGTCCTTCGGCATAGGCACCGCCTTGCCCTTGCTGTTGCTGTCGGCGTTGTCGCGCGAAGCGCTGCTGCGCTGGCGGGGGTACATGATGAGCACGGCCAGCGGTCTCAAAATGGCGCTCGGAGTGCTGCTCATTCTTGCCGGCGCCATGACGCTCACCGGCTTCGACCGCACGGTTCAAGCAGCCCTGCTTGACGCCCTGCCGAGTTGGATGCTGTCCCTCACCACTGCCATCTGAATAGCCAACCCAAGCGTCTGGCGCCGCCTCCCGAATTGTGAAAATGTGACAGGCATGTTGACCTTATTTGCATATGTGGGCGCAGCCCTCGCTGAAATCGCCGGTTGTTTCGCCTTCTGGGCCTGGCTGCGGCTCGACAAATCGGCGTGGTGGCTGGCGCCGGGCATGGCGTCCCTAGCGCTATTCGCTTATCTCCTGACGCTGGTCGATAGCGAAGCCGCGGGAAGAACCTATGCGGCCTATGGCGGCGTTTACATCGTCGCCGCTGTTCTGTGGCTTTGGACGGTAGAAGGCCACAGGCCCGATCGCTGGGATATGACCGGTTCGCTCGTGTGTTTGATCGGAGCCGGCATTATCTTGTGGGGGCCGCGCGCGGCCTAAGCGCGGCGAGCGTCTATCTGCGAACTGAATCCGCGACCTCTCTTCGATTTTGGCGTCGGCTCCTATTTGTGCTGCCAAACCTTGTAGGCCGAAATCAATAGGATCGCAGCGAGCGCCGGCAGCAAGAATTCATTCGGGACAATGCCGAGGAGGTAGCCTCCGATGAAGGCGCCCAAGACCGAGCCGACGGCCATGATCAGGACGAATCCTTTGTTGCGTCCAAGCACGGAAAAGCTTTGATCGCGGCTATAGCGCGAAAAACCGATCAGCATTGTCGGCAGGCTCACGGCCAGAGATAGGCTTCCGGCAAGCTTGATATCTGCACCAAAGAGCAGGACCAGGGTCGGAATAAGAAGCTCACCGCCTGCCACTCCAAGCAAGGCCGCGACCACTCCGATAATGAAACCGGCGACGACGCCGGCGATGATTTGCGTAACGCCCGTCAAAAGCGGATCACCCGCGCGCGCGTCGTGTCCGAGCACGAGGACGATCGCTATGGCCACGAGCAGGATCGCAATGACTTTGTATAGCGTCTCAGATCGCAGACGCGTCGCCCAGCCGGCGCCAAACCACGCACCAATGAGGCTGCCAGCGAGAAGGTTGATGATGATCGGCCAGTTGGCAGCGATCTGGCTGAACGAGATTGTCCCAGCACGAAACGGCAGTGAGAATGCGACGACGACAAGGCTCATCGCCTTGTTCAGGATGACGGCTTCGAGGGCGGCAAATTGAAACAGACCTATCAGGAGAGGTAGTCGAAACTCCGCGCCGCCAAGCCCGATCAAGCCGCCAAGTGCGCCGATGATTCCGCCTGCTCCGAATGCAGCGCCCTTGTTGTCTCTCATCTCGAATCCTTGCGCGCTTCTTGAGCGGCAATCGACAGGCTTCGGATCGGCGATGCAACGAAAATCTGCTGGTCTTGTTGTGAAATGGCCGCTTTCAACAACGAGGGGAGATTACGGATTATGTGTAGGTCCTTGATCAGAGAGCATCGGGTACGCGCTCGACACCCGTTGGTTCCCTGTTACGTGACGCGATTAGCTCTCCATAATCTCCCAAGGATCATAATCGTGCTTATGCGTATCTGCGCATAACCACGAGTACTGACCAAGACCGGCTCCGAAGTCGACGACGCGTTCACCGGCGGCGAGCTGCGCGGCATCGATACACCGCTCGTTGAGCCGCCTGTTCAGTGCGGTCAAGCGCTGTTGCTCGGCCTCGCTCGATCCATGCGTATAGTGGGATGATGACATTCGCTGCCCCCGCTGAATGGCGCGACAACGGTGCCGGAATTCGGGCGGGTGTCAATGAGATCGACCACATGTCCGCAGGCCCCGTGCGGCGAACCTCTGTTCAAAGTAGAGGCGGTCGGTCACCTCCAGAGCTTCGCCATTTCAATGCCGCTGAGGCAAATCTGAACAAGCCGATAATGGCCCGGCAGGATGCGTTTCAGGATCAATCCTCTCGCCGTTTTACCTCTGACGCACTCGTCATGCTGCCACGGGCTTCTGTGGCGTGGTGGTGGCGTGTAGCGCCGCATCCGCATTGATCACCGCTTCCGGTTGTGATCCGGCAGCGCTGGAAACCTGTACGGCTTTCGAGGCGAAACAGATGCCATTTTCATCAAACGCCGCCTTGATCATGACGAGGGCGCGACGGCGGACCGCGGCCTGCTGTCCGGGCTTTGTCTTGAGCTTCAGCCTCAGCTTGACGCCATACTCTCCGAACTCCTCGACGCCTTGCATCTTGAGCGGCTCGAAGGTGATTGCCTTGAGTTCGGGATCTTCGGCCAGTTCAAGTCCGATCTTCTTGATGAGCTTGCGCGCCTTTTCCAAGTCGGAATCATAGGTGATCGTCAGTGACAGCTTCTCGATCACCCAATCGCGGCTCATGTTCTGGACAGCCCCGAGGACGCCGAACGGCACGGTGAATATTGGTCCCCGGCTGTGCCGCAGCTTCACCGAGCGCAGGCTGAAAGACTCAACGGTGCCCTTGTAACTGCCGCTCTCTATATATTCACCGACACGGAAGGCATCATCCAACAGATAGAAGACTCCGCTGAGGATGTCTTTCACCAGCGTTTGCGCACCGAAACCAATGGCAACACCGGCAATACCCGCGCCGGCAATCAACGGCCCGATCTGAACCCCCATCGCCGACAACGCCATCAGTATCGCAACGATGGCGAGCGTGGCCCAAAGAAAATTCCGCAGAATGGGCAAAAGCGTGTTGAGCCGGCTGCGCCGCTGCGTCTCCTCCGTTTGAACAACCGCCGTATCGCGCACTTTTGCAATTTGATTATCAATGAGGGTGCGTAGGATCCGCCAGACCAAGTCCGCGACCAGAAGGATGATGACAGCAGAGATGATGCCATGAGCGACCCGGACGGGGGGCGTGTCAGCCGCGCTGAGCGCGACAAGGTCGATGTTCCACGCCCAAGCGAGGAGCAGCAACCCGGAAATGATCAGAATGAACCGGATGCCCCGACTGAGAAGAGTTGCGCCTGCACTCGGTGTTGCCGCGCCGATCCCGGACGAAGCAGGCTGTTGCAGCAGGTGGACAACGATCCGTTCTGCAATGGCGATAGCCCAAACGAGGCCGATCGCTATTGCAGCAAGCCAGAATAGCTGTACTGCGCCGAACGCCCACAAGCACCACAGCAGCACGAAATAGGCCGAGATGAGACCCACGGATGTCTTCGCGCGGACAAAAACCTCTCCATGCGTTGCAGCATCCGCGATCGCTGGCCCCGGCGCTCGCCTGACCGTATCGATGCCGACACCGAGGAGCCCCAATCCCAACGAATATGCGACAATCTCGCGGGCTTCGACTGAGAAGCCGAGAAGGCTCAGCGATAGTGTTGTTGCGTAGCTGACGGCGAGGATGATGACAACTAGACCGAGGCGCTGGGTCCAGAACCCAGCCGACTCGCCGTCCATCGGCACGATCCGAAGATCGATCGCGTCCTTTCCCGGCGGCGACAAAAGAAATCGTAACACGGCGCGCGCGAGGAGCACGATGATGAAGGCGAGTAGACAAGCGAGCACGATCTTCTCGATGACCTCAGGCCAATAGTGCAGGGCCACGAAGACACCGATGCCAGCCGCCGCGATGACTGCGACGCGCCCGACGTCATGGGCGAGGCGGCTAGCGAGTACCATCACTTGACCGCGCCTTGTCGGAACGTCCAGCTGCGCCACTCGGGTCATGAATCCTGATGTGGCACGCCGATACAGCCGCTCGGCACCGAAAGCGGCAGCTGCGAATAGTCCGAAAAGGCCGAAAAGGCCGACAAGGCCAGCCAGACCAACCTTCTCGGCATCCGCAACAAGGATGGACCAGGCTGCTGCGAACTCAGCAGGCAGCGTCGTCAGTGCCCGGGCGAGGCCATGGATGTGCGCCCGAACGGCCCTGACATAGTCGGCCAGTGGATGAGAGAGATGCGGCGTTTGGGTGGTTATCGGGGGGACTTGAGTCGTCGCCGATGCGGCTTTGTGGGTCTCAAGCCATTTTTGAACTCCAGGGTCGGCCAAAAGCGACAGAAGTGCCTCGATATTGGGTGGCAGCGGTTCGCTCGATGGTGCGGTATCGGCTCGCGCCACCAGCATGACCCCAAGCAGCATGAGGGCAGCAAGAATCAACACACGCATCGTGTTCTTCTCCAGTTAAGCGAATATAGTCCAAATTTCGCCATTCATCCGTGCCGTAAATCTCCTAGTATAATTGCGTGCGGATAGTCGTGCGGCGGGTAGTTTACACTAACCAACGCCCGGACGCGACATTTCGAGGCCGTCATCGGCGTGCTGTCGTCTTTGGTTACAGTGCCTGCTCGAGGATCAGCGCCTTTTCCTCATCGGGCCTGACCTTGCCGCCAAGTTTTATCCAATCCTGTGTTCGCTCCAGCGGTCTTTGGTTGCGATATTTGAGGTGGTAGCGGCGGGTTGCGGTGCGGAGCCATTTCGGCTGCGCAGCACCGCATCACGTCGCGGGTTGATGGTCTGAGCGAACTCGGCAGGTGTCAGCCAGCCGAGGTCAGAGTGCGGTCGGTGACCGTCATATCGCTGCGCCAGTTCGAAAGCGCTGATCGAGTATGGGTCAGTGACGAGAAGAGGGTTTCATTCAAGAAATCGTCTCGCAGCCGCCCGTTAAAGCTTTCGATGAAGGCGTTCTGGATCGGTTTGCCAGGCGCAATGTAATGCCAATCCACCTTGGTCCGATCCGCATCACCGTCATTGTACGATACCGGCCTTGCGTAGCCCCTCCACGACGAGCTCGAAATCGGCGGGGTTCTTGAAGGGCAAGACTTTGCGACGGTATTCCAGGGAGTAGTCGGGATTGACGCGCATCACCTCTTGCCACGTCGCGCGAGCCTCTTCAAAACGGCCGAGGTGCCCGTAACAGGCGGCCAGAAGCGCGCGCGAGACATCGGTGATGGGGTTGCGGCTCACGCGCTGCAGCAACAGTTCGACGGCCTCTTCGTACCTTCCCAGTTGAAACAAGGCCAAGGCCCGAAAGTGGAGAACGATATCCGGAAAATACGGGTTCAGGACACTCGCCCGATCGAAATAGGCGAGTGCCTCACCGGATCTGCCCGAATAGATGAGTGCCTCGCCGAGGCTGACCTGCCCTTCGGCAAAGTTCGGATTGAGGACGATCGCGCGCTCGGCCTCGCTGATGGCTCTATCGTGCTGTCGCAAGTAAAGGCTGACCAGACTCAGTGCCCAGTGTGCAACGGGATCGCTATCATCCCGCGCTACCGCCAGCGTCGCGACCTCTTCGGCTTGCTCGAGCGAGCGCTGCGGCAACGCGCTCCACCGGTTCAGGTAGTCGAGCCCGTGGGTAAGGGCGATGAAGGCGTGCGCCGAGGCGAAGTTCGGGTCCAGCTCGACGGCACGTTGCAAAAGGTCGCGGGCGTCGCTGTTCGTTTGCTTCGTCAGCCGGTGCCACAGCTCCCGGCCACGCAGGAAGCAGTCATACGCCTCGGGGTGCCGGGTCTGCCCCGGCGCAAGTCTTTGCCGATCGCCCTCTGTCAGGTTGACCGCCAGCGCATCGACGATCTGCTGCGTGACATCGTCCTGAACCGCGAATATGTCGGTGAGGTCGCGATCGAACCGCTCCGCCCATAGATGCCCGCCGGTGGTCGCGTCGATGAGCTGCGCGGTGATGCGTACCCTGTTTCCCGATTTGCGGACGCTGCCCTCAAGGACATGCCGCACGCCGAGCTTCGTGCCCACCTCCTGCACCTGGACGTTCTTGCCCTTGAACGTGAACGACGAATTGCGGGCGATGACGAAGAGCTGCGACAGCTTCGATAGCGCCGTGATGATGTCTTCCGAGATGCCGTCGGCGAAGTAGTCCTGTTCGGCGTCACCGCTCATGTTGGTGAAGGGCAGGACGGCGATCGACAGCTTTGGCGGCGCTGCCGTCGCCGGTTGGCTCGTCGCGGTTTCCGAGGTCGCGGCTAACTTGATCGCTGCGCTGCCGACTTGCAGCGAATAGACCCGGATCGGATCGGCGATGTTCTTGAGCTGCGTGCTGCCGAGATCGCAGACCGAGAGGTCGAGCCTCGCCTTGACTTGGCGATAGGCATCCTCGGACAGGCAGATCGCGCCCGCTGCGGCGACGCCCTCCAATCGCGAGGCGATGTTGACGCCATCGCCCATCAGATCGCCGTCGCTTTCCTCGACGACGTCGCCCAAATGGATACCGATCCGGAACTCGATGCGACGGTCCTGCGGGACGCCGTGATTGCGCTCCACCATAGCGTTCTGCACCTCGATGGCGCAGCGCACGGCGTCCACCACGCTGCGGAACTCGACCAGCGCACCATCGCCGGTGCGCTTCACCACCCGGCCATGGTGCACGGCGATCGTCGGATCGATGAGATCGCTGCGCAGTGTGCGCAACCTCGCCAGGGTGAGATCCTCATCGGCGCCAGCAAGCCGGCTGTACCCGACCACGTCCGCGGCCAGGATTGCAGCCAGCTTTCGGTTCTCGCTCATGGCGCTGTCTCCCAACTTCCAAGATAACAGGGAGACAGAGGGCAAGAAAGAACTTTCAGCCGCTGCTCAGGGCGATCCTGGTTGAGATCGCGTGGGCCATGGCTCATCCAGTTGCCAGTCCGCTATCGGCCCCGGATCTGCCGCACTCATGAGGTCACGGCCTACCTCCTTCGAGGTAATTGCAACTTTCAGTAAAGGCACTATCTCAAGTGCAGAAATTGGCCCGAGGGGACGAGCAGGCTCGGCTGGAAGAAGGGCAACACGGCGCTTCTTCTTGACGATGCCGGTGGCAATGGCTGGATCATGAAGGGGTTCCAGCTGGGACTGAAGCCTCAGCACACGCACTGCCGCAGCAGCAAGCACGATCATGGATGGGCGACGACAAGCCCTCGCCGTCTCAACACGCCTCCAGCATCTCACCTGAACCGCCGCCTTAGGCTTCGAACCGACTGTTGTCGATGAGGACATGATGATGATCAAACGTGCAATATCGCTCACGGTAGGACTTGTTGTCGGTCTTTCCCTTTCGGAACCCGCTTTTGCTCAGGAGGCGATCTCGGAGCAGGAGGCGCATAACATCGGCGTGGATGCCTACGTCTACTTTTATCCGCTGCTGTCGATGGACGTCACCCGGAAGCAATTCACCAATGTCGAGCCCGGCAAGGAGTTCGGCAAAGGGCCGATGAATATGTTCGTGAATGTTCCGGAATATCCCCCCGCCGATTTCAAAGGCGTCGTGCGTTCGAATTTCGATACGCTCTACTCCATTGCGTGGCTGGATCTTACCAAGGAGCCGCTGGTCATTTCGGCGCCGGATACGGCCGGACGCTATTATCTCCTGCCGATGCTCGACATGTGGACGGATGTCTTCGCATCGCCGGGCTGGCGGACGACGGGAACGGCGGCGGGCCAGTTTCTCGTCACGCCGCCCGGTTGGACGGGGACGGTTCCGGACGGCGTCACGCCGCTTGCCGCGCCGACCCCGTATGTCTGGATCATCGGCCGCACCAAGACGGACGGACCTGCGGATTACGCTGCCGTGCATGCAATTCAAGCAGGCTACCAGGTCACGCCGCTGTCGGCCTGGGGCAAGGCGGCCCAGCCGGTCACAGCCAAGATCGACCCGAGCGTCGATATGAAAACGCCGCCGAAGATCCAGGTCGATACCATGTCGGCCGCGACATACTTCACCTACGCCGCCGAACTGCTGAAACTGCACCCGCCCCACATGACCGACCAGCCGATCGTCGCGCAGATGAAACGCATCGGCATCGAGCCCGGCAAGAGCTTCGACTTCGATAAGCTCGCCCCTGCCGTCAAGAAGGCGCTGCAAGATGTGCCTGAAGCAGCCCAGCAGCTGATGGCGTGGAAGGTGGCGACCCTTTCGCGCGTTGCGAACGGCTGGTCGATGAATACCGACACCATGGGCGTCTACGGAAATTACTACCTGAAGCGGGCGATCGTCACGCAATTCGGGCTCGGCGCCAATCTTCCTGACGACGCGATCTACCCGCTGAACCTCGCCGACGAAACCGGCAAGCCGCTCGATGGCGCCAACAAGTACATGATTCACTTCGAGAAGGGAGCAACGCCGCCGGTCAACGCGTTCTGGTCGATCACCCTCTACGACACGGACGGTTTCCAGGTGGCAAGCGTGCTCAACCGGTTTGCGGTCAGCAGCTGGATGCCGTTCAAGATCAATGCCGACGGCTCTCTCGACATCTATTTCCAGAACGAGAGCCCCGGCACAGACAAGGAAGCCAACTGGCTGCCCGCACCCAAGGGGGCGTTCAACCTCACCATGCGTCTCTACAGCCCAAAGGCAGACGCCCTCACCGGCAAATGGAATCCGCCTCCGGTCACCAAGGTTCAGGGATTGCCGAGCTTGATCGCTCAGTGAGGCGCCGGCATCTTGTCCGTTGAGCCGTCGCTTCGCCCGCGCCTAAGCTAGTGGAATGGACGAGCCAGAAATTCCTCTGACCGGGTCTGGACACGTGGCCGTCTCTTTGGGAACCCTGACGTGGGGCTTCGCCGACGCACCGACCCCGTCACCTCTTTTCCTCCCAATAGCTTTGCCAGAGGTCGAGCCTCGGCTTCAGCGGATCTGCTCCTACCGTCGCGCCGTGATTGGTGAAGTCGATGACCCTGTGGACGAATGGGTCGTGGTGAGGCCATTTTGGCCGTGAGCCGCCATTGGGGTCACCGCGCCTTGCAAATTCGACCCAGTAATCACTCACCAATGTGGCCATGGCCCAGTCGGCAGGCGTAACCTTGTCTTTCACCACTGCGTTTGGAATGTTGAGCGTATACGGAATTTCGAAGCCGTGGAGAGTGCCTTTCCATGCCGGATCGTTGCGGAGAGCCTCGGCGACATAGGAGAAACGATACCACCACGTCGGCTGACCAGCGCGGATCATCTCGTCAGCGAGATGGCGGGATGGTTCGACAAGCGTTTTGTCGGCCAGAACCTGCTGCTTCAGTTCATCGAGGGTCTGTTGGCCGGTGGGATCGTAGAGGGTGCGCGCTTCGGCTGCATGTTTCCCGAAGAGCGCGAAGAGATCGTCTTTCGTCGCGGCCTCACCGATACCGAGATCACGATCATTTGCCCCGACGATGACAGGAACCGGTGCTTGACGGCCTGCCGCAAAAGCCGCTTCCGGCGTTTCGAGCAAAAACCGTCCGTCAATCATCGCGCCTGAGATGCCGAGGACCGGCTCGCCCGTCGACATTCCCTCCAGCACCTCTTGTGACGATGCACCCTCGCTCAGCTTTTCCGCAGGCAGCGCCCGAAGGGCCGTGAGAGCCTCGGCATCGCTGCCATTGATTCCCAGAGAAGCCGCATAGTCCAAGGCGATTTTCTCTGCTTCTTTCAACGTTGACAAAGGCGTACTCTCAGCACGCGCGGTCGGCAGGCCCGGTGACTGTAGAATGGCGCCGCGGAAAAGCCCCCGTGACAACGGCGATATCATGTGCGCCATCACCGAGCCGCCACCGGCCGACTCTCCGAATATCGTCACTTTCTTCGGATCGCCGCCGAAGGCTTCGACATTTTTCTGGACCCATTTCAGGGCTGCAAGCTGGTCCATGTAACCATAATTGCCGACGGGCTCGTCAGGGGCTTCCTTCATCAGTGCAGGATGGGCAAAGTAACCTAGCCGGCCCACGCGGTAGTTCATGCTGACGAACACAACTCTCTGGGCGGCGAGCTGACCACCAGGATATTGAGGGGTGTTTCCATGGACAAGAGCGCCGCCATAAATCCAAACCATCACCGGCAGGGGTGTCCGAGGACGCTTGACGGGTGTCCAGACATTGAGGGTCAAACAATCCTCCGACTTCGGCAGGTCGTCGGTCTGCATGCAGGACGGACCGAAATCGCGGGCATCCTTGATACCGCTCCATGTCTCCGCTGGTCTCGGATTACGCCATCTCAGATCACCAACCGGCGGTGCCGCATAGGGTATGCCTTTGAAGCCGACGACCGTGCCCGACCTCTCACCCTTCAGCATTCCGCTGTCGATCGTAACGGTGTCGTCTGCCGCACCCAATCGTGGCGCGAACGTCAGCTGACACGATGCGACGGCCAAGAAGAGCAGAAACCTGCGACTGCCGTCCACAAACACTGCACTCTCCAACGCCAAGTTGAGACAGATTGAGAGCAAAATACTCCCATGGAGCGGCAACGGAAAGGGTTCATCCGACGTCTACCGGCCCTCACCCCGCCGCAAGCCGCCTGCTCGCCCACGAGAACAGCGGCGGCGGCATCTGGCGCGGGCGCGCTTCGCTCTCCGAAGCCACTGAGATCTGACCGAAGCGATTTTGCCGACGGTGACGAAGAGCCGTCGGCGAAGCGCCCATTCCGGCCGTTCGGGCAGCGTTGGCGATATCCTAGAGCATGATGCCGAAAAGTGTGGTCGGTTTTCGGACGACATCATGCTCCAACTATTTAATTTAGAACAGGATTCAGATTTTAGGCCGACCGGGCCTAAAATCATCCTGTTCTAGGAGCTGCCGTTCTTCATCGCTTCCGCCGATGACCAGATCGGGTGGAATTCCGACTGGCGGCAAGCGGGGATCGGTGGTGTCTTACTTTACTGCCGAAAAGGCGGTCGGTGACAACAGCTGGCTAGAGATATTGGAGAGGATTTGCCCGTCGCGCTCTGACTCGTCGCGGACCTTAAGCCATGCAGGATCAGTGGTGAAAGCTTTCCATTTCACCTCGCGATCGGCTAGAGATTCCCAGGCGATGAGATAGGTGAGACGCTGGCTGCTTTCGCCCACGATTGTGGTGAAGAAACCCGCCTGCTTGATGCCGTGCTTGTCCCATATTGCCAGCGTATGTTCGGCAAAGCGGTTGAGCAGCGCGGGCAATCGGCCGGGCAGGCACTCGTAAATTCTGAGCTCGTAGATCACAGTCTTGCTTCCTTATGTCCCTTGAGAGCGACATGTGTTTGGCACTTGCTCGCCTGCGCCCACAATGTCCTCAAAACTTGCAGCAACGTCAATTTCACGGTGGATCCGTCAATATCCCTCTTAGAACAGGCCCTGCAGGTATGTGCGAACCGCTAATCTTCTGTCAATCCGATCGCCTGTGTTTAGGCGTGGCAATTTTGACCCCCTGGTGATGTCGATCAGCGCGAGAGGCGGGCGACCAGCCCCGTCCTTCGAGGCCCCTTCGGGGCACCTCAGGATGAGGCTGGAGTGAGGTTGCAGCATGGCTCAACGGGAAGCGCAGCGGCACGGCACACCGACCAGC